>CAMAXY010000046.1 GCA_945862215.1 Singulisphaera sp. GP187 | reverse complement strand
CAGCGGCAGGCTGCCACGAAACTTTGATCGCGCCTCCAGCATCCCACGCAACATCTTCTGCACTGATCGAAATCGCCGCAGGAGGCGCGGAGATTTCTTGGCCAAGTTCATTCAGCGGAATCTTGCCTCTTATGTCAAATTTGCTGTGAACCCCACTCGCGCCGAAAGATCCAAGCGCAATCGCGCAAAGAATCAGTGCGCTTGAAATCATTCGCCATTGATTTGCGTTTGCGTTCCTCGCCACAAGAAGAAGATAGTCCCATTTAACAATTTATGCGAACGCAAAGCGACACTGGATTTCCATTCCCCCCGCTTCAATCTCCAACAAGTTCGACATTTGCGCGCGGGACCGTCACACGTTGCCCGCTTTCGAGCGCAACTTCAAGCACACGAGCCTTCGATCCAGAACCCAGAACCGCTGGCTGTTCTGGAAGCGCGCTGACGGATCCCAAGAGTCCGAAGTGAGGATCGCGAATGATTCGAACAGGCGTGCCAATATCCAAGATTCCTGCGGTTGCACCGCCAGTGAAGATTTCTCCAGAACTCGCTTCACCCAGCGGCACTGCGATTTCTGGGCGCATCACACCTGCACGAATTTGCGTTGCGCCGTTCACACTTGCCATTTTTCCCACATGTGCAAGCAACAACTGGAATGTTCGCTTCGCCATTGCAATGTCGCCAAAGCCTTCGGTCACAAGCAATGTGATTCCAATTTTCTCGCTTCCAGTGACAGCAACTCCCAAGTCATATCCAAGCACATCGCGAAGATCTGCGTCATCGATTCCGCCGCAAATCAACGCGGCAACTCCGACTTCGCGCGCGCGGCGAATGCCACCAGCCGTCATGCGCGCGCCGCCGACAACGATTGCGCCTTTCATCGATGCGTCAATGTGTTCTTCAAGTAGATCTTCGGTGTGCGATTTGCCCGCAACCATCAGCGGTCCCCATGTTTCCCCACCGACTCCGAAAATCCCCTGCACAAAGAGCGCGTCCGTTTCGACAACCACGCCTTCGTTGGCGATCACTTCGATTATTTTTCCAGCGACATAAGCGCGAACTTGAACCGGCGTCTTCGCACCACGAATGATGACCATGCCTGTGGATTCCGAAATACTTTCAAGCGTTCCTGCTGCAGTCGATTTCGCTTCGGTCTTCATCATGCCGAAAATGCCTTTACTTCGGGCAAGCGCGTCGCCAACTTGAACAGCATCGCCCGCGCGCTTGAGCATCAAAGGCATTAATTCGCTTGGATTGACGCTGAGCATTCCCGCAACCTTGATGGGAAAGACATCGCCTTCAAGGAAGGTTTCCGCGACGACCGTTTCTGCCGAAACACTGTCGCCAACTTTCACCCTCACATCGCCAGAAACTGGCAAGAGCCGCCGCACGCGATATGTCGTGCGTGCTGTCACTTTTAATCCTGGTGTATATGCCTTGGCCATTGGGTTTGCTTTTTTCTAATGCAAGACTATTCGTAAACTTCCAGTGCTTTTAACCACTTTTCGACACATACTCGTCGCTCAACCGCGGATGTCGGCAACTTCAGTGGACGACCGCGCGCATCAAGCACGATGCCGACTGCACCACCACGCACTTCGCGTGTGACTGGTTTTCCAGGACCAGCGCCCATATCAAGTCCGCGCTCGGGGCGAACCTCAAGCATGCCGATTTCACCGTGAACAAAGCGAACGAGACGCATCTCGCCACCGATCAGTTGTCCTTGCGCAACAACTTCATTTGCGCGGCGCAGCGTGAAATCAAATGCAGGTCGACCTGCGCGCACTTCACCACGCGGAGCGATGCACCAACCAAGAACAACCAAACAATCTTTCTCGAAAACTTCCATCGCCGCGCGGGGATTCACAGATGCGAGCACTCCAAGATGCGGCATCATGAAGATCGAGTCTTTTGCAATTTCCGTAAATCCTTCAGGCTCAAATGCATCGATCATCATCAGCGCAGTTTGTTCCATTCGCGGAGCGTGACTGAGCACGCCGCCAGATGCGACCATCAAATCAAGCGCCATATTGTCGACAAGCGATCCGCCAGCTTCCTTCTGACTGAATGCATCACCAACTGTGCGCTGTTGCTGAACGCCTTTCAATGTTGTCGCGAATGATTTGTGCTGGATGTACGCCAATCGAAGTGCCTCGCGCGAAACCGCTTGCTCGAAGACAAGCGCTTCGAGTGTTTGCGGAATCGTCGTTGGACGAATCATCTTGTTCTTCACACGGTTGCGAAGTTCGCGTTCGTCCATATCGAGATGCACCCAGCGCAAGACGCTGTCCATTCCAGCTTCTGCGCAAACATTCGAAATGGAATAACTCATGCCAAGGTTTGCACTAACAGTTCGATTGAATACGCCTCCGAAGACGCTGAACATATCGGTGGTCGCGCCACCGATGTCGACTCCAACCACATTGATGCCACGACCTTTTGCAATCGTTTGCAAGATGTCGCCCACTGCTCCAGGAGTTGGCATGATCGGCGCGTTGGCCCAAGTCATCAGTTTGTCATAACCCGGTGCGTGGGCCATCACATGTTCGAGAAAGACATCGTGAATTCGCTCGCGTGCGGGACCAAGATTTTCGCGCTCGAGCGTCGGCCGCAAATTATCAACGACAGAAAGCGCGAAGCCTTCGCCAGAAAAAACACGCTCGATTGTCTGGCGCGCTTCCTTGTTGCCAGCAAAGATGAGTGGCAGTTTGTATTCCCCACCAAAGCGTGGACGCGGACGAGCCGGCGCGATGAGTTCTGCGATCTCGATGACTTTCTTTGTATCGCCACCATCTGTTCCACCTGAAACCAAAACCATATCTGGTCGAAGTTCGCGAATGCGCTGAATCTGTTCGTGCGGCTTGCGACGGTCATTGCTTGCGATCGTGTCCATCACGATTGCGCCAGCACCAAGTGCTGCACGCTTCGCACTCTCTGCGGTCATTTCTCGCACGACACCAGCAACCATCATTTGCAATCCGCCGCCTGCACTGGATGTTGATATATAAAGATCGCACCCGTCTGCATCCGCCGCGCTCTTGCGACGGATGATCGTGCCATCATCGGCAATAAGTTTGTATCCAGAAAGTTCCTGAAGTTCGGTCACGGAATTCGCAACGCCCAGCGTGACATCAGCGAATGGTTCTTCGACCGTCGTCGGAGCCTCACCGCGAAAAGTCTGGCGAAAAACGCCGTCTTTTTCCTCGATGAGGATGGCCTTTGTTGTAGTGCTTCCGCAGTCAGTGGCGACGATTCGCATAAGACGGTCAAGGGTAGAGGCTCACAGCGAATTTGTCGCTGAGTCTGAGTGTGGAATTACACTGCCAACATGCCATCGACCAACATTCATGCGCCAGCGCCGAAATCCAAAGGCGGGCTCGCGCGAATCTTCAGAGCATCGAAACACAGTTGGCAGGGACTTGTCGCTGCTGCGAAACATGAGCAAGCATTCCGTCAGGAGTTGATGGTTGTCATCCCACTTTCAATCGGCGCATGGTTCATTCCGGTGCCGCCACTTCAGCGTGCACTTCTCTTTTCAGTACTCCAGATTATTCTGATTGCCGAACTCCTCAACTCTGCAATCGAAGCAAACACGGATCACATTTCGCTGGAAATTCATCCGCTCGCCAAACGCGCCAAAGACATGGGAAGCGCAGCGGTCATGCTCTCCATCATTCTGTCTGCAGCTGTCTGGGGCGCGGTGCTTTGGCAGTGGTACGCTCCAGCACAATGAAGTCAACATTTCTATCGTGCATTCTCGCCGCAGCATTTTGTTGCATTTGCTCCGGCGCATCCCCTGCAGACACGATTGATCCGAAGGCGAAAGCCATCTATGACGCATCGATCGCTGCTGCGAAAAAAGTCACTACATTTGATGCTGTCACAGAAGTGAAAATGACTCTGCCTGCGAATGAAATTCGACCAGCCTATTTAGACAGACCTGCACATCTTGTGATGACCTTTGATTCTGCGGACGGAAGCTCGATGAAATTCCGTATCGAAGCTTTAAAGGATGGCAAGCCGACGCGGGTGATCACGAACAACGACGAAACAACTCTTGTGGTTGACTTCGCCACGAAGGAATATTTGGACCTTGGCAACACCATTGATCCGATACTTGCGGAAGTCCTCCAACAATTCCCGCATTGGATCATGGAGCAAAAGCGCAGCAGCGATGAAGACGAACATTCCCCGAAACCTGTCTCAATCACGCTCGATCCTGAGGAGACCCTCGATGGAACGCCGTGCGATGTTGTGCGAATCGCACGAAAGATGAACCTGATTTTGATGGAAGGAGGTCCAGCAGGAGAAGCCAATCCGGATCCTCAACCGTCGATTCGTATGGTCACCACAATTGCGATTGCCCGAACCGACTCGATGCCGAGACGCTTGACGGAGACCGTGAGCAAGGACGATGGAACTCTCGTTGGACCGCCACCGACAACCACCCTGTATTCCAAAGTGAAAGTGAATGCGCCAATTGACTCAACGCTCTTCACTCAGAAAATCCCCGAGGGATTTGCGAAAGCAGCTATTCCAAAGCAAGAAGAAAACGATGCGAAACAAGGCCGTATGGTGTTGAAAGATGGAGAACCAATGCCCAAAGGCACGACCGTAACGCGGTCAGAACCACGCAGAAGTGGTCTCGCGATACAAGTTGGCGACAAAGCTCCAGACTTTCAATTGAAGGCGCTCGATGGTTCGGATGTGACACTCGTATCTCTCAAGGGAAAAGTCGTGCTGCTTGATTTCTGGGCAACATGGTGCGGCCCATGCAAGCAGGTCATGCCGACGATTCAGAAACTCGCTGACGAGTTTAAGGACAAGGGCGTTGTCGTGATGGGAGTGAATACTTTCGAACGCGGCGATGGTGCTGCAAAGAAATATATGGATTCGAAGAAGTACACATATGGATGCTTGTTGAAGGGTGATGAACTTGCAAAGGCATATGGCATCAATGCCATTCCAACGCTCATCATTATTCATAAGGATGGAACCATTGCCAAAGCCGAAGTTGGTGTGAGCGGCAATCCAGAAAAAGACCTTCGAGACGCAATCACGCAAGCATTAGCGAAGTAATCGAGCGATTCACTTCTTGATATCGCTCGGTTTGGTATCGCTCGGCTTAGTATCACTCGACATGCGCTGCGCTTCGAGCGCTTCAATGCGAAGGCATAGATATTCCACCGAGCCAGACCGCTCCAAGAAAGTCGCGAGCGTCGACCATGTTGTTGGATGAATGACAACCGCAACAAATGGCTGAAGAAAATGCATCGCCGCAGCTCCTACTCCTGAGAGAGGTCGGCTCGATTCCAAGAAAAGTAGCGCAGGCTGGGCCATTCTTCGCTTCACGATTTCCTGCGCAACGCGTTCAACAAGTTCTGCTTCGGGAGCAGTCGGCTTCGCAGGTCCTGGTGGCTCGATATGAAATGCCTTTGCCCACGCTTCGCCCCATGCGCTACGCAATTGCTTCCACGAATTCGTCTTATCAGTCATTGCCACACCTCTGGCGAAGTCTGCGCAAGTACGAATTCTCGAAGTTCAGCCTTCGTGTCGACTGAGAGATTCGTGAAATCAAAGACCAAACCACGCATCTGCTCACGGCGTGAGAGTGATCGCGCCACGAGCGCACGGCGGTCCTGCCAGCGAATGCATCCAACTTCATCCCAGCGAAGTCGGCTCATTGAAAGTGGATAGATCACTTCTGCAACTTCGGCGTCGATGCGATATCGAGTTATAAGAAAGAATCGTGTCAGCGATATGAAAAGCCCGACGGCACTGATCGCGCCCCAGAACCAATCGCCAGCTAGCTGCGCAATCAATGTCGCAACCACTGCGATCGCCACCACTGCCCAGAGAGCTGCGACTGGGCGCACGCGCGCTGGATGGACGGTCCACTGCATCGGAGTCATAAGCACAATGATCGCAGAATATGCGCAGATTTGTCGCAAATGAACGCGTCAGCTTGTTTTGCCAAACGAGCGCATTCGGTACGCTACTTGTATGAGCACGATCAATCCAACTGCAGTCGTTGCCGCTCCACTTCCTGCCACTGATTCGCTTGGCGATCCAACCGGATGGGACGGCGTCGGTGGCGTCGCAAGTGCGATCAATTTGTCTGCGTGGACCGCTGCGAATCGCCACTTGATGGTGCCGCCAGTGTCGAACAAATATCTTTTCAGCGGCAAGGATTTCTTTGTGATGTTGATCGCCGGCCCCAATGCGCGCAACGATTACCACATGACCAATTCTGAGGAATACTTCATGCAGTTGCAAGGCGATGTGTCCATTCGAGTGCGCGATGCACACGGAATTCGCGACATCACTCTGCGTGAAGGCGAAGCAATGTTCATTCCCGGCGGAGTGCCACACAGACCGCAGCGCGGACCAAACACGCTTGGACTTGTCGTCGAACGTCGGCGACCACCGGAGGAAACCGAGCACTTGATTTTTTACTGCGAGAAGTGCCATGCGCTTGTGTACGACCAAGAATTTGCTTGCTCCGACATTGTCAAGCAATTCCGCGATGCGATGGAATCATTCTGGGCCGACCCGAAACTCTGCACGTGTCCATCGTGTGGGACTCGTGTTCCAAAGCCTGCGCCGCGAACTGCGTAAATAGAAAATTAACTTTGCTTTCTTCGGCGCAAGCGCCACGGCGAAGAAAATTTCGAATGAACGAATCGCTAAACTCTCATAATGCGGTCCCCGCGCACTATCGACCTTCACACGCACATGCTTCCAGAGCGCTGGCCTGATCTGCGCGAGCGGTATGGTTGTGGTGGTTGGGTTTCTCTGGATCACTGTGCTCACTGCAAAGCACGCATGATGATTGATGGCGAACTTTTTCGCGAAATCGAATCAAATTGCTGGGATCCTTCACGGCGCGCTTTGGAATGTGATGCCGCTCGCGTTGACATGCAAGTGCTTTCCACTGTGCCTGTGATGTTTTCGTATGGCGCAAAGGCAGCAAATGTGCACGACTTATCGCAGTTGCTCAACGATCACTTTGCGGAAGTTGTGCGTGCGATGCCCGATCGATTCATTGCGCTGGGGACTGTCCCAATGCAAGATGCTGCGCTTGCCACGCGCGAGTTGGAGCGCTGCGTGAAGCAACTTGGATTTCCTGGAGTGCAAATCGGAACCAACGTGAATGGCGTGGATCTAGACAACGCTGCGTTTGCGGATTTTTTCGCAGCAGCTGAAGAACTTGGAGCGGCGATTTTCGTTCATCCGTGGGATGTCCTTGGTCGAAAAGAAATCCCGCGCTTCTGGATGCCATGGCTGGTTGGAATGCCGGCAGAAACTTCGCGTGCGATTTGCGCACTTGCATTCGGCGGCGTGCTTGACCGACATCCCACACTTCGGATTTGCTTTGCACATGGCGGTGGATCGTTCCCGTACACGCTTGGGCGGATCGAACACGGATTCGAGGCACGACAAGATTTGTGCGCAACGCATTCAAAGACGCCACCACGCGATCACATCAAGCGACTCTTTTTCGACAGTATTGTGCACGACGACGAAGCGCTACGATTTCTTGTTCGAACTGTTGGCGCAGAGCGCATCGCGATGGGATCGGACTACCCATTCCCCCTCGGCGAAATCCCACCTGGAAAATTACTGCGTGCAGCAGATTGGATCACCGACGCGCAGCGTGCGCGAATGCTCGCAGGGACAGCAATTGAATTTCTTGCATTGAAGTTTTCAGAATAAATTTTTGGAATCACCACCACATGACGCACACTGCTCCTGAAACAATATTTGATCTTGCGGCTTCCGATATCAAACCCACACGCGAGTTTGCGCTGTGGTGCGATGCGCACGATCCGCTTGCATCTTTTCGAGAAGCGTTTGAGATTCCCTGCGATGCAAAAGGCGAACCGCTCGCATATCTCGTAGGGAATTCGCTTGGCTTGATGGCGCGCGCAACGCGTGACCGTGTGAACGAAGAACTCAACGACTGGTCGACGATGGGCGCGGAGGCTCATATACACGGCCGTCGTCCGTGGATCAAATATCATGAGTTTTTTCGGGAACATCTCGCGGAATTGACGGGCGCGCGGACACACGAAGTGATCGCGATGAATTCGCTGACAGTCAATCTGCATTTTCTCTTGATGAGTTTTTATCGCCCGCAAGATTCGGCCAATGGATCGCGCCGACGAATCGTGATGGAACGTGGGGCATTTCCAAGCGACCGATTTGCTGTGCACTCGTTTGTGCGTGCGGTCGGCGGCGATCCAAGCGTCGATGTGATCGAAGTTGCACCTCGTGACGGCGAAGAGTGCCTGCGTCACGAAGACATCGAGGCAACGATCCAGCGGGTCGGAAACGAACTCGCGCTCGTGATATTGGGAGGCGTTCAGTACTACACAGGGCAAGTGCTGGATATGGCTCGTATCACGCGCGCAGCGCACGCCGTCGGTGCGAAGTGCGGATGGGATCTTGCCCACGCCATTGGCAATGTCGCCCTTTCGCTGCACGACTGGAGTGCTGACTTTGCATGTTGGTGCTCGTACAAATATCTCAATGGTGGACCTGGCGCGGTCGCTGGCGCATTCATCCACGAACGTCATCACAAAAATCCACCGCCACGGCTTGAAGGTTGGTGGGGAACAAATCCTGCAACTCGATTTCAGATGGGACCGAACTTCGATCCAGGTCCAGGCGCAGATGCGTGGCAAGTTTCAAATCCGCCAATTCTTTCACTCACTCCACTGTTGGCAAGCTTTGACCAATTTCACCAAGCGAAGATGCCACGACTGATTGCGAAGGCTCGAGCAATGACTGGGTTCATCGAACTCTCGCTGCGCACGCGCGATACGGAACACATTCGCGTCATCACACCAAGTTCCACCAGCGAGCGAGGCTGTCAATTATCGCTCTGCATCAATCGCGACCCAGTCGCCGCACGAAAGCTATTCGATTCGCTGCTTCCTCGCGGAATCGTCTGCGATTTCCGCCATCCAAGTGTGATTCGCGTTGCACCTGCCCCGCTCTATACCCGCTTCATCGATTGCTGGCGCCTGATTGAAGCGCTCAGCTGAATGAGCGGATCTGCATCGCGTCCTACACTCACGCTAATGTCTAAACGTGTGATCATCGTCGGCGCAGGACTTGCAGGATGCTTGCTTGCGGTCTATCTCGCTCGTGCGGGGTGGAATGTTGATCTTCGCGAACGCCGCGGCGACCCACGTGACCGCGGACAAGTCGCTGGACGATCGATCAATCTTGCAATCAGCGCGCGTGGACTGAAGGCATTGCGCCGCGCTGGACTTGAAGAGACGATTCTCAGGGATGCAATCCGCATGCCTGGACGAATGATCCATTCTCGCGCTGGCGCTCTGGCATTTCAGAACTACAGCAGTGATCCGACACATGCAATCCAAAGCGTCTCGCGTAGTGCACTCAACTTGGCGCTACTGAATGCGGCAGCGGCAGAGTCGCGGGTGACTATAACTTTCCACCAGAGATGTTTGCATCTCGACGCAGCACTCGGCAGCGTTTCGTTCATCGACGACAACACTTCGCAACAAAGTTCAGTCACTGCCGACCTGATCGTGGGTGCCGATGGTGCCTACAGCGCGCTGCGGGGAATCATGCAGAAAAATGAAGGCTTCGATTATGACCAATCGTGGCTCAGTCACGGCTATAAGGAGATGTGTATTCCTGCGGTCACTTCTGGCAAGCATGCGCCGTTTGCGATGGAACCGAAAGCCCTGCATATCTGGCCGCGTGGCGCATCGATGATGATTGCGCTTCCCAATCCTGACGGCTCATTCACGTGCACACTTTTTTGGCCGAATAAATCGACTGGCACCAATCCAAACGGATTCGATTCGATCCGCGACTCAGTCATTGCTCGAGAACATTTCCAGCGCGAATATCCAGACGCACTTGCGATGATGCCGACGTTCGATCACGATTTCGCAACCAACCCAGTCGGCGCAATGCTGACAATTCGCTGCTGGCCTTGGTCTATGCGCGGTCGAGCAGTTTTGCTTGGAGACGCCGCCCATGCAATCGTTCCGTTCTTTGGTCAAGGCGCGAATGCGAGTTTCGAAGATTGCGAATCGCTGACCGACGCACTTGCTGCGCACTCAGATGACATTCCGCGCGCACTTGCCGCATATGAACAAGATCGCAAGCGCAATGCCGACGCAATCGCCGAAATGGCGTTGACGAATTTCGTGGAGATGCGCGACAAGACTGCATCGCGCGCTTTTCGTATGCGAAAAAAGTTCGAGCACTTTCTGCACGGTGTCGTACCGCGATTTTATACGCCGCGATATGACATGGTCAGCTTCAGCACGATTCCTTATGCCGACGCACTTTCGCGTTCACGCAAACAAGATCGCGTGCTCACGATTACAGCAATCGCAATACCACTCTTCATCGCATTCGTTTTTCTTGCGTGGAAGATGCGAACGTGATCGCTGGAGTTCGCAGAATTCATGAGCGCATCGGGATTTCAACTGGTATCGCATGCCTTCTGCTGACACTACTCAGTTGGTCGACGGTGCCACTTTTCTTACGGCATCTTTCAGATCACGTTGATTTCTGGACAAACAACGGTTGGCGATATGGTGCAAGCGCAATTTTCTGGATGCCTGTAATTGGTTGGGCGATCTGGCGCAAACGACTTCCCGCGGGAATTTGGCTTGCTGCACTCATTCCCACAATCGCGAATATTGGTGGGCAATGTGCTTTCACTGCTGCATTTCACGAAATGAATCCGGGGCTCGTCACATTCGGCCTGCGTACCCAACTCATCTGGGTCGCAATCGGTGCATACTTATTAGTTCCAAGCGAACGACCGATCATCACAAGTCGTCGATACCTCCTTGGTGCATGCATTCTCGTGCTGGGCCTCTTCCCGATATTGCTCGGTGGCGACTCCGCGCTTGGTGGATTCAACATCAAAGGAACAACACTCGCAGTGCTGAGTGCGCTGGGATATGGAATGTATGGACTGAGCGTTCGTCGTTGGATGGGGAAGTACCACCCAGTCATTGCATTTTCGGTGATTTGCCAAATGACAGCTGTGGGACTCATTGCACTCATGCTGATCTACGGACGCGATCACGGCGCGTATGTCCCGCAACTACCCGCTGACATTCTTTGGTATCTAGCGATCAGCGCATTTGTTGGAATCGCGATTGGTCACATTCTTTATTACATCAGCATCGCTCGAATTGGCATCGTGATCACCAGTGGCGTCTTGCAACTTCAGCCATTTCTTGTCAGCGCGGCCAGCTTTTTTATATTTGGAGAAACTTTTCGTTGGTGGCAGTGGATTGCCGGGATGATTGCAATAGGTGGCGCATATTTGATGCTGACATCAACTGGAAGTGGCGCAAAACAAATTGCAATGGCAGCCTCCGAAGGTTCCGATTGATGAACTCCCTGATGCACTCAGGTCAAACGCCTCGGTCGGACTCCACCCTATCCTTTGCCGCATGACCACATTTGCAGCGGACATTTCTGATGTGCAACTTGCCGCACAGCGAATCGCACCGTGGGTGCATCACACTCCTGTGATGACTTGTAAGCATATTGATGGGTTGGCGAACCGATCACTGCATTTCAAGTGTGAGATTTTTCAGCGCACAGGATCATTCAAGTTCCGCGGCGCATGCAACGCGGTCATGTCGTTGACGGACGATGAAGCGCGTCATGGTGTGGTGACTCATTCCTCTGGCAATCATGCGCAAGCGCTCGCGCTCGCTGCGAAGTTGCGAGGGATCGTGGCTCATGTTGTTATGCCACATGATTCCGCGCGAACGAAAGTCGCAGCGGTTGAGGGATACGGCGGCCGCGTGATTTTCTGCGAGCCAACTGTCGCAGCACGAGCTGCTGCTGCACAAGAAGTGCTTGCACAAACGGGCGGCGCATTCATTCCTCCTTACGACCATCCGAAAGTTATCGCAGGGCAAGGAACAATTGCGCTCGAGTTGATCGATCAAGTCAAGAAAGCGACTCGCGAAAATTTAGATGCGATCATTGTTCCACTTGGCGGAGGCGGATTGATTTCTGGGATAACAATTGCAGCACGCGCGATTCACCCTGGCATTCGCGTCATCGGGGCGGAACCCGAAACCGTCGGCGATGCTGCGGAATCAAAGCGACTTGGCGTTCGACAACAAGCCACTGGCGCAATAACAATTGCAGATGGACTACGAACCTCACTCGGGGATCTCACTTGGCCTGTCGTGCGCGACTTGGTCGATTCCGTCGTGACGGTTTCAGAATCTGAAATCAAATCTGCGCTGCGACTCGTGTACGAACGCATGAAACTCGTGATCGAACCAAGTGCTGCGGTTGGCATTGCGGCCGCACTTGGGCCACTGCGCACTCGCAGTGACTTTGGATCCGCTGGAGTGATCTTCTGCGGTGGAAACATTGATCTTGATTTGCTGAGCCAACTGATTTCCCCCACTGAAAGCATTCGCTGATCAATATGTTGGAAGTATTTTGATCTGTTCGCTCAGTGGCAAATCTATAAACTTTTCAAATTCAACGGTGAACTCTGCCGAACTTTGCCCAAATGTTTTCTTAAAACATTCTTCCCATCCCAATTGTTCGACATCTGGATGAAATGTTTTACGCAGAACATCTTCGCCAAACTTATGCATCAAATAGAGGATTGCCCATCCTCCACTTTCATATGCCAACTGAGTGCATTCGCCTCCATATGACTTTGGCAATAACGATGGGCATTTCTTTCTCAGCTGCTGCACAATTTTCATCTTGTTTGTCATACGTTCTTCAAGAGTGGGCCAAGGTTGCGGAGAATTTTTCCACTTTGGAAGTTCTCCAGATGCCCAGAGTTTCGTCGCAGTGATTTCTGCCATCGCAACCGCCGAACCCTCAACAAACCAAGTTGGGCCCATCAATTCTTGGCAGCGACTTTGATCCTGCGTCTGCAAGAATGATCGCTGCACAGAATGCCAATACTCATGCAGGATGGTGATTTGATCGCCCTCGCCAGCAATGCCGAGCAAACCAGAAAATCCAAGCGGCAAGGAAGATGCCAATGTGTGAATCCCCCACTCTGCGCCTCCATTGTTTGCTGCATCCATATGCGGTTGCCCGGACGAGAGCGCAGCCGCGCCAACTGCTTGGTACATCAGAAATCCGTGATCTTTATTCTCGCTGTCTTCCAAACAATCTCGTTCCGTCATATCGCTTCTTGCAACACGGCGCGCGCAAAATTCTGCGGTGAGTTCTATCGCCGCAGCGCGGTCTGTCCCCAACACCCAAAATTCAAGATGGCCGGATGAACCCCAACTTTTCACCGCCGCCGCAAGCGTCTCTTTCACACCTTGCTCAACGGCTTGTGAAACATCGGCGGCAACAAAGACCTCTGTCTGGTTTTCTTGCTTGATCCCAAATAAATTTATCTTTGACAATATGGAAGTTCGCGGCGGCGTGCTGATCCAAACCAACGCAACTCCGCAAGCGATGACCAAGAAAAGAATCAGAACTTTCGATTTCATATTTGATGGATCTGCGCGTAATACTGATTAAAAATTGCCTTTGCTTCTAAAGCGAGGCGATTACCCAAGGTCGAGTCTAACGCCACGCAAGCACCGACCATATCCTTGCACCACGATGCCTGCTCCGATCACCGCCAATCGCGTCATTGCGAATCTCATCGATGGACGTTTTGCGCCTGCCCACGGCGGCGCGATCATTTCTGTCTATGACCCAGCAACTGGCGCATTGATTGCGACGGCGCCCGACAGCACAGCTCATGACATCGATGCAGCGGTTGATGCTGCCGCGACTGCATTCCCCGCATGGAGTTCACTTCCACCATCTGCACGCGCAGAGAAATTGCACGCTCTCGCAGATCTTGTCGAACGTGACATTGACGAATTCGCTCGAATTGAATCGCTCGACACAGGAAAGCCTCTCGCCCTTGCACGGTCACTTGATATACCAAGAGCGATCTCCAATATTCGCTTCTTTGCAGATGCAATCTTGGCGAACGACCTTGAAACTTTCTTGCATGACGGCGCAACATCTGTTGTCCATCACCGCGCACTTGGAGTTGCTGCGTGCATCTCGCCATGGAATCTGCCGCTCTATCTCTTCACTTGGAAAATTGCGCCGGCACTCGCCGCAGGATGTACGGTCGTTGGCAAACCAAGCGAAGTGACTCCGCTGACCGCATGGATGCTTGCAGAACGTTCTGTTGAAGCTGGATTTCCAACGGGTGTGATCAACATCGTGCATGGTCGCGGACCACTTTCAGGCGCAGCGCTCGTTTCGCATCCGCGTGTCGCGTGCATCACATTTACTGGCGGTACGGCAACTGGAGAGTTGATCGCGCGCGCTGCAGCGCCAACTTTCAAGCGGACAGCGCTTGAGCTTGGCGGGAAGAATCCATCGATCGTCTTTGCCGACGCAACAACTCCATCGAATCTTCGCGCGACTGTCGAAGGTGTTGCGCGCGCTGCATTCACGAATCAAGGACAGGTTTGTCACTGCGGATCGCGCATCCTTGTGGCGCGCGAAGCGTGGGATGCATTCGTACCTGCGCTTGTCGAGCACACGAAGAAGATACAAGTGGGCGATCCACTTGATCCATCAACGCAGATCGGTGCGCTTGTCTCGGGGCAACATTTACTGAAAGTGGCGACGGCCGTCGATAGCGCCGTGCGCGATGGAGGCCGCCTTCTTTGCGGTGGCGCACGAGTCGAAGGCGCGCTGCTTCCAGAGCGTGTGCGCAGTGGAGCGTTTTATCCTCCGACTCTCATCGAAGGCCTTGCGCCAAGCGCTCGTGCGAATCAAGAGGAAATTTTCGGGCCAGTTGCGACGCTCATTCCATTTGATGACGAGGCTCAAGCGATTGCGATCGCCAACGGGACTCGCTTTGGACTCTCTGCAAGCGTGTGGACGAGCGACGATTCGTGCGCCACTCGCATTGCAAACGCACTCGACTGTGGAACGGTGTGGATCAATTCATGGATGGTGCGCGACTTGCGCGTGCCGATCGGAGGTATGCGTTCGAGTGGACTCGGCCGTGAAGGCGGGCGAGAGGCTCTACGATTCTTCGCCGAGCCTGTTGTGGTTGTGCAATCAAAAGGGAAATAAATGAGCCAAGACATTCATTCAACACGCGCGCCCGAACCCGTTGGACCATATCCACACGCCAAGCGTGCGGGCGATTTTGTTTTCTTAAGCGGCGTCGGTCCACGGCAACGCGGCAGCGCGATCATTCCAGGCGTCGATCCATTTGATTTCGAAGTGCAGTGCCGCGCCTGCTTTGAAAATGTCAGGCTTGTCGTCGCCGATGCGGGGATTGCCTGGACGACCGTTGTCGACGTCACGATCTATCTCACAAACATGAAGCGCGACTTCCCAACATACAACCGGATCTATGCGGAATACTTTGCCGGTGCAGGCAATCCAAACCCGACACGCACGACGCTCGAGATCGTCGGACTCCCAACACCAATTTCTGTCGAAGTGAAAGCGGTTTGCTGGGCGAAATAAAAAAGGGTCGGACTCGCGAGAGCCCGACCCTTGGTGTTTACTGTTTCGCTTCTGTCTAAATCAGTTCTTCGAATTCTTCTCCTGCCACAACAACATATCGAAGAGATCCACAATTCCATTGTGGTCAATATCGCACAACTCTGCATTTGCAAGTCCCATTTCTGTCAGTTCCTTGACAGAGATGGACTGGCGAGCAATGTCGCCATCACCAGCAACTCCGCTCGCACAGCTCACGCCATTCATCAACATCCCATCAAGCAGCAACTGGCCATCAACGGAGGTCACAGATCCATCCGCATTGAGATCTGCGTGGAATGTCGGAGTCTCGCAATTTGTATTGACAGGTGCACCCTGACCAATTCGCACAACCATAACTCCATAATCAACGACGTCAATGACATTGTCATTCGTTAGATCGCCAAGAATCAGCGCATTTGCGCCCACAAAGGATGCGAAGTACTGAACGCCTGACTGAATTTGCGCTGGTCGCGAAAGACTATGGAGGCGATCATCCGCAGTCACACAAGCATAATTTGCTGCAGGTACTCGGATCGGACGACTTGCGATTCCAGAAGCGAAGTCGAAGACTTCTGAAGTTGTGTAATTCGCAGTTTCTCCAATCATGTTCAAGGTGACACATCTCTGGAAGTTTCCAGTCGCTCCACTCATTTGAACCTCAACAAAGAACGATTGGAATGGATTGACAGTGACAGACGAAGATGTGGTCGCTGTGAATCCACACGGATCCGTTGCAACCCAAGTCATTGTCGTCGTTCCGCATGGGAACGGCGCACTGATCGATTGTCCGTCACTTCGTGAGAAGGTGAACGAAGAAACTTCACAGTTGTCGCTCGCCGTTGGCGGTATCACTGTTTGCTGACTCGAACAACCAGGGATCGCATCTGCATCAACAGTGATGCTCGCAGGTGTCCCAGTAATCACAGGAGCAATTCCGTCAATTCGTACTGGAATAGGATTGGTCAGCGGCAATGTTGCCGATCCGCCTTGTCCATTCGTGAGAATCTGAGGACTTGCAGCCATGAAGCGAACCTGCGGAATAGTTGGCGAACAATTCACAGTCAGCGCTTGGAAGTGAAGGCGTGCAACAATTCGACTCTCTGAAGTACCAGTGCCTCCGCCTGCGACCGAAGTAATCAAGAAAACTCGTCCTGTTCCCGCGTTGACTGAGGTGAATGGGATTGAAGTAAACGGTGCATCACCTGCAGAGACGTTCGCCAACGCGAACGTGGCTGTATCCCACTCAACAAAGAACTGGCCAGCAATCAATCCAAATGGTGGGTTGACTACATGCAGTTCATATGAGACTTCTGATCCAGGAGCTGTTACACATGCTGGCGACCCGACAACAACCAATTGAATAGCTGGGGTTGGCTCACATACGTCAGGAATTCCATCGTTGTCGCCGTCGGCACTTGAGCCTGAGGCGATATCGCAAGAATCTGGAATGTTGTTGGCATTGCAATCGAGAGCTTGACCAGATGCGATATCGCATGTGTCACCAATGTCATTGCCATTGCAATCTTCTTGCCCTGGATTTGCTATGAGGACGCAGTTGTCGTTGCAATCTGCAGTGCCGTCACTGTCAGTGTCGGTATCCGCTACGCCGCAACCACAAATACCTGGTGCAGTCTTGTTCGCATCCGCTGGGCAACCATCGTTGCAATCTGCAGTGCCGTCACTGTCAGTGTCGGTGTCAGCAACACCGCAACCACAAATGCCGGGAGCGATCTTGTTCGCATCTGCTGGGCAACCATCGTTGCAGTCTGCAGTGCCGTCGCTGTCGGTGTCCGTGTCGGCAACACCGCAGCCACAAATACCAGGAGCAATCTTGTTCGCATCTGCTGGGCAACCATCGTTGCAGTCTGCAGTGCCGTCGCTGTCAGTGTCCGTGTCAGCAACACCGCAGCCACAAATACCAGGAGCAATCTTGTTCGCATCCGCTGGGCAACCATCGTTGCAGTCTGCAGTGCCGTCACTGTCAGTGTCGGTGTCAGCAACACCGCAACCACAAATGCCAGGAGCAGTCTTGTATGCATCTGCTGGGCAACCATCGTTGCAATCCGCAGTGCCATCGCTGTCAGTATCCGTGTCAGCAACACCGCAACCACAAATGCCTGGAGCAGTCTTGTTCGCATCCGCTGGGCAACCATCGTTGCAATCAGCTGTTCCGTCGCTGTCAGTGTCGGTATCCGCGACACCACAACCACAAATACCTGGAGCAGTTTTGTTCGCATCCGCTGGGCAACCATCGTTGCAATCAGCTGTGCCGTCGCTGTCAGTATCCGTGTCAGCAACACCGCAGCCACAAATGCCAGGAGCAGTCTTGTATGCATCTGCTGGGCAACCATCGTTGCAATCCGCAGTGCCATCGCTGTCAGTGTCGGTGTCAGCAACACCGCAACCACAAATGCCTGGAGCAGTTTTGTTCGCATCCGCTGGGCAACCATCGTTGCAATCAGCTGTGCCGTCGCTGTCAGTATCCGTGTCAGCAACACCGCAACCACAAATGCCAGGAGCGATCTTGTTTGCATCTGCTGGGCAACCATCGTTGCAGTCTGCAGTGCCGTCGCTGTCAGTGTCCGTATCTGCAACACCGCAACCACAAATGCCAGGCGCAGTCTTGTTCGCATCTGCTGGGCAACCATCGTTGCAGTCTGCAGTGCCATCGCTGTCAGTGTCCGTGTCAGCAACGCCGCAACCACAAATGCCAGGCGCAGTCTTGTATGCATCTGCTGGGCAACCATCGTTGCAATCCGCAGTGCCGTCGCTGTCAGTGTCCGTGTCAGCTACACCGCAACCACAAATGCCTGGTGCGGTCTTGTTCGCATCTGCTGGGCAACCATCGTTGCAGTCTGCAGTGCCATCACTGTCAGTGTCCGTATCTGCAACACCGCAGCCACAAATGCCAGGCGCAGTCTTGTATGCATCTGCTGGGCAACCATCGTTGCAATCCGCAGTTCCGTCGCTGTCAGTATCCGTGTCAGCAACACCGCAACCACAAATGCCAGGAGCAGTCTTGTTCGCATCCGCTGGGCAACCATCGTTGCAGTCTGCAGTGCCGTCGCTGTCAGTATCCGTGTCAGCAACACCGCAGCCACAAATGCCAGGCGCAGTCTTGTATGCATCTGCTGGGCAACCATCGTTGCAATCCGCAGTGCCGTCGCTGTC
>CAMAXY010000045.1 GCA_945862215.1 Singulisphaera sp. GP187 | reverse complement strand
GGAATGACATCGAGCGAGTTCAACACTGCTTGGATGGATGTTTCTCGCTCGTCCACGCAACTGATGAACTCCTCGGCAGAACTCGAATTGAAATTTATTGATTCGCTTGAACCTCTCTTGCTGCCGGACCAGATCAAGGGGCTGCATGTGCTGCGTGGTTTCGCTTCACGGCGAAAGTCGCGAAGTGTTGTTTCGACGGATCGGTGGATCCTGTTGGAACTTCGAGAAGTGTGGGAACCACTGGTGCTGCAGGGGGTGGATGTTTCGCCGCGGCTCGCTGTCAGTGAACGGCTCTGGGAGTACGAACAATCGCTCACTGCATTGCTCGATCAATGGAGCACATCCCAACTCGATGCTGGGCGGAAGATTCAATCGGGGTTCTCCGCTGCAGCGCGTAATGGATACGAGGATCCACAATTCGACTCAAAGCAAATCTGGGCTCGATCGGCCGCGTTGACGAAGCGCATTCGAGAACTCCATTTGAGCGTCAACATCGAATTGCTGACGCTCGTCTCACCGGACGTCGCTCGGGAGGTTCGTACTGTGGTGAATGCGCGTCTGTTCCCAGAACTTTATCCCGACGAGTCGCATGGTCGAGTTGAGCAATCGAGTCAGAATTTTTTGAAGCGCGCGACGCTCTCGGCCGATTCAAGGACATCGATGATCGCCTTGCGAGCGACGTTCGATCAGACCTATGACGACATCTCGCTTCGACTCGAAGCAGCGTGCATCGCATGGGATCACGAAGTCGCATCGGGTGTGGGGTGGGCAAGACCGCAGGACCTCGTTACAAATTTAGTGCCGCTCCTCAAGGATCGGCAAACGATGTGTGAGGAGTTTCTGAAGCGCTGCGATGCAGCAGCGTTCTCTTCCGCCATCGAATCCAATTCTTTGGCGAATGCGCAATTGCAAGTGCAAGCGCAAGCAGGTGTGGCGGCGACCGACAAACCGCTCGCATCAACTCGCGACGCTGATGACAACGCGGCGACTTTGTGGCAAAACATTTTTCCGCACATTCGTCAAGAGAAAATAGATTCTGGTTTAACGAATGAAGATTGGAATGCGATTTCCGATATCGCCAGGGGAAATCCCCAACCCACCCCAAAAGAAATTGAACGCGGACGAATTGCCATGTCCAAGTTGGGATCTGTTCTTGATGATGTTGTGTCCACGAGCAAGTTGCGCAAGTGCGACTTTGAACATGATTATTCGCAAGGATTTGAAATGCCACTTCCAGAACTTTCGAACATGCGCCAGGCGGCTCGAATTCTGGGAGCGCGGGCCAATCTTGCGCTGGCAGACGGTGATTGGGACACCTACCTCGATACGGCTGGAGCCGCGAGTAATTTGTCTATACAAATTTCACAATCACCAGCGCTTGTTTCAGCACTTGTTTCTGCATCAGTTGGTGACTTGGCGATGTCAAGCGCTCAACAATTGGTGGAGGAAGGATCGCTCACTCCAGAGAAAGCAGCAAAACTTTTGCAGACCATGGAGCCACTGCGCGGCACAGACCCGCACGGATATTCCAATGGCCTCAATCATGAATACAAGATGCTGATCAGTTCCAAGATGGATGGCAAGCAACTTTCAGACCTTTCAGGTGAACAAACCGAGAATAATGCTTTGCAAAAACTTGACACCGAAGAGGTTCAAAAAGCTGTACTTCCACTTGCTGGGCTGTATCAAGAAGCGGCGGCTTGCTTTTTAGAACCGAGTAAGGAAGCGGCAATGGAACGATTGCATGCGTCGCTTGCAACAGTGGAGACGCTTCCTAAAAATTCTCAAGCGCTTCTGCAGGGGGCGATCATGCCTGGCACTGAACGCATACTCAATAAGTTTTTTGATCAGCATGCGAAGACCGATGCGCTGATGACGGCGTTGCAAGGAATTGCATCTGGAAAATTAAACGCAGGCGCGATTGGCGTGCCCGCAATTTGGTGGAGCCGCGCCGCAGCCGCCGCGCGCGCATTAAATGATGAACAACAAGCTGCCATTGAATTGTTGCGATTCAGTTCTGTGACCGACGGTTCGACGCTTTTGGCCACCGCCATTACAACGCTTGATGCGTGCGACACAACCGTATTCGAATGCATGCGCCGCGCCATGGCGTGCGAAAGCAAAGTGGTTTCGTTTGAAAAGCTTTCGAAGGCAAAGGTGCCTTTGGACCTGGCGTTGGTAGGAGGATTGCGCGGCGCGGCGCGTATGGCGCTGGCAAAAAGTATGTTGCCCAAGTTGGACGCCGAGCAATCACTTGGATTCATTTGCATGGCGATCGCAGCAAGCAACGCGCTGACCAGCAACCCAACATTCACGCATGCGCTGGGCAGCCAAAGTATTGCGGAGGAAATTGCAGTCGCGGTTGGACATTTTGCAATTCGCAGCGGTGTGACTGATGAGTTGCGTGGCAAACTTGATGTTGCCATTGCCACAATTGGGCGCGATGATGCGTTTGGATTTCGCGCGGCGCAAAAGAAAACGCGTGCGGAGTTGGCGACAGTCCTGCAGTGGTACTTTGACCGGAACGACGATGTCACAGAAGCACTCACCAAGGCGCTTGCTCAGAAATCTGCGCCGTGGCTGCTTGCAGTGGACATTGTGTATCGCTCCAACGACAAACCCTCCGAAAGTGCTGACGGAACATTGGTGAGCATGAATGATCTGCTGGCGCCTGAAAGCGTGAAAGAAATCATCGCCGCTTGGGAAAAGAAATCAAAACAAGATGAGAAGGAGCGGGAAAACAAGGACGCGCAAGCAGAGCTCGAACAGTCGCAAAGAATTCCACAGCACCTGCGCATGCAAAAGTTCGTCGGCAAATTAGATCCCCCCACAATGCGCGACATTGCACTGGATATGAATCGTGTGGGCGACGCGCTTTCTAAAATTGACGCGGCTGCCGCGCTGCGTGCGGCTAAAAAATAATGTATTCACAACAGATTTTATGCGCGCGCTTCGCCGCTTCGAATGATTCCAAGGCGCATGAGCGGCGGGCAAAGTAGTTCATTGGTGACAATTGAAAGGCGAAGTCGTATCAATATAAGCATGGAGGATCGATTGACGAGAAAAGAATCTTTCTGCATATGGTTTCCGAAAACGAATCGAAAATTGATATAATGCAAAGATGCAAATGTCCAGAAAATGGTTAAAAAAAGAATCGACTGTAACTTGAAAACAGCCTTTTTTACATCGACTGGCAGGACGGGGACCGATTTTTTTACTGTGCTATTTAATGACTTCATCAAAAATAGTTGGAGTCTGCACGAGCCAAAACCCGCCTTTCGCCGGCGTGCAATGCGATTGATTTCCTCGCCCCCGACGCTCTACGACGTTCAGTATTTCAGGTTGCCTCGGATTTGGCGCCACAGCAAACAGAAATGCCTGTGGTACGTCGAGACGAACTACCACCTCTCTTCATCGATCCCAGTTGTTCGAAGGGCTTTCCCGGGCGCGCTTGTTTTTCACATCGTCCGTGACGGTCGCGAAGTGGTGACTTCTTGGCTCAACCGATTTCGTTACATTACGAACGATCACATTACACCTTATAACGTGCCTGGAGATCCCGCACAAGCGTTGTGGCCGCAATGGAATCCAGTTCAGAAACTCGCTTGGTATTGGAAGACGGTGAACGAAACGGCCGAGCGCAACTCTCCCGACATGATCCTGAGGTTCGAGGAAATTTTCAGAGGAGAAAAGAAGGGATGCTTCGCGATCCTCGATAAATTTGAAGGAATCGAATATGACCGAAAAGCTGTCGAGGCGCAGTTGAACGTCAGGGTGAATCTGAACAAGCTCGATTTTTTCCCGAAGTATCCCGAGTGGCCAACCATGTGGAAGGATCAATTCTGGGAGATTGCAGGCGAGGGGATGAAAAAATACGGATACGGCGAGCGCGAATCGAGTTCACTCGAAAGTACTGGCTGAATTTGCTGCCGAGACGAAACAAGTTTCGGAGACCGAGTTCATGAAGCGACGAATACTCGAGTGTTCGCATCACAACACAGTGCGGCTTGGCCCTGAAGGGTTTCCCAATGGCAACTGATTGTTCCGCCATCATCATCACCAAGAATGAGGCGCATCAACTCGAGCACTGTCTCAAGAGCGTGGCATTCTGCCGCGAAATAATCGTTGTCGACAGCGGCAGCACCGATGGAACGGTCGAGTTGGCGACGCAGTATGGCTGCACCGTCGTGGTGACCAAGGATTGGCCTGGATTTGGAGCGCAAAAACAGAGGGCGCTCGATCTCGCTTCAGCGCGTTGGATATTGTCGATTGATGCAGATGAAGTGGTCAGCCGAGAATTGCGGGAGCGCATCGAGTTGATCGTTTCATCGAATCGGACTGACGGTGCTCGCGGATACAGCGTTCGAAGGATCAATCTCTTCTTGGGTCAGGAACTCAGGCACGGCGGATGGGGTGACGACGACGTGGTTCGCCTTGCGATGAAAGCGAGTTGCCGATTCACGCCCGATCGAGTGCATGAAAAACTCTCGGTGGATGGTCCGATTGAGAGGATTTCTGAACCGCTTGTGCACGACGCGAGAGCATCCGTTCAAGATGTACTTGAGAAGCAAATGCGATATGTGCTGCTGGGACTCGGGTCGACCGCCCGTGTTGGTGGGGTGCCGCGGATCAGCCTGCCACTCTTCTCAGCCTTGATGACGTTTTTGAATTACTACATCTTTCGTTTAGGATTTTTGGACGGAGCTCTCGGATTCTTTGCTGCCGCGAGTCGTGCGCAGGGCAAGTTCTGGAAGAAGTCAGGTCTGTCTCCGATTTCGCGCGTCCCGCGTTCTCCAAGCAATACTGGATGAGGTTCTGGGAACTGCATTCATATGAAAATCAGCGTCATCATCCCGACCTACAACCGAGAACGGTCCATCGCGAGGACTTTGAACTCATTGCGTGAATCGGATCAGATGGATGTTGAGATTATTGTTGTTGATGATGCATCGGAGGATCAGACCGTCAAGACGGTGGAAGCACTCAAAATTCCCAATCTGATTCTTGTGAAGTTGGCACGCAAGACCAATGGAAACTTTGCGCGCAATGAAGCCATTCGTGCGTCGAGTGGCGACCTTGTCGTGTTTCTGGATTCGGACGACGAGGTCCTGCGCTCGAGACTCTCGGGAGTGATTCAGTACTTTCAGTCACGGGGCGATGTCGACGTCTTGGTGGACAGTTTCATAACGGAGTTGAATGGGATCCAGCGAGGGTTTCAGTTCAAAGAGTTCGAGTTGCCAAATCACGCAATTCGTGAGGCACTGATCTATCACGCATTGCCTCTCACATTTTCGGCGATCACCGTACGCCGAACGGTGATCGAGCAGATGGGGCTGCTCGACGAGGAGATCACACGTCATCAAGACCGAGATTTCTTGCTTTCGGCGTTGAGTGCGAATTTGCGGATCGTGCTGCGAAATTCCGCTGACGTGATCAAACATCAAAGTTCAGATTCTTTCTCGAGAAGCGGGGCCGGGTACATACGTGCGCTGAATGCGCTCGCTGCCAAGCATGGCTTGTTCAAATCTGGCGAGCACCAATCGCTGAAGGAGTACTTGGTGCTCAGATCGTTTCTCCACTCTGTATCCAAACTTGACTTGTCAGAGTGCATCGAGAATGTCGTCGCATATTCAAAGGCAACTGCGTTGAAGCCCGTTCGATGGCATCGATTGCTCGCATACTTTGATGGGAAGCGCCTCCGACGAGAGCTGGAACGACGACTGATCGTGTTCCATTCGCCGAAGAATCCTGCCGTGTGAGAAGTTGCTGTGCGCTTAAGTATTCGTAGAAGGTCAAAAAGATTTCGCCGGCCTTCGCGCTGCAACCGCACGTTCGGGGGGTTGTAAAGTGTTGCTCGCACTTTGGGGCACCCGCGCGCATTCAAAGCCCATGTATTTTTTTAGAAACACGACCCGCGAATAGAAACACATAGACGAACACAATGCTCCAACTTATGCACCAATTTCGAAGCCATGTTGTGAATGCGAAATGATCGGAGTTTAAGATCGTCATAACGCCACTTGTAAAGATGGTGACCACGCCCGCGTTCACAAGACTGGATAAAAAATGTTTCATTGTTCTGAGTCTATAGATGGGGATCGATCAAGCTCGTCTGGTTCATTATCAAATCAATCGAGCGGTGCGCGTGCGTCCAAGCGCCAAGTAAAATCCGCGTGCGGATGCCACAAATCTCGTATTGATGATTCTTTATCTGTCTTCGATTCCCAAATCCGGGGAGGTCCACCACTCCGCAGCATCCTGTGCTTTGTGTTTGCACAATAAAAAAACGGTTCCTCGCGCGAAGCGAAGAACCGTCACGAGTCGAAAGAGTTGTATCGAATCAACCGCCGGAGCGGGGGGTCAAATAGTCAATTGTCTTTGGAGTAATCGTGTCCAATTTGAGCGAATCGTCATATGACTTTTCGCCCTTGACTCCAATGAGAGTCCCCAACATTGTGGAGAGTTGGAATCCATCCCCTGGAACAACATAAGACACTGTCTGTCCCGTTGAAGGATCTTGCAAACGGAAGAGCAGCGGCAATGCAACGCCGTCATAGACGAGCGATGCGTTGAGAACGCCAACGGCCGTGTATTCGCTGCGCGCTTCGATTGCGACGGCAACGCCATTGATCTGTTCGCATTCACCAGTGAGGCGAGCCTTGGTCGCTTGCAATTCGAAAATCTTGTTTTGCACTTCTTGTTGAACTTCAAGTTGAGCGATTCGCGATGCTGCGCGGGCTTGAAAAGATGGATCGTTTGCACACTCTGCTGCAAAGACCACGTACCGCGCATAGAGCGCGCCGACTTCTGCCTCGGCAGTTGGCTGGCCCTTTATTTTCAGCCAAGCAACTTCGAGATCTGCAAATGTTGCTCTGCGCAATTCAGTTGCGATTTGCTCGGGAGTTTTCGTTGGCTTTGCTGGTTTCATTTCGACTTCGACGATTTCAGCAATCACAGCGCCTGGCTCAGCTGGTTCGCTCGAAACTGCAATCATTGCTCCCTCTGCAGCAATTGTTGCAATTTCTTCGTTCACAACAGCCTTGTCAAAAGCGACAGCTTCCGCAGCAGTGGAACGGCGCAAGAAATTTGAATTGATCCATCCTTCGCCCATTTCAGGAAGTCGAACGCTCCATACGGATCCACGTTCAGCATCGATGCGAGTGATCACCGCAAGCGTTGCGCCTGCTTCGATGCGACCAATTTGCTTCCAAGAACTATCTGGAGTTGAGTCCGCGCTGATATTTGGAGCGCGCAATTCCGTTATGGCATTCGCAGTGATCGTCGCGCCATCAACAGAAAGTTGAGCCCGATCATCAACTGGAATGAATCCGTTCATGTCAGCGAATGCGCGACCCGCGGTTTGCACGCGCGCCCAGCCGAAGTTTTCTTCGACGACGCGAACGACTTCGCCGCGATCCATCTTTCCAAATGGATAAGAACTCTGGACGCTTGGTCCCGAGCGAACATAGACGTTGTCAGCCGTCACTGTTGCGAAGTATGTCGAAGATTGTGATTCCGCGGGCGACGATGCACCTTGTTGCGCATGCACACTTTCAATATGTGTTGCAAATGCTGCAAAAAAGGCGAACGCAACCAGGGGACCGGCTATCCTTGCTCTGTCCATAATGTCTATATCGAGTATTATTGGTCCAGTGCTAAAGACGAATTTGAAAATTTATTTTGGAGCGGGAGTCGTTGTCCTTGCACTCACTTCGTGTCAGTCTCCGATGTCCCAAGATGACGGGGAAACGCAGCTCAGAGAAGCGATCGATGCCGCGATTGCGCGTCAAGGAGCGTCGCCGATTCCGCAAGGAACTCCGCAAGTACTTCGAACAGTTCAGAGCACTCCAAATTCGGTCTTCGAGACTCTCGCGGGGAGAATTCCAGAGTTAGACGCCATTGGTCCGCAGGGGGTAAATGGCGGTTTAGGGCTTGATTTAGGCCCAGATACCACTGGAGCGACCGATCCAGAAGTTCAATTGAGCCTGAAGTCCGCAATCGCCGCGGCAGTGCGAAACAACTTGTCCGTTCAAGGTTCTCGCATCCAACAGTCCATCGCCGAGACCGATGTGGTCAAGGCCGAAGCGGCATTCGACGCGGTCCTTCTCGCTGGATCCGGCTATCAGACGACCAACGTGCCGCCGCCGCCGATCAATATTGGTGGCTTGAATGACGCCTTCGCCCCTGAAAACAGCCAGACTTCGCTTTCGACTGGGATTCAGAAGCGGCTCATTTCTGGAGGAACGGTCGCGGCGAGCGTCAACATGATTAACACTCAGCAGAGTGCGAGCATTTATGACCCTTCAAGCTATTGGACCAACTCCGTCAATTTCAATTTGAGCCAACCGCTGCTGCAGGGTTTCGGCAGTGATGTCAATGAGGCTCAGATCCGTCTCGCCCGAAATCGAGATCGGGCGTCGGTGGTCAATCTTCGCCAAACGCTCTTGAATGTTGTCGAACAGACCGAGATTCAGTACTGGACGGTTTTATATGCTCGTCAGCAAGTTGTCGCTGCAGCGTGGCTATTGAAAGTTGGATCGGAAGTTCGTGATGTGCTGAAAAAGCGACTCAACTTCGACGCGACAGTCGCTGATTATGCCTTGGCCGTGGCAATCGTCGAACAGCGCAAGGCGAATCTGATTCGAGCGTGGCTGAAATCCCGCGATGAAAGTGATCGGCTGAAACTTCTGATGAACGATCCGGCTGTTTCGGTTGGCACTGATTCCCTGATGGTTCCAATCGATCTTCTTTGTCAGCAACCGATCAAATACAACTTGCGTGACGCGATTGTGACGGCGGTCGAGCAAAATCCATCGATTGCAACTGCGGTGTTGAGGATTGATGATGCGGCGATCGGAATGCTTGTTGCAGACAATGGGCGATTGCCGCAACTTGGTTTGATCGCAGGTGTCTCGCTTGCTGGGCAGGACACCGAAGGCGGCGCCGATGGATCTATGACTGGTGCTTTCACTGAAGTTGCTGATGCGAATTATGTTTCTTGGCTTGCGAAGTTGGCGTTCAGTCAACCCATCGGAAACCGTGCAGCAGAAGCGCAATATCGTCAGGCAAGATTGCAACGATCCGCGGCGGTGATTTCCTATCAAAGTGCAATCGAGAATGCAGTCTTTGCCGTCAAGACATCGCTGCGAGGAGTAACAACAAGTTATGAATTGATCGATCAAACGCGTGCCAGTCGCTTAGCCGCCGCAGAGAGCGTTCGATCTCTTGCCGTGCTCGAGCAGACATTGGCGGCGCTCACTCCAGAATTTCTTCAAACCAAATTTGTTGCGCAGGATCGACTTGCCACTTCGTATCTCGCAGAGATCGAGTCGATGGTCAATTACAACACAGCGATGGCTCGACTTTTTAATGCAATGGGAACTGGACTGACGATGAATCAGATTGATATCGAAGTATTTGGCGGCGATCGCTAAAAGAATGGCTGCAATTCTCCCATATTCTGATGTGAATATCGATCTTGCTGCAGCAGATTTACGCAAAGGATCGGTTGTCGCATTTGCGACAGAAACTGTTTATGGCCTCGGAGCAGACACATTCAATCCAGAGGCCATCGCAAAGATTTATGAATTGAAGCGTCGACCGACGGGAAATCCGTTGATCGCTCATGTGGTCGACCTCGCATCAGCGAGGCGTGTTTCAACAGGATGGACGCGAAGGTCAATGAATCTCATCAGCGCGTGCTGGCCTGGGCCTCTGACAATCATCTTGCCTCGGCGACCAGAAGTTCCAGCAATTGCTGCAGGTGGATATGACACGATCGCCGTCCGCAGTCCGCGACATCTTCTTGCGCGCAGTTTGCTTTATGCCTGCGGCGGTGCAATCAGCGCGCCAAGTGCGAATCGAAGCGGTGGAGTTTCGCCGACAACTGCGAAGCATGTTGCTCGCGATTATGCCGACCAAACAGACTTGATGATTCTGGATGGCGGTCCATGCACTCTTGGAATCGAATCAACTGTGATTGATCTTTCGGAGTCCAAGCCAGTTGTGCGAAGACTTGGCGCAGTGACCATCGAACGACTGTCAGAATTGCTCGGTCCAATCGAAGTGGATATGCCAGTCGAGCAGAGCGCAAGTCCTGGAAGTTCAATCAGGCATTATGCGCCAACGCTTCCTGCGACGATCGTCAATCATGAATTGCTTGCGCAGGACTTGGCCGTTGCGGGTCGAGTCGCTGTGATTTGTTTCGAAGGATCAATTTTCCCAGAGCAATATTTTCGACTGAATATGCCGCAAGATTCGGCGGGTTATGCGGCGGCAATCTATGACTCGCTTCGACGCGCAGACGAATCTGGATGCGATCGAATTGTCATTGAACGTCCGCCTCATCAGCACGGTCTTTGGTCAGCAATTCACGATCGACTTCGTCGCGCTACGACTGCGTGATACGCCGGCGTGATGCGTTGGCTTCACCAATTTCGAATTGGAATCGGAACATGCAGACGATCTGCACATTGTTGGGCGATGTCATAACCCGCATCGGCATGTCGGAAGACGCCCATCATTGGGTCATTCGTCAACACTCGCTCCAATCGTTTCGCTGCTTCTGGAGTGCCGTCAGCAACAGTCACTTGACCAGCGTGCTGACTGAAACCGATGCCGACTCCGCCGCCGTGGTGAAAACTTGTCCACGATGCACCGCTGGCGATATTGACTGCAAAGTTGAGCAATGCCCAATCGCTGACAGCATCAGTTCCATCGAGCATTCCTTCGGTTTCTCGATTTGGGCTTGCCACGGATCCGCAGTCGAGATGATCTCGACCGATCACGATCGGCGCTTTCACTTCTCCGCTAGCAACCATTTCGTTGAATCGCAATCCTGCTCGATTCCTCTCGCCAAGTCCAAGCCAACAAATACGCGCGGGAAGTCCTTGGAATGCGACGCGTTCTTGCGCGGCGCGAATCCATCTGTGCAGCGGTTTGTCATTTGGAAAGAGAGACAAGATCGCCTCGTCTGTGGCGCGAATATCCGCAGGATCTCCCGAAAGGGCAACCCACCGAAATGGCCCTCTTCCTACGCAGAATTGTGGGCGAATATACGCAGGAACAAATCCTGGAAATGAAAACGCATCCGCATATCCGTTGTCAAGCGCTCGTTGGCGAATGTTGTTTCCATAATCGAAAACCTTCGACCCTTTGTTCTGAAATTCAACCATCAATCGAACATGATGATCCATCGCTGCCATCGATCGCTTGGTGTACGCAGCAGGATCTTCACTTCGCAGAGCGTCTGCATCTTCACGGGTGATTCCATCTGGGTAATACCCTTCAAGTGGATCATGCGCACTCGTCTGATCCGTCAGCGTTTGAGGAATGATTCCTCGTTTCTTCAATCGCTCAAGTAAGTCGACAGCATTCGCTAGCACGCCGACGCTGATCGCTTTGCAATCGCGTGCAAGTTCGACAGCGCGTGTGATTCCCGCGTCAAGGTCTTCATAGATCTCATCGAGATATCGATCCTGAACGCGTTTGGTCAGTCGCTCGTGGCAGACATCTGCAATCAAACATGTTCCCTCGTTCATCGTGATCGCAAGCGGTTGCGCTCCTCCCATCCCACCGCAACCTGCTGTGACATTCAGCGTCCCGCGCAGTGATCCTTTGAAAAACTGACGCGCGCACTCGGCATATGTTTCGTACGTTCCCTGAAGAATTCCTTGCGTTCCGATATAGATCCAACTTCCCGCAGTCATTTGCCCGAACATCATCAATCCCCTCGAGGCAAGATCATCGAAGTGCGATTGCGTCGCCCAGTGCGGAACAAGATTTGAATTTGCGATCATCACTCGTGGCGCATCAGCATGCGTCTTCACGATGCCAACTGGTTTTCCGCTTTGAACCAGCAGTGTTTCATCACTTTCCAGCGAACGTAGGCTTGCAATGATTGCATCGAATGCTTCCCACGATCGCGCTGCTTGACCGCGCCCTCCATAGACAATCAATTCTTGCGGCCGCTCTGCAACTTCGGGGTCGAGATTATTCATCAACATTCGCATCGCCGCTTCAGCGGCCCATGTCTTGCAGGTCATCGCCATTCCTCGCGGCGCGCGCACGATTCGATGAGATTGAGTCATAGGAAGAGAAGTCATACGGTCAGTTTAGGCAATGCTTGGAGTGAACGTGGAGAGAGAGCCTTGCTCGATCAAAGTTGCAATTGCAGCGATATCAGGAGCTGGCGAACGATCATGGGTCAATCTCTCGACAACAGTTCGAATGGCATGATGCGCATGCTCGATGCCAACGCCGCTCATAAGAGGACGTTGAAATTCCATAGCTTCCGACATCACGAGCAATTCACATGCAACAACATCCCGTGCCAATCGAATCGCATCACGTGTATGCAATGCGCTTGTCGCGCCCATACTGTTGTAATCCTCAATTCCTGCGCAAGTGGAAATGTTGCCAACACTTGATGGATATGCCAATGTTCTCAGTTCATTACAGCACGCAGCCGCGGCATATTGAACAATCATGTATCCACTTCGCACGCCAGGTTGCGCCGATAAATGTGCAGGAAGTTTGCTTTCTTTGTCGTGGCTTGACAATGCCCAATAGATTCGGCGTTCTGCGATACCAGCGAGGTGGCAGATTGCGATGCGCAGAACATCAAGCGATATCGCAAGCGGCATTCCGTGGAAGTTTGCTCCAGACAAAACTTCCCAACCTTGATTTCCTTTGAACACAAGAGGATTGTCCGTGACCGCACCGAGTTCATTCTCGATTGTGCACTGAGTCGATTGCATCGCATCGAATACAGCGCCCAAAATTTGCGGCGATGCGCGCAGAGAATAAGGATCTTGCACGCGAGGATCATTGACTGCATGCGCGGGTCCGATCTGCGAATTCTCTAGAAGTTTTCGCACTGCAGCAGCAATCGCAATCTGGCCAGGCTGATTGCGCGCAACATGAATTCTGTGATCGAAAACGCTCGATGCGCCTCGGCAAGCGTCGATCGCCATCGCAGTGGCAACGACAGCGGCATGCAGAAGATGATTCGCATCACGCACCGCGAGTGCTCCGAGTCCTGTCATCAAGTGTGTTCCATTGATCAGCGCAAGACCTTCTTTTTCTGCGAGTCGAATTGGCGAAATACCCGCCGCTTTGTGCGCTTCTGAAGCATTCATTCTGCGTCCGCCGAAATCCATTGGGCCTTCGCCGATCAATCCCTGCGCAAGATGAGCAAGCGGGGCGAGGTCTCCTGAAGCTCCAACCGATCCACGCGACGGAATGACCGGCGTCAATCCGTGATTGAGATGCGCAGCGAGAGAATCAACCAATTCCGCTCGGACGCCTGAATGGGCTCGCGCCAGACTTGCAGCGAGAACAACCATCATCGCACGCACTTCCCATTGATCCAGCGGTGCGCCGACTCCGGCTGCGTGTGATCGAATCAGATTTGCTTGAAGTTCCGCAAGTTGTTCGCTGGGTAATCGCACATGTGAGAAACTTCCAAAGCCCGTGTTGATTCCATATAAAGGATCACCAGTCGCAGCGCGTTCGAGCATTCCTGATCGAGCTTCCGTCATTCGCTTGCGACTTTCCAAGCTCAACTCGACCTTTGCACCACTGCGAGCCACGGCGTACACGGCATCTATTGATAGAGGATTTCCATCGAGGATGATTGTCGGAGGAGATTTTGTCACAGCGTGAGGATACTTCGACATTGCGCAGTGAACAGCATGCGGATACACCACACGCAATGAACACTTCCTCGCATTCGTCGACAGCATCGAATCTCGCGGAACAATCCGCTGAAAGAGGATGGATTCGTGGACTTGTCCTGACGAGCACAATTGTCGGCGCACTTTGGCTGGGATCGACATTATCGAATCGAATGATCGATGTGTGCGGAGAACCTGCTGGTTGCGTCACGCTGGCAACTTCGAAAACAAGCGCAATCTTGACGCTTGGTGCAGTCATGATCCTGCTGACAATCTTGGCAATGATTGCGGGTCGCTTGGTCAACGCGGTTGTCGGAGTCTTCGTCCTCGGTGCTGGTCTTGCAGGAATGACACTGCGAAGTGCATCAATCGCAGGAGCGATCTTTGGCGGCGCATCTCTACCTTCTCTTGCAATCGAAACGATGGTCTGGGCCTTGCCATCGGCAATATCCGTTGTGCTGATCTTTCGCTTTTCAGGATCGCCTCCCGATATCGCTCAGCGATTTCCTGGTGAGTCGATGTGGAAAGAATATTTCGATAGCGATGCGCTTCGTGGCGCGATCACAGGAGTGCTTCTTCCTTTGATTGCGTGGTTGGTCATTCGCACAATGTCCAAAGGTCAGGCATTCGGTGGATCATGCCTCGGCGGCATTGCAGTTGGTATCGCCTTTCGTCTTTTCGCCCCAAATGTGCAACCGATTCTCGCCTTCATCTCGCCGATCTTGCTCGCAGGTGGATATCAACTCTTTGTTGTAAGCCGCATGACTGGCGATATTGGGACGCTCTTTGCGGTCAACGCGCTTCCACCTGAATTGCGGATGATGCCGCTTGATGTCGTCGCAGGATCTTTGACTGGGGTCGCGCTCGGTATCGGTTGGGCACGAAGTTTTCGCCGAAGCGATACGATCACATCGTGAAACTCGTCGTAACAGGAACTATCGGAATTGACACCGTCCAGACACCTCGCGCCAAGCGTGAAGGAGTTTCGGGTGGAAGCGCAGCATATTTCGCGGCCGCAGCGAGCCAACTTTGTCCAGTCAGACTGGTCGCAGTTGTTGGAGGAGATTGGCCAGCCGAACACCATTCGATCTTGAAAAGCTTTTCAGGCGTCTGTTTGGACGGCTTGGAATCTCGAACAAATTCGAGAACTTTCGCGTGGGGCGGAAAATATTTTGAGGATGTGAATCGTCGTGAGACGCTCTTCACGGAAGTTGGAGTTCTACAAGAAGAACCTCCGCGTGTTCCTGCTGCATACGCTGACAGTGAACTTGTTTTCCTCGGCAACACGCATCCCTCAGTGCAACTTGGATTCATCGATCAATTTCCAAAGCGAAAATTGGTCGTTGCTGACACTATGGATTTATGGATTCGTACTGCCAATCCAGAGTTGTCCGCGCTTCTTCAAAGAGTTGATGGTTTGATCGTCAACGACAGCGAGGCTGGAGAATTGACAGGCGTTCGCAACGCAATCAGCGCAGGGCGAAAAATTCTCCAGATGGGCCCAAAGTTTGTGGTCGTCAAGAAGGGCGAGCATGGTGCGATTCTGATTCATCCAGAAGGTTCTGCAGTCATTCCAGCTTTTCCAATTGAGGATGCGAATGTCGTCGATCCGACAGGAGCGGGCGACAGTTTCGCAGGAGGATTCATGGGATATCTCGCCAGCGAAGGCCGTTTTGATTTCGCATCCCTGCAGAAAGCAATGGCGTATGGAACCGTTGTCGCCAGTTTCTCGCTCGAAGCGTTCGGACTTGATCGCATGCGAACATTGAAGTTCGATGAAATCACCAAGCGTCTCGCACAATTTCAGCAAATGGCTCGTGTGGGCTGACAAATGATGAGCTCTTGCTCTGGGCGTTCGGTTCGAATTTATGTAACGCCAGTTCACTTTGCTTGCACATTTTTTGCTTGCGCAATTCTGCTCTGCGCAATCGCCCATGCTGATTGGACTCCGTACGATCAACTGCCTGGCGCAGATCGTGGCGCGTCGATTGCGGGAAGTTTTAATCGTTCACCCTCAAGCACTATTCGAGATGTGCGCTGGGACATTGCAAAGAATCAAATGTGGTTTCGCCAAACTGGCCCGTGGTCAATTGTCGATTTGACCACTGGTGCAATCACACCAGCAATAGAAGGTGATGACAATGCTCCTGCGGCAAGTCGACCTCGACCATCTCGCAAAGAACCGATGGCGCCATCGCGTGGACGACAGCAGCCGATCGCATTTTCGGCAGATAAGACGATGAGCGCAGAATCGCGCGATGGAAACCTCTTCTTGAAATGTGACAACGCTGCGAAGCGTGCGGTGACGACAGATGGAACAAACACTCTGCGATATGGAACGGCAAGCTGGGTTTACGGCGAAGAACTCGATCAAACCACGGGCATGTGGTGGAGTCCCACCGGTGAACAATTGGCGTTTTATCACTTCGATGATGCGCAAGTCCCGCTGTACACCATTCTGTCGGGGCTGACGAAATTGCGGCCAGAAGTCGAAACAGAACGCTATCCAAAGCCGGGCGATCCCAATCCAATTGTTGGACTCTCTGTGCTGGATATCAAGGCATTTTGCGCTGATCCTGATGGCGATCCTTCGAAACACATTCGCACGATCGATGTAGGTCCAAATGAGCAATACATCTATGGTGTGGAATATTCCGCCACAGGTGATCAACTGATTTTTCATCGGTTGAATCGCCGTCATGATGTGCTCGAACTTTGCTCCGCCGATTCGCAGAGCGGTGTGGTGCGAGTGCTTGTTCGCGAAGAGCAGCCTCACTGGAATCACCATATGCCTGAAATGGATTTCCTTGCAGATGGTCGCCGATTCATCTGGTCAACCGAGCGAACTGGATTCAAGCAGTACGAGCTTCGGTCGCTCGACTCGTCGAAGGTCATCCCGTTGACAAGCGGAGAATTTCCCGCCGGAAAGATTGTCGAAGTCAACGAAGAAGTGGGAGTGCTTTTCTATACAGCGTTCCCAGCGCAAACTCAGATCAACCCGCAGTTGATGAGTGTTCATCTTGATGGAACGCAACAAAGGCGCTTGACCCCAGATGATCTGACATACGCTCGGTTTCGAATTTCGCCGAATGGGCAATTCTTTGTTGCAAGTGACGAGACGATTTCACGACCTCCATCGGCGAAACTGTATGGAGCAGATGGCAAGGTGATCGCGCAGCTCTCGGAAGGCGCAAGCGATATCTGGTCCTCGCGCAATATCCCAATGCCAGAACTGGTCAAGTTGAAAGCCGCCGACGGAGTGACAAATATCTACGGAACTCTGCATTTCCCTAGCACTTTCGATCCGAAGAAGTCATGGCCGTTGATTGTGGATGCCTATGGTGGGCCATACTTTGCAAATGTTTTCAATCGATTCTCATCGCCTCGTGCGGATTGCGAACTTGGCTTTGTCATCCTGCAAATCGACAACCGAGGAACGCCAGGTCGAGGCAAAGTTTTCGAGGATGCGACATATCTGAAACTGGGTGGTCCAGATTTGGATGATCAAGCCGCAGCAGTTCGGCAGATCGCCACTCGCCCTGGAATCGACGGATCGCGAGTGGGAATCACGGGCATGTCGTATGGCGGATATATGTCTGCGATTGCGCTTGTGCGATATCCCGATGTCTTCAAGGCAGCGGTCGCACGCTCTGGTCCGATGGATTGGCGGCAGTACGACTCGATCTATACCGAGCGCTTCATGCGAACTCCCCAAGAAAACAAAGCAGGATATGACGATGGCAGCGTACTTCTTCACTCAGACAAGTTGGCTGGAAAATTTTTGTTGATTCATGGAATGCAAGATGACAACGTGCATCCATCAAACGGTTGGGCGATTGCGCAGAAGTTGTACGACCGCGACTTTTCATTCGACATGCTTTTCTTTCCCAAGGCTGGTCATGGTGGATTCGGTCCATCGGAAGAGAGCGCTCTGTGGTCTTTCTTCGTGCGGGAATTGAAGGCAACTCCAGATGGAAGCAGTCAAATTCCATGACAAACACAAGCAAATCTGCGCTCCCTCCAGATCGCAGTCATGTCGCGACAGAACAGCGCAACGCAAGTTCCGAAAATTTTGACTTGCTGACAACTCTCGAACAAGTGCGCGCGATGGCCCACGATCATGCGATTGTTCATACGGCGGTTGCCAACGCAGCACCCTCGATCGTTGGATTCGTCGACGCTCTCGTTCCTCGCATTCGCACTGGCGGCAGATTATTTTATTGCGGCGCCGGGACATCGGGTCGTCTTGGCGTACTTGATGCAAGTGAATGCCCTCCGACATTCTGCAGTGATCCAGGTCAAGTGATTGGTTTGATTGCTGGCGGCGATATGGCTCTTCGAAAGAGCAGCGAACGCCGCGAAGATGAGTACGACGGCATCGCTGCAGAATTCGCAGCGCACGCGATCGGATCCAACGATGCATTACTGGCAATTGCAGCGGGGGGCACGACGCCTTATGCACTTGGCGCAATCGCTCTTGCAAAGGCGCAAGGAGCGCTCACTGGATTTCTAGTGTGCTCTGCACTCAAAGCACCAGCAGAGTGCGATCATCTGATTGTGCTGGAAACAGGGGCGGAAATGCTGACGGGTTCCACGCGATTGAAAGCTGGATCGGCAACCAAGCTTGCGCTGAATTGCATCACAACAATTCTTTTTACTCAGTTGGGGAAAGTGCATGGGAATCTGATGGTCGATCTTGCTGCGACAAACGACAAGTTGGTCGATCGCGCGATTCGCACTCTGTGCACCTTTGATTCATCATTGACTCGCAGCAATGCTGCAGAATTACTCGGCAATTCTGGTGGTAGAGTAAAAATTGCAATCGTTATGCGCGCGCTGAATCTTTCAGTGAAGCAGGCTGAAGCAAAGCTCGATGCATCGGCGGGAAATCTGCGCGCAGCGCTGCAGAACTAGAGATTGCAAAAACATAAATGGCAAAAACATAAATTGCAAAAACAACGCGACCCCGCCGAAGCAGGGTCGCGTGAAGAATTCAAAGAATCGAATTCAGATTCGTCAGTGAATCAATCAACTCACGAGTGAGTTGAGAGTCTTCGTTGGACGAACGCGAACTTTCTTACTTGCTGGCTTCGCCTTGAAAATCTGCGAAAGACCAGTGAATGGATTCACACCTTCGCGTGACTTTGTCGCTGGCTTCTTGACAGTCTTCATCTTCATGAGACCCATGAAGCTGAACACGCCTGGACCACGACCGCCGAGATCGCAACCGATCATCGCGCCGAGATTTTCGAACACTTCCTTCACGACCGTCTT
>CAMAXY010000044.1 GCA_945862215.1 Singulisphaera sp. GP187 | reverse complement strand
CTTGCAAACTCGCCGGGGTTCAAATCATTCCGCTGCCCACGTTAGCGAATCAAATTCTCGCTCGAACGCTTTTCAGATTCCGTCACGCTTTCGTTTGCGTGCCCAGCCGTTGAAAAATTCTGCCGGGCGAGTTCCGCAGGCGGCCGACGGCACTTGCAATAAATTTTCGTAAATCAGATCGTGTCGGTCGCCGAGGACTGTCTGAGCCCGGCGGGATCTTTTCACGGCTGCTCACTTATGCATATCCGTGGCTGTGTCCACTCTCTACTTTCCAATCGGTCGATCCGCTCCCTCGACAGGAAAGTCTCTGCCAAACCAAGGCCAGTATCCACCCTTAAGAGTCGCGCATTCAATTCCATGTCGATTCAGATATGCGCATGCACGCGAACTGCGACCACCAGCAGCGCAATATGCAATAACGAATTTATCGCGCGGAATCTGATCGATGTGTTCTGCGATCTGGGTCAGCGTGGTCAATTTTGCGCCAGCGATTCGGCCACGCAACCATTCAGCAGACGTGCGAACATCCAACATCAAACACTCGCCACGCAAATACATCTCATGCGCCGCATGCTGAGAAATATCGTCAACCTCGCTCAGGGGCAGCAATTCGCGCTCGATCATTGCATACGCACCGCTCGAAATCCAACCGTCAATCTGGTCAATTCCCACCAGTCGCAGCGCTCGCACAATATCCAGAACTTTGCTGCGCTCGCAAACACATACAACTCGCTCATCACTTGCAATAACACTGGCGATCAGTGGCGCAAAGAACCTGTCAAACGGCACATGCAGCGCGCCTTCCACACCGTCAAATGTAAATTGATGCCACGGCCGCGTATCAATCACCACCGTCCTTGGAAAGGAAATCACTTGAACAAATATGTCAATTTCCAATTCGGGAGGAGAAGCTAATTCCTGCATCAGCGCTGGTTGCTCGCTGTGATGCAAGTGCTCCATCCGCGAAAAATATGCAGGCCGTTCAGGTTGATTGTCACACGTCGCCGCGGCGAATCCATCAGCACTCTCGATTGCACGCAGCACTGGATTAAATCTTCGCTCAATTCCAAGGGTTGTTTCTCCTGGCAAATTGATCGCACGTCCGCACGCGCTTCCGCTGAGATGGCCCGCCAAGATAATGGTGTGATCTGGAAAAGCTGCAAATCTCTTCAGTGACTCTCGAAGTTGGCTGGCATCATTCGCTGTTGTTCGCCCTGCGCCACCGGGCAACAACGCATCACCAGTCAGCAGAACGTGCAATTTACTTTGTGGATGTTCAATCGAAATACTCAGCGCTCCTGCAGCGTGTCCTGGAGTCAAGATCGCGCGCGCCTGCAAATCGCCAATTGTAAATGTCGATCCATCCTTTAAGAATGTGACTCGTCGCGCCCACCGATTGGGGTCCCTGGCATACCAATTGGGAGGATCTGTCTCGCCTGAAAGAAACGCAGGAGTCGCATGTGCTGCCAACATCTCGCAGACGCCAGAAACATAATCCGATGGATCATGCGTTTCCAAAATCGCAGTGATCGTGATACCGATTTCATTGGCAATTGCGCCGTATCGCGCAGGATCGCGAACAGGATCGACCAAGATCGCCTGCCGCGTTCGGGGACATGCGATGAAGTATGCGCACTGAGCGATTATTGGTTCTGTGATTCTGCGAACGATCAAGTGGTCAAGAATACCGAAGTGTGGCATTCTAATTATTTCTGTCTATCCTCTCTTCATCGTGCCAGATTCGAAACAAACTCTCATGTCTGCATTCGGCCGCCGTGGTTGGCTGATCCCAGCAATGCTGGTCGCTGCTCTCACGCTGCAAATCACCGCCCTCTGCGTGCCCTTCATCGAAATGTCGATGTTCATCAAGGGAACGACGATTTATGGATTGCTCACCTCGATCCACTTGATGTGGACTGGCGGTCTGTATGTCATTGCAATCTTGATCATCTCATTCTCGGTTGTCTTTCCGTTCTTGAAATTAGTGGGGCTGACATTTGCTTGGATGGTCTTGCCTCCTGGCACATTGCGAACAAACTTGATTCGAATCTTGGGAATGCTTGGAAAGTGGTCGATGATGGATCCCTTCTGCGTCATCTTGGTCGTTGCGCTTGCATCGGATCAATGGGCGGTCGGAGCGGATACACAGGTCGGCATTTATTGTTTCCTCTGCGCAGTCGTTTTGTCCATGACTCTTTCAATGATGATGATGCACTGCGACCGCAAGATGAATCCATCACCTGCAGCGACATCTGCCGCTCCTTTTCGTATCGCTCAGAAGGTTGGATGGGAAAGTTCTATCGTGCCTATCGCACTCGTGATCTCGATGGTCGCGCTCTACTTTGCGCTCAGCCTGCCATTCTTGGAGATCGATCAGTTCCTCTTAACATCGAATTCCTTCGGCATCTTCGAACTTTGTATTGCACTGTGGACGAACCATCATCACGCACTTGCACTACTCGCATGGACTGGTCTCTTGATCGTGCCCGCGGCCACAATTCTATTTGAGTGGTGGTTCTGGCTTTCGAATGCGAACCCTGCTGGACATATCGCACACCGAAGATTTGTCGACACGCTGTATGAGTGGTCGATGCTCGATGTTTTTTCGCTCTCGCTTGTTCTCTTCTTGCTTGAAGGCAACCGATTTATCAAGACCGAAGTCCACAGAGGACTTTGGTTCATCGTGATTGCGGTCATCATCAGCCAAGTTTCTCGTCGGATTGCACGATCGACTGCGCAAAAATGTTTTCGTCGAAGACTGGACTAAAAAACAATCAACCCTTCAGTTTTTTCAGAGCAGCGTGAAGTGCATCAAGATGATGCGTTTCGTGGGCAGCTGAAATCTGAACGCGAAGCCGAGCGTGACCTTCAGGAACGACGGGATATCCAAATCCAATCACGAAGACACCCAAGTCGAGAAGTTGTCGGCTCATTGCGATCGCTTTCGCTGTGTCATGCACGATGATGGGACAAATTGCGGTGGGACTTGTCAGCACAGAAAATCCAGTTTGCAAGATCCCTTCGCGTGCATATTCGACATTCGCACGCAATTTCTTCACGCGCTGCGGTTCGCGCATCAAGACTTCGATTGCTTTGTCTGCACTGCAGGCCACGCTGCACGGCAGCGCATTGGAAAACAGCGTTGGTCGTCCGCGTTGAATCAGCAAGTCAATTGCAGCACGTGATCCGGCGATATATCCGCCGGCCGCTCCGCCGAGTGCTTTGCCAAGCGTTCCAGTGAAATAGTCAATCTGCGTTGCAGCCATTCCCCAGTGCTCGTGCGTTCCGCGACCCGTTTGCCCCATGACGCCGGTGCCATGAGAATCATCCATGACCAAGAGCGCGCCAAACTCATCGCACAATGTGCGAATTGCTGGCAGGTCTGCGATATCGCCTTCCATCGAAAAGACACCGTCGGTCACAACCCAAATCGTTCCAGTCATCGAACTGTTTGCACGCGCCTCGGTCAATTTTTCGCGCAGCGATACAGGATCATTATGCCGATAGACTCCGCGAAGTAAACCCTTCTTGATCGAGACCGCCAACCGAATTCCATCGATGATCGATGCGTGATTCAACTCGTCGGAAATGATGATGTCGCCTGGTTCGCAAAGCGTTGGAAAGATCGCTTCGTTTGCATTCCAACAACTCGTGAATGTGTACGCGGCTTCGACGCCATAAAAACGAGCGATGCGATCTTCGAGTCTTTCGTGACAGTCGAATGTTCCGCAGATGAAACGCACGCTTGCGGTGCCCGCGCCATATTTGCGAATGCCTTCAATTGCTGCATCGACCACTTCTGGATGATTCGCCAAACCGAGATAGTTGTTCGAGCAAAGACACACAACTTCGCCACGGTCTCGAATGCGCACGGTCGCATCCATCGGACCTTCGATTGTCTGCAGGTGTTTCAATTGCCCACTCTTGCGCAGTGAATCGAGAATCTCATTTGTGCGGGATGGGAAAGTTGTATGTGCCATGATGGTCATCTCATAAGCATATCGCTCACGACTCTCCGCCAAGCATGTTTAGTGCGCAGAAGTTTTCGCATACCGACCTGCGATCCTGGGCAAGAGGTATTGGCTGAATGCTGCCTGAAGCGTGTGCGTTGCATTCCAACCCCAATCGCGCCGAGCAGCAGAATCATCGCATGTTTCTGGCCAAGAATCGATGATCGATTGCCGCCCGAGATCGGGCTGAAAAGTGATGGCGGCCTTGGGAAAAGCTTGTCGTACAAGGCTTGCAAAGTCTTCCGCGCTTGGCGAGAAACTGGAAACGTTGTACACCGAGCGCTTCAGATTTTTTTTCGGCGTGCGCATCAAACGCACAGTTGCGTCGATCGCTTCAGGCATTGTCATGAAGGGTATGCGCGAATCAGGTCGAACAAAGCAGTGATACTCCCGCCCTGCTGCTGCGGCGTGAATCATCTCCGGGCCGTAATCGCTTGTTCCCCCTGAAGGCATTGTCTCCGCCGAGATAATCCCCGGAAATCGAATCGAACGAAAGTCCACAGGGTTTTCAAATCGATCCTTTGCAAGTTTGCGGTAATGATGGTCGTAGTACCGACCCAAATGTTCTCCAGTCAACTTATTGCATCCGTACATCGTGTGAGGATCGCAGAATTTTCCTTCGCTGATCGCGCCCGCTGCGTGCTTCGTTGCAAGATCGGGCAGGCCATACACCGCGATCGAACTTGGGAAAAAGAAACGCACCGTGCGTCCGTGCGATCTTGCTTGTTCTGCCGCAAGATGCAGCAAGTTGAGAGTCCCACCAACATTGACTTGATGCGCAGTCTCTGGTGCGAATTCGCTGCGAGTCGAAAGAAGCGCTGCCAAGTGATAGATCTCAGAAATCTCGTACATCGCCAAGAGACGCTCAAGGAGCGCGTGATCGCAAACATCACCTACATATGTATGGTCGCATTGTTCGCGAATCTCTGGCGCAAGTTCTCGAATATCCACTGCGATGATCGCCGGATGTGCATCGTCTCCAACCGAAGAGTTGCTCGTGCGAGCGGCATTGAGAGCCGACAATAATCCATGACCCATTTCTCCACCGGCGCCTGTGACCAAAATTGCAGTTGTGCGTTGCTGCCCCGTGGGCGAAGCGTGATGTGCGTTTGAATTTGATGTAGAAAGCATTCGCACTCAAGATATATGCAAGAAGCAAATCGATGCGGCTTAAAGAACGCACCCCTGCTTCAACAGCAAATCGCGCGTCGCATTCGTTCCAACTACTTCGCTGACCTTGTCGCCTTCAAACTCCACGCCGATCCAGCCGCGATATTGGGCATCTCGAACAATTCCCATCATGCGTGCGAAATCGATGGAGATTTCTTCGCCAAATTCGTTGAATTCATAACTCTTCGCACTGACCGATTTCGCAAATGGCATCATTGCTTTCACTCCCGCATATCGATCAGCCTTTGTTCCGTCGGCGCAGGTGAAATTTCCAAAGTCAGGAAGCGTTCCACAATTTGCTGCAGTCGTCGCACGGATGACCGATGCAACCCACTCGCCATCACACGAGAGTCCGCCATGGTTTTCGACGATGACATTCAATTTCATCGGTGCTGCAAGTGCGCAAAGTTGGCGCAATCCATCCGAGCAACGCTCTGCTTGTTCTGTCACACTTCCAACACTGCGCGCGTTGACACGAATCGAATGGCATCCCAAAGTTGCTGCGGCATCAAGCCATCGCTGATGCGCCATGACCGCCTTGCGCCGCGCCGCAACATCTTGATCGCCGATATCGCCTTCTCCGTCACACATAATCAGCACGTTGGTGACACCGATGTCATCAGCGCGCTTTTTCAATTCTGCAACCCACGAACCATCCATCGGCAAACTTTTATAGAAAGTATTGACATATTCCACCCCCATCACGCCGCAGTTTTTATGTGCGAAGGATGCGAAGTCCAAAGGTGCCAACTCGCCACTTTTCAACATTCGGTGAAATGACCATTGGGCGACGCTGATCCGATTGGAAAAAGCCTTGTTCCCTGTAGGTGAAGGGACGGCAACATTTTGAATTTGCGCAACAGCATCATTCATCTTTGCACCGAGTGCGCCGACCGCTCCAACAGAGAACATTTGAAGAAATGTTCGGCGGGAAAAGTCATTGAGCATGGACTAGAAATTCCAAATAAGTTCGAGACATAAAGAAATAGAATAACGAACAATCTTTGGCTATAATCTTTTGATGTCCACGAAGTGCTTCCTTATCGTTGCGAGTTCGATCGCGCTCATCTTCTCAACCTCAGCTCTTGCACAGAATGGTGCCGCACCAGCCGCCGCACCAGCCGCCGCACCAGCCGCTCATCCTCAAGTTCAATCGGCATTGGTCAATTTGACGATTGAGTACAACGCACTCCACACGATGTTGCATTCCATCGGAAGCATGCGCATCAACACCCAAGACCGCATCAATGCGATGAATGCATATATGCAACAGAAGAATTTGATTGACGGCTTCCAAACATATTCTGCCTCAATCACGAACCCACCAGCCGGAACTTCGTTCAATCAGGGTTATCAAGTCGCACTTGCGAATGAAAAAATAGCTGGAACGCAGCAACCGACCACTCAGGATCTTGACCAATTGACAACCGATGTTGCTGCAACCACCACTTTGGCTCAGGAGTCTTGGAATGCACAGAACAAACTCTTTCAGCAAGTCTCTGTGATTTCCGCATATCTACAGTCGAAGAATGAACTCGTTGGATATCAACAGTGGGCGCCTACATATGCCGAGCAGCAACGCAGCGCACAGTCAGCGAAATATGCAGCAGAAAATCAGCAATACAGTCAGCAGAATCTGGCGTACTACCAACATCTTGATGCTCTGCATCAAAAGTGGGATCAACAACCACACGGAACCGGTCTTGATTTCAATTATGGCTTCAGCCAAGGGAACGGACCCAATGAAGGCGGCACGGGAGAATCTTCTAATTCTGGTGGTGTCTCAGTGAATAATCCAAATGTTGTTGGCGTGAATACTCCTTGGAATTATGCTGGTGCCCAAGGCGGAATGTATGCAGGCGCGTATGGTGGGCAAGGAACGAATGGCGTCCCCGTCGGAAACAATTACGACGTCAACGGTGGCTACTACGGCGGTTCAAATTACAATTCATACTCCGACACCTATCCAGATCTTTATGGATATCCCGTAGGAACAGATATGGGCGTGGGTGGGTTCAACGCATACGGCGTTAATAATGTTTGGAATCGAAACAATTCACGCGGAAATCCACGCATGCCTGGCGGAGTTGGTGGGCCTAGAGGCGTTGGACAAGTCGGCGGACCTGGTGGCGCTGGCAGCGTTGGTCGACCAGGTGGAGCTGGCAGCGTTGGTGGACCAAAGGGTGTTGGGCAAGTGGGCGGACCAGGTGGCGCAGGTGGCGGCAGAAGATAACCAAGGGTTTAGGCTTGAAAAATTCTTGTTGCGTTTCGTTCGATTATAGAACATCAGCGAAAACGTAAATCACTCCCACTCAATTGTGGCGGGTGGTTTGCTTGATATGTCATAGACCACGCGATTGACACCCTTCACTTCGTTGATCAATCGGCTCGAAATAGTTGCGAGAACGTCGTATGGCAAGCGCGCCCAATCTGCAGTCATGAAATCTTGAGTCGTCACTGCTCGAAGCGCGACAACCGAGTCGTACGTTCTTCCATCACCCATCACACCAACACTTCGAACTGGCAAGAGCACTGCGAAAACCTGATCAGTCTTGCGATACAAATCTGCTGCAACAATTTCTTCAAGCAAAATTTCGTCGCAATCGCGCAGAATCCGAAGTTGCGGTTCGCTCACTGCACCAAGACATCGAACAGCCAAACCTGGACCAGGAAAAGGATGACGCCACACAATATGTGCAGGCAAACCAAGCACTTCTCCCAGAGTTCTCACTTCATCTTTGAACAAGTGGCGAAGTGGTTCGATCAATTCGAAACCGAGATCCGCCGGCAAACCTCCAACATTGTGATGCAATTTAATGTTCGCCGCAGTACCGGCGTGACCGTGGCCACTCTCGATCACATCCGGATAGAGCGTCCCCTGTGCAAGAAATTTCACATCGCCGTCGATCGTTTTCGCCGCCTCGCGAAAAACATCAATGAAGCGATGACCGATGAGACGGCGCTTTTCCTGAGGATCCGTGATCCCATCTAAGTCACCAAGAAACTCTTTGCTTGCATCGACAACTCTCAAATCGACATCGAAATGATCTCGGAAAGTTGACTCGACCAACGCGCGTTCATTCTTACGCAACAAGCCGTTGTCAACAAAGATGCAAACCAACTGCCGCCCAATTGCTTTCGCAAGCAAAGCGGCAACTACGGAACTATCGACGCCTCCAGAAAGCCCGCAAAGAACTCGTGCCGACCCGACGCGTTCGCGAATGCGATCGCTTTCTGCTGTGACAAAGTCCGACATCCGCCAATTTCCGTGACAGCCGCACGATCGAAACAGGAAATTGCGAATGATGTCCATTCCATGAGGCGTATGCGTGACCTCAGGATGAAACTGCACGCCGAAAATTTTTCGTTTGGAATCACCAACCGCTGCGAAAGGACAGGTCGGCGTCGAAGCGAGAACTTGAAAACCTTTGGGAAGTTCTAACACTTGATCGCCGTGGCTCATCCACACGGTCGAATTGGTTGGAACTCCCATCAACAGACCAGATGAATCGCGAACCTCCAAGTTCGCTCGCCCATACTCGCGCGTTGGCGCACCTTCGACCTTCGCACCCATCATTTGCGAAGTCAATTGCATGCCATAACAAATTCCCAAGATTGGAATGCCAAGATCGAAAATCGCCGGATCGCAGCGTGGCGCACCCGCGTCCGAAACACTCGATGGACCTCCAGAAAGAATGATTCCAATTGGCTTGTGTGCCATCAGCTCTGCAACTGGGGCATTCGGGCGAACGAGAATGCTGTACACCCCCGCTTCCCGAACACGCCGCGCAATCAACTGCGCATATTGGCTGCCGAAGTCCAAGATCAGGACAGTTTCAGATTGAGATATGTGTTGGTCGGAATTAGAAGTCTGCATTACGCTCTCGCAAGTGAAGAAGAGAATACTAACTTGTTTTACGCTATCCTCGTCAGAGTGTCAGCGACTCTCTTTCAAACCATTCTGAGCCAAGCAAGACTCCACGCTTCGACTCTCTCGACTGCGCTTGCTTTGATTTGCGCTTTGATTTTCTTGCCATTGCCAGGATGCGCGCCAAGTGCAACCGAAGGTGGATTTTCCAATCCCGCGCCTGGAGCTCGTGTGTATGCAATCGAAGACGCGGTCAAATACAATCGTCGAGAGCAAATTCCACAAATCGTAGAGTGCCTTTGTTCTGACGACGAACTTGTGCGATTTCTGGCGATCGGTGGACTGCAACGAATGACTGGGCAAGATTTGGGATACAAATTTGATGATCCAGATCCCATTCGATTAGTGTCATATCGACGGTGGAGACAGTGGACGATCGATGAACACCTTGCCCCCCCTGAACAAGCATATTCATCAACGATGTATCCGCCAAGCAGACCTCGACCGCAATGGTGATGTAAACAATGGAACGCGATCCTGAAATCAGCATTCGACTCTTCAGCGATCCACATTTGCTTTCTACGATTCGCTCAACTGTCGAGGGACTTGCCAAAGCCGTTGGATTTGCCGAGAAATCGCGCGGTTTGTTGATGCTTGCTATTGACGAGGCTCTTGCCAACGTCATTCGTCACGGATACGACGGACGAACGGACGAAATGATATGGGTCCATTTGTGGCGAGTTCGTGAACCCCGAGGAATCAGAATAATTATCGAAGACCTCGGTCGATCAGTGGCCCCCGAAAAGATAAAAGGTCGGGACCTTTCTGATGTGAAGCCTGGTGGATTGGGCGTGCACATCATCAAGGAAACGATGAATGAATCATGTTGGGAGCAACGACCCGAAGGCGGCATGCGGCTGACCCTCGTCAAGTGGCTCTCTCCAGAAGAACTTCAAAATGTTACGCCTACAAAACCAGAGAACACATTTCCATGAATCAAGAACTTGTAATAGAACAAAAAATTATTGGCGACATGATTGTTCTCCGCCCAGCCGGTGATATCGACATGGCTCGTTCATCAGCTATTCGCAAAGCGGTAACAGAGGCTGTGCGGACACGTCCGGCGAAACTGGCCATCGATCTAACTGCGGTTGGCTACATGGATTCTTCGGGCATTGCCACGATGATCGAAGCATTGCAATCATCCATGCGAAACAAGATGAAATTCTTCTTGGTCGGAGTTGGACCAAAGGTCCGAGTCGCATTTGAAATCACCAAGTTGATCGGAATGTTTACGATTTGCGATACTGTTGAAGACGCTGCCAAATGACGGCATTCTGTGAAGATCGAAAGTGAAGATCGAAAGTGAAGATCGAAAGTGAAGATCTCAAGTAAAGTACTTGGCGAAACCCCATGAGCACTGCACCCTCACCAGCCCCTACACCTTCAATGGTGACATCTGTGATTGATCGATACTGGGAAATCTGGGGAGAGGTCCTTGGATTAATCGGATCATGGGCCAATATGCTCTTTGATGTTCTTGTGTGGATGGTGCGGTCGCTCATTCAGCGCCGCGCCCGATTCGGAGCACAAGCTCTTGCGGTGCAAGTCGTACGCGTTGGAACACGATCAATCGGAATCGTTCTGCTCGTCTCTGGATGTATCGGAGTTATCTTGGCTCTTCAGACCTCACCAAGTTTGCGAGAATTTGGTCAGGTCGACAAAGTTGCCAACCTCGTCGGCGTCGCTGTCTTTCGAGAACTCGGGCCGCTGATTGCTGCGATTGTATTAACGGGTTTCGCTGGCGCATCGATCGCAGCAGAATTGGGAACAATGAAGGTTGGCGAAGAAATCGAAGCGCTCGAAGCAATGGCACTCAACCCGATTCGATTTCTTGTGATGCCTCGGGTGATTGCGACTGCTGGCAGCCTGATCGTCCTCTCTGTTTTCGCAGATATTTGTTCCGTCGTGTTCGGTGGAGTCGTCGGTATTTTTGTTTTAGATATTCCGTACGAGGTTTATAAGTTGAACACGCTGAGCCAACTTCGACCAGTTGATTTCAATACTGGGCTTATCAAGGCCGCTGTATTTGGAACCCTGCTGGGATTGATTGCGTGTACGAATGGGTTGAAGGTCACTGGCGGTGCGGCGGGAGTTGGAAAGGCGACGACAAATACAGTTGTGCAGACAACGGTGGCGATTGTTATTTGCGACCTCCTGTTTTCCGCGCTCTTCTTCAGCCTTGGGCTGAACTAAACCCAGTTCAGCCTTGGGCTGAACTAAACCCAGTTCAGCCTTGGGCATACATAAGGGGTCAACCGTGAAAAGTCCTCTCGGGGCTCAGACAGCCCTCGGCGACCGACACGATCTGGCTTGCTAGATTCTTTTGCAAGTTCAGTCGGCCGCCTGCGGAACTCGCCCGAGAGAACTTTCCAACGGCTGGGCACGTAAGCGAATGCGCAACAGAATCCAGCAAATCTTTTTACTCCCGCCGAATTCGTGGCGGATCAAATCCTGCACGACCGAGAAGGAACGCTCCTTCAATTGTCGTCGCGTGTGTCACAAGCTGATTGAGCACATCTTCGGGAGTTTCTACCAAGTAAGCCTGCATCGATTGGATCAACTTATGACACCCCGCAGATCGTCCAGAGTTCACGGGTCCAGGAAGCGCCATACAAATCCGATTGATTTCGCAAGCAATATTCGCCGTAATGATTGCGCCCGATCTCGTCGCTGCTTCAATGACCAGCGTTCCCAAACTGAGTCCTGCAAGAATTCGATTCCGACTTGGAAAACGATCAGGAGTCGCTGCCGCCTGCATCGGGCATTCGCTGACGACTGCTCCACCTGACGCCACGATTTCATCGAGAAGTTCAATGTGCTCTGGTGGATATGGATCGCTCAAGCCTCCGCCGATGACTGCGATCGTCCGCCCCTCCGCTCGCAAAGCGCCGCGGTGCGCTTCGGCGTCGATACCTCTTGCCGCACCCGAGACAACTGCGACTTCGCTTCCCGCAAGTCCACCAGCAAATCGTCCAGCCTGTTCAATTCCATATGCACTCGAACGACGCGCACCAACAACTGCAACCGACCACGCATCATTTGGCAGGAATTCTCCGCGAATCCAAAGCGCAATTGGTGGATCCGTACTTGCGGCGAGCATGGGTGGATAATCGGGATCGCCTAGAACAACAAGTTGCGTCGAAAGCGGTTCCATCATTCGACGCTGCGCATCTGGATCGCTGCGCGCGAGTCGTTCACGCAACAATGACGCGCCAACTCCTGCGCCGGCCTCCACCGAATCTAGAAGCGATTCGAGTCGACCAACTCCACTCAACGCTTCGCGAGCCAGCACATCCAATCCCCCCACGCGCATCGCCGCCCCCCGCCATGCGCGCGGACTGCGGTCAAGCGCTTCTGCCGCGCGCAACGTTCCATCATTCAATTCGTTTAGTGTTCTTGGCATCATTGACCTCCAAGGGGAAACCTAGGTCAACGCCGAAGACTTTCTGATTTCAGATCGGTTTTTCTTGGACTCTTGCCATCGGCCCGAAAATCAATCCCAGAAAGATACAGAATGCACCACTTGCAATCACCCAAAGTCGCTGGGGGCCAAGCGTCCATCGCGCAAGCAGTGTGTCGGGATATGGTTCTGCTTCATAGCTTGGCGGAATCACACTCGCTTCGATCCAATCGCTTGGCGTGGCGTCGATCGATGTTGCGATCAACAACGCAGTCTCGCCGCGTGGCATCAAATTCAATTGACTTGCAGCCAAACGCCGCACAAGTCCTTGATCTCCAGCCTTCAAATCGTCCAAGAAACGTGAGCACGCCGACATGCGGGCGAAATTGTGCTGTTCGGCAAATCGAATCGCCTGCAATTGGTTGCGCATCGAATGCACCTTTTCGGCCTCAGGGATCACCGCAGCGCAGACGATCAGCGCAACTCCCGCAACGAGAAAGAGCCACCCTGGGTCTGGGTTGAAAAATGGCATCGTGACGCGCATCCCCATCGAATCGGCAGATTGTCCATCAAATGATGAAGAAAAGAACTGCAGAAATCAGGAATCCAAAAGTTGTGCAAAGCAAGACTCGAAAACTCCCCCAGCAAATTCTCTGTTCAGACAGTCGGTGGCGGTTCCACAACGGAATCCATCGAATCGAGAATTTGCCGTAATTGCATTCGCATCGCCGGAGCGCCCCACAACAGGTCATATTCGATCCGCCAATTGCAGCGCTGAACTTTGCACTGTCCAGAAAAAACGAAAGGTGCATTGGTCAGAACAAGCGTGCAAGAGTCGAATGAACAATCGACGAAAGCGTTGCCAGCCAGATGCACCGTTTGGGCGACGAAGGTTCTCTTTTCATGGCGAGTCAATTGAATCTGCGCGGACTGATTTGCATCTGGTCCGCCGCCGGCAGTAGGTCCAGCACTGGGAGTCGTTGCAGGTGGTTGTGGTTTCGACTGTTCGGGCTTGCCGCCACCAGATCCAAGACTCCACGGTCCACCAGCACTATGAAGAAGCGAAGATTGAAAAATATTCATTGTGTTTCCTTTTGATCTTTCTGATTGCTCAGACTTCAAGCCAATTCAGGGAATGTCTTACGAACGATTTCGACGAGGTCCTTCACATGAGACACAGATTCGTCGAAAAGTTTTTTCTCTGCGGGATTGAATTTGATATCCACCACGCGCTCCATACCGTTGCTGCCCAAGACACATGGAACGCCGACAAAGTAACCGCCACCCTTCTGGCCTGGAGCAACGCCGAAGTCATCTTCGCAGTACGCAGCACATGGCAGAATTCTCTTCTTGTCCTTAATGATCGACTCGACCATCTGAATCGTTCCTGATGCTGGCGCAAAGTATGCGCTCGTCCCCATCAACTGCACGATTTCTCCGCCACCAGCCTTTGCACGCGCAATGCACGCATCAATTTTTTCCTGCGACATCAGCATTTCAACGGGAATTCCATGCACACTCGTAAATCGAGCGAGTGGAACCATATCGTCGCCGTGTCCACCAAGAAGAAGCGCTTGAATGTCTTCGACCGAGCATCCAATTTCCATCGCGATAAATGCGCGGAAGCGTGCGACATCCAAACATCCAGCTTGTCCAAGAATTCGATTCGTCGGAAACTTCGATGCCTTCCATGCGGTATACACCATTGCGTCGAGCGGATTGCTCACAACGATCATCACAGCATTTGGAGAATGTTGCGCAACTTGTTCTGCAACTTCCTTGACGATCTTGACATTTGTAGCGATCAAATCATCGCGACTCATTCCAGGCTTGCGTGGAATTCCAGCAGTGACCACGACAACATCGCTGCCAGCAGTGTGTGCATAGTCGGATGTTCCCATCACGCGAGAATCAAATCCTTCGATTGGACCGCAACACACCAAGTCAAGCGCTTTGCCCTTTGCAACGCCGGCGCGATCAGGAATATCCAACAGCACGATATCTCCGAGCTCCTTGGCCGCGGCCCAATGTGCACATGTTGATCCGACATTCCCAGCTCCGATGATTGAAATCTTTGCGCGACGCATGATGAATTGTGACTCCGTAAAAAGTGCGAATGGAAGGGCGAGGATCATAGCGAGCGAATGCACTTGCACGTGATCGCTTCGCCCAAGAATGAGAGCAAAAACAACGGCGGCGGAGCCTCCAAAGAGGACCCGCCGCTGTCAATGCGCCAGAAAGGACTCGAACCTTCGACCTCACCGTTATCAGCGGTGTGCTCTAGCCAGCTGAGCTACTGGCGCAAGGGGGATCAAGTATAGCGAAACTCATTCGGTTCGCAGGAAGTCCGTCACCACTCTGGAGTTGGACCAAAGATTGGCTCCACAACGTCTTTGAGCGTGATGATTCCAATTGGTGCAGCGCCTGCACCTTCCGCAACGATTGCCATCGTTCGGCGGGCAGCGCGCAACCGACGCGCAGCTTCCATTACCAGAGTTTTCGGTTCGATGATCAAAGGTTCTTGCGCAAGTTCATGCAATTCGATCGTCGGCTGAAGAATCGCATCAAGCGCAGAGACAACTCCGAGCACAGAAAGTTTTCCGTTCATAATTGTCGTGACCGGAAGTCGACTGAATGCGTGCTGGCTGAATGTTGCGGTTCGTGTTGCTTGCGCAGCATCTGCCGAAAGCGTGACCACTTTGCTCCATGGAATTGCGCAGTCAGCAACGGAGCGTTCTGCAAGGCCAAAAACGCGATCAGCCATTTCAAGATGAATGGGTTTGATCAGATCTCCTTCGATGCCATCGCGCAAAGATTGCAAGATGCGTTGACGATTCGGCGCCTCCTGATCCGCACGAAATCCAAGAAAATACGAAACGGTATCCCCCAAGAATCGCACAACTGGAACGAGTCCTGTCCACGTCAACATGATTCGCAAAGAAAGCAAGATGCCTGAGCATCCATACGTCCACGAATTGGTGAAAACTCGAAAAAGTTCTTTGGGCAGCGCATCGCCGAAGAGAAAAACCAACGGCAAGACAACAATCGTATTCAACATGGCGATGCGAAGAGGATCTGTCGACACCATCTCGACGAGCGAAGTTGTTGCGGCGCTGAGTGCCGCGTGCGCAAGATTCATGCCGACCAAGAGTGTTGCGAGCAACCTGTTTGGATGCAGAAGTTCTGCACGAATGCGTTTGGCTGACGAAAAATTCTGCGCGGCTCTCGCCGCAAGACGAACACGATTGAGGGTGTAAATCCCCGTTTCCATTCCGGCAAGAAGTCCACAGAACAGAAGCGCAACAAGACCAATCGAGATCGAGAGAATCATTGTGATTGATCCTCCTCTTGTTCATCAACTGGTCGAGATGTTCGGCGAACAATCAATGTTCGCGCTCGACCTCTTTCCAATTCGTCCACCTGTATGTCAAGCGATGAGAAAGCAAACTCTTGCCCATTCTTAGGAAGATTGCCCAGAACTTCTAGTGCGATCCCCCCAACCGTGGAAGCGCGCGTGAGATGAATCGACAATCCGAAGTGAGCGCAGAATGCTCGGGCAGACATTTTTCCGTCCACACGCGATGTCTGATCATCAATTGCCTGTGGCGCCATCGGCGTCACTTCATCTTGCGCAACGATATCGCCAATGATTTCTTCGATTGCATCTTCAAGCGCAACGACTCCAGCTGTTCCACCAAATTCATCTACGACGACTGCGAGACTTGTCTTCTGTGCTCGAAAGAGTTCAAAGAGTTGTTCAAGCATCGCAATCTCGGGGACGACGACTGGCGTCTGCATATGCGCTTCAAAAGTTGTTTCGATTCCGCGCGGATCGAGAAGATATTTACGCACATCCAAAATGCCGAGGATTCGATCGTGAGTGCCATCGACGATGGGAAGTCGCTTGAGACGGCTGCCCATTGCAAGTCGCACAACATCACTGCGCTGAGCACGCCGAGAAAGCGACACCATTTCAGTGCGATGCGTCATCACATCGCGAACTCTCGCACGGCGGAGAATCAGCAAACGACCAAGCAAACCCTCCTCCTCCGTGGAGATATCCCCTTGCACCCGAGCTGCAGCGACAAATTCACGCAGTTCTTTGGAAGTCGGCCCCGATGCGGGTATTGCTGGAGAGGTCAGACGATGCAACGGGACGAATACAACCTGCTCAATGACTGCACGAATTGGAGTGGCAATGCGGTACATCACGAAGACAGGACGCGCGAGAATTGGAGCAATTTTCAAGCGCATCGAGTTGCCAACCATCTTTGGCAAGACTTCGCCAAACACGATGAGACAAATGACTTCGCCCAAGCCGACGGCGATGCGCGCGAAGGCCGACAATTCTGTTGATGCGAGTGCCGCCGTTGCGATGGCGAAGTACAACGAATTGACCGTTATATTTGCCAGAACAACCGTCAACAGCAAGCGACGCGGATGGGCAAGAAGTTTTTCGATGACTTGCGCAGCGCTCGGGCGATCGCGCTGCAATCTCCAACGATCATCAGCCGTCAATCCGAGCAGTACGGTTTCCGATGCGGAAAAGACTGCGCTGAGACAAATAATGACTGGCAAGAAGATGAGAATGGCTTCCATTCCAAAGTTCATCAGCGATTTTCCGTTCGCGAAAGTTCGATCAAGCGATTCAACTCATTTGATAATCGAATAATTGCACGCAGATATGCAACTGCGGCTCGTATCGAAACCCAATCGACTGGCGTTGCAGAAAACAGAATCTCGAGTTGATCGACCGTCGATTGTTTTTCGCAGCGCACCCACTCTTTGCAGGCCTGCGATTCTGCGAGTGAAGATTTCGTCGAAACCTCCATTGACTCTCTTTGCTCGAGCAATTCCATAAGTTGCGCAGCGGCGAGTGGCACGGCTTTCCCCATCGGATCTGAGATTGCAATCAGCGCTTCGGCGCGCAAGAGAGGATCGACCAAGATCGTCGCTGCGGCATTGATCTGTGCGCTGCGCATCATCGCCAATTCGCGTTCAACTCCCTCAGGATGACGATCTGGATGGCATCGGGCCAGCGCACGAGCTTGTGTTTGCACAACATCTTTGGCATCCAACTTGAAATGACGTGAAAAACCAAGAAGATCAAATGGATCATCCACGCAAGTCGCCCCGCTGACATCCAAGGCAACCGACATTCATGCTCCGCTTGGATTTCCTTGATCTGGTGGAGTATCCAAGCGTCGAACAACAGGAGGCTTTGGTGTGGCTGAACGAGTTGGCGAAACATTTCCTGCAGGCGGCTGCGGAATTGGCTTAGGTGTTATTGCTGGCCCAGATGGAAGCGGAGATGGAGGCGAAGATGCTGCAGGCGATGCCGGACGAAATGGTCCCCTATTTTGGGCTGGATTGTTTGATGGTGGATTGTTTCCTGCCGCATTCGGTCTTGCGAATCCAGATGATCCACCTGGGTTTCCACCACTCGCACTTCCTCCGCTTTGGGAGTTACCAAAGTTTCCGCGAGAAATGCCTCTAGAAACAGGTCGGCTTGATGGACGGCCTGATGGCGGTCGACTTGGAATGCGCGGAGGTCCGCTCATGCTTCCCATCGATCCGAGATTGGGCATTCCACCACCATCGGTTGGGCGACCGCTACTGGGAAAATCCATTTGGCGAGAAACAGGGCGATTCTCACTACTACGACCACGATCGCCACCACCACTTCCATTGCCTCTCTGCGGTCGACGAAATGGTTTCTTAGCAGCTCCCTTTGCTTTCTTTACCACTTCATTGACGATCATCGGTCGACCATTCAATATGTGGCCGGAAAGTGTTTCAATTAAGAGTTGACCACGAGCTGCATCACGAAACATTGCGATCGCGAAGCAACGACTCTCGCCAGTTTCTGGATCCATCACAAGAACGAGGTCTTCAATATCAGTAAATGAAGCCGTCAATACCTTGAGTTGATCAAGAGTGACTCCGTTTTCAAGATTGCCGATATAAATCTTAAACATGACTGCCTTTTCAAACTCCCCCGGTTTGAATTTGCTGAAACGAATCATAGCACCCAAATGATTCCAGAAGCAAGTAACAAATTCTGTTCGTCCGAGTAACGCCTTTGTCTATTTACGACCATTTGGGACTAGAACTGAATAGACATTTGAACTTTATCGAGAAATCAAATCGAGAAATCAAATCGAGAAATCAAGCAGAGATAAATAAAAAGGGCTCTACTTGGTTTCCCAAGCAGAGCCCATGAAGTCGGCGATGACCTACTTTCCCGCTGAGCAGTATCATCGGCAGCGAAAATTTCACTTCTGTGTTCGGGATGGGAACAGGTGTTTCCTTTCGCTTATAGTCACCGACAAATCCCTAAACATCCTTTCGGACCCTCAGGGAGGAATGACGAATCGAAGACAGATGTCGCATGAACGGTCTTTCGACCGAACAAGAGTTTATAACTAATAAGATACAGTTTGAAACAAACAACCTTCGTGCTGGTTTGCATTGTTCCATTTCCGCTCATCTAATTTCAAACTTTAGGTTTGAAACTAAACTCGACGGAAGCTGGTAGACAAGGCCAAGCACTCGACCGTTAGTACCGCTTAGCTCAACGAATTACTTCGCTTACACATGCGGCCTATCAACCCGGTGGTCTACCGGGGGTCTTACGTCTTGCGACATGGAATAATTATCTTCAGGGGGGCTTCCCGCTTAGATGCTTTCAGCGGTTATCCCTGCCGTACTTAGCTACCCAACTATGGACCGAGCGGTCCAATTGGCACACCAGGGGTACGTCCAACCCAATCCTCTCGTACTAGGGTTGTATCCCGTCAATATTCCTACGCCCATGGCAGATAGGGACCGACCTGGCTCACGCCGGTCTGAACCCAGCTCGCGTTCCGCTTTAATGGGCGAACAGCCCAACCCTTGGGACCGCCTTCAGCCCCAGGATGCGAAGAGCCGACATCGAGGTGCCAAACCGCTCCGCCGCTATGGACG
>CAMAXY010000043.1 GCA_945862215.1 Singulisphaera sp. GP187 | reverse complement strand
ATCGTGTTGAATCGTCGTGTCAATTTTTCACAGTCCATTTGCACGGAACAAGCATAGAAGGATAAATCAGTGAACCAAATCCAATCTCAATCGCACCGCCGTGGCTTCACGCTTGTCGAACTCCTTGTCGCGATCGGCATCATTATGGTTCTCATCGGAATTCTTTTGCCTGCGCTTGGCAAAGTTTCGACGAAAGCAAAGATAACCGACACAACTGCGAGGATGAACGAGTTCGCAAAAGCGTGCGATTTTTTCTATACGCAATTTGGTTATTACCCTGGGATTGTGCCGGAAAGCTATTTAGCGAATACGCCGAATGCTCCGATCAGCGGAACTGAGAATGCGCTCCTTCATTTAATGGGTGGAGCAATACGAAATGATGACCCGAATTATGCAGCCGCAGCTGGAACAGTGCTCACGTTTACTGGACCAACTGGAAGCGCTCCAGCAACCATCTTGATCAAAGTCAATCCAATTGACATCGGCAAAGGACCGCGCATCGAAGGCAAGCAATACCCACCATTCTTTACACCCAAAGATGCGCAACTGAAAATCGCAGTGGGACAAGTTGGACAAACATTGCCTCTTCCGGATCTTCTTGATGCTTGGGGGCAACCAATTGGATATATCCGATCATCGCGGCCGACAGGGCTGATGACTGGAGCTGTTGCTGACAACCCACAGTTTTTTATCGAACCACTTCTTCCATATTTTAACTCAACTGGTCTTGGAGATCTTGCGATCGACCAAACTGCCAACTGCGTCTTTTACGCTGCTGGATCGACCCTGAACAAACAGGAATATCTCGCCCAGCTCATTCGACATCCCGCAATGGGATCCTTCGCATTACTTAGCGATGCCAAAGCAGGAACCCCACGAGGAAAATACTTTTTGTTTTCTGCGGGTCCTGACGGGATTTTCTTTGCCAAAACACTTGATGGACCAACGCCAACAGTCGCAACACTCTCGTTCACAGGTCCAGACGCAAGAAAACCTGACGTCGACAAGACATACAACGACATCATTGTTCCTGGCGGTGGATAAATCGAATTAAAAAAGCGCGTTTTTTTAGAACGCGCTGTTTGATTTTCTCTGAGATTTTTTGGGGGCTTTTATATCAAGCTGAAATCAGTCTGGAAACTTGTAATCACCCTTCGGTGGATCTGCAGATGGAGGTGCTTTCCCGTCTGGTCCACCACCTGGCCCGCCCTTTCCGCCTTTACCTTTGCCACCTTTACCCTGACCGCCGCCCTTTTCCATTTCCTTGCGAGCAGCAGCCATATTTGACTTGACCTCTGCTTGCTGATCTGGTGTCAGTACTGCCATGATTTGATCGCGTGCGGTTTCGAAGTTCGGCATAGTCGCGCGCAACTTTTGCATTTCTTCCATCGCAGCTTTATCTGGCTTGCCACCTGCGCCTGGTCCGCCCGCACCTGGTCCACCTGCACCTGGTCCGCCTGCGCCTGGTCCGCCTTCACCTGGTCCGCCTTCAGGTGGTCCGCCTGCGCCTGGTCCGCCTTCAGGTGGCTTGCCGCCTTTGCCGCCTTTACCACCACCTTGACCACCACCTTGACCTCCACGCATGCCACCCATTTTTTCTTCCATCGCCTTCAATTTGTCGCCATTGGTCTCGCGCCATGCAGTCATTTCCTTCATGAATGTCTGGCGAATCCCGTCGACTTTGGTGCGTTGATCATCGCTCAACGTAGGTTCAACAGACTTCATGGATTCCATGAACAACCTCGCGTCCATCATTCCACCTTGCATTTGTTGGCGTTGACCCGCCTTGCCATTCTTACCTTCTTTGGGGCCGAAAGATGAATCGCCTTTGCCTGCATCATCTGGAACCTTTGGTCCAGCCAAGGTGCCGCCGTCGCCGCCATCGCCTCGAGGCGGTCGCTTTGCTTTGGGAGCTGCAGGTGGCGCATTTTGAGCGCCATCGGGTGCGGTCATTGGATCGTCATCCCCGACGCAGAAAGCGGTCGGTTGGATTCCCGCCATCGAAACGGCGGTTGCGAGAACAAACATAGAGCTGAAGAGTGAAGTACGTGTCATTAAGAATTCCTTTCGTGGGCATTTGTCGTCGAAGAGGGAAATGGGGACAGCAATACCGTACCATTTTGTTCTATGCAACTTTCTTCCGCCGATATCCACGCTGCTCTGCGCACAGTCAAGGACCCTGACCTCGGGAAGGACCTTGTCACTCTGAATATGGTCAAGGATGTGCGAATTGATGGGTCCAACATCGTGATCGGCATCGAGTTGACCACTCCTGCATGTCCAATGAAAGAAGTCATTCGCAATGATGTTGAAGCTGCGATTCAAGCGCGCGCTTCTGCCGTCGGTGCGCCTGCTGCGCACGTGACAGTTGAATACACCGCGAAGGTTCGAGCCGCTGCGAATAAATCTGCGAGCAATCCGCTGCCGAATGTGAAACATGTCATCGCCGTTGGTGCGGGAAAAGGCGGAGTTGGAAAAAGTACGGTCAGCGTCAATCTTGCCGTCGGCCTCGCGCGCATGGGAGCGAAAGTCGGATTGCTTGATGGCGATATCTATGGACCGAGCGCGCCGACGATGCTTGGGCTGCATGAACTTCCTGGCGCGATACGAAACGAAATGCTTATTCCATTCGAAGTGCATGGCATTCGCGCGATCACGATTGGAAAACTTGTCAATCCGGAAAAGGCTCTCATCTGGCGCGGGCCGATGGCGCACGGGGCATTCAAACAACTTGCGCTTCAAACGGAATGGGGTGCGCTGGATTATCTCATCGTCGATCTCCCACCTGGAACAGGCGATGTGCCGTTGACTCTTGCGCAACTCTTGCCGCTGACTGGTGCAGTCGTTGTGTGTACTCCACAACGCGTTGCTCAAGATGATGCGCGCCGAGCGGTGCGAATGTTTCAACAGCTTGATGTCCCTGTGCTTGGAGTGGTTGAAAATATGTCTTATTTCATTGGTGATGATGGCAAGACTTATGACATCTTCGGCAGAGGTGGAGCAGAAATTATGGCTCGCACGATGGACTTGCCATACCTGGGTGCGATTCCAATTCATATGGATTTACGGCGCAACAGCGACGAAGGAACGCCGCTGGAAAACTGGCGCGGAAATCCCACGCTTGCAGGCGAATTGGATGGCGTTTGCCAACGCGTGGCCAGTCGAATTTCAATTATCACTGTCGCGGGCGGGTTGATTCAGCCAACGCTTTCAGTGACGGGCTAGATTTCTCTGGATGGACTCAAAAGTGGTTCGTGCAGATTTCGGCAGCGGACTGATTCGCAATCGGGCTCAAAAATGCTGCGCGCTGAAATCCAGCGCGCCCTCCGGCGCGCGCCAAGACAACTACGCGGACTCCGGCTCGGCTTGCAAACTCGCCGGGGTTCAAATCATTCCGCTGCCCACGTTGGCGAATCAAATTCTCGCTCGAACGTTTTTCAGATCCGTCGCGAATCTGTTTGCGTATCCAGCCGTTGAAAAATTCTGTCGGGCGAGTTCCGCAGCCCCCCCGATTTTCGCACGCTCTACGGCTTGAAATGGGCAAAAAGTGTCGAAAAACGACACGGGCTGCCCATTTCAGAGGCTCGACGCTGCAGTGCTTGCGCGCATCTGTGTGCGTGCCCAGCCGTTGAAAAATTCTGCCGGGCGAGTTCCGCAGGCGGCCGACGGCACATGCAAGAACGTTGGCGAATCAAATTCTCGCTCGAACGTTTTTCAGATCCGTCGTGCTTCTGTGTGCGTGCCCAGCCGTTGGAAAGTTCTCTCGGGCGAGTTCCGCAGGCGGCCGACGGCACTTGCGTTAAAATTTCGTAAACCAGATCGTGTCGGTCGCCGAGGACTGTCTGAGCCCCGAGAGGACTTTTCACGGCTGCCCACAAAATGCTTCTCGAATCCGTGGCTGTATCCGTAACTCGAAATTTCTGTGAATCGTCAATTCAGCTCAGACGCCGCGCGATCAAGCAATCGTTCATCTCGGTCGACAACTGGCGATATTGACTCGGCTCGAAAGCAACCCGCCATCCATTGGCGCAAAGATCCGCCATAATTGGCTGGATATATCGATGCCTGCGAGGCGAAGAATTCATCGCAGCCGTTGGATAGAGACGAATCTCCCGCGCACTGACCCGCGCAATTTCTCGGACGGCTTGATGATGCCACTGCAAATCTAAATTACCTGACTTTAAATATCCATCTTCTTCAATCGACGAATAAACAAAGAGTAGATGCGCCGACAACACGATGTCGAAAGATCGATCCGCAAATGGAAGATTGGGCAGCGAGCTATGTATGTATCGCTTGCGGTTCTTCTTATAGTCCGCAATGAACAATTCGAGCGCCTGCATCTTGTCCTTCGAGTACTGATCGAAATCCATTGCGGGATAAAACTGTGGCTTCGCTTTCATCTGCGTTAAACAATTGGCGATGTCAGCTCGCCCCTTGGCTTCCAGTTCCTCCGCGCTCTTGTCATAAACCAAGTCGACTCCAACAGCATCGCATCCGAGTGCACTGACTTCCGCCACAAATGAATCTGGACCACTTGGGCAATCCAACACACGCTTTCCTATGAGATCGCTTGTCGACAGCGCGAATGCCTGAAGATACTCCTCCATCGTCCGACCAAAGAATGCGACAGAATCAAGATTGAATCGTTGTGGCATTCTGTCAGCTGCTCCCTTCGCGCATGCGGTCGACACCTGCGGGGAATGGATATCGAGCAAAAACTCCAGTGCGCGGAGAATCCCACGCCGAAACTGGAGGATAGAAATCACCTTGATATCCAGCGTCATACATCGCTTTTAATACTGCTTCGCTGCTGGGTTCTTGGCCATTGTGGTCGAGCAAGCGATTGCTCTTCGCTCCCAAAAATGAAATGGATGCGACTGGACGACGATCCGCGCGGCCATCAAGCATCTGCGAGACCGTTCGAAAGCCGCGATACACATCTTCGAGAGTGAAGTGATCTCGACTATTAGGCCTCAACAGTGCGAGCACAAGAATTCGGTCCAAGTCGAACTTCAGAATGTATGGCTCTCGATCTTCCTTCGCATGCATACTGACTGCCGTACGAAAAACCTTTGCATAACTGGTCGCAGAAGAAAGTGTCCACTGACTTGTCGGTACCAACTTCAGAATCTCGCCAAGAATTCCAGGCGTGTTGTCCGAGTCATTCACACCGCAGACCAACGTTCGATAGTGACCCTCGACTACATCATCCAAAAGATGCTGTCCCCACATGACGCGAATGTGGCGCGTTGCTTCGGCAGTTCGCGGATCGCCTGATGGAAGAATCGTCACCTTTGGTCCAGCAACAGGAACTTCGACCAGTCGATCTCCGTCGCCTTCGTAAATTTTTGTGGGCTTAAGTGCCGTCGCTGATATATTCGGTTTCACAGGGTTTGCCATTGACAAATTATCCCCATTCGCGGCGCACTGCGCTATCCCAAAGCACAGAATCTTTGACGGATTATTTTGCAGAAGACGGCGCGGCTGAAGGCGGCGAGACAACAGAACCCTCGGGCAGCGAAGTTGCGGGCGTTTCTAACGTGCCAGTTGCAGCCTCAAAAAGCGGATTTAAGTAGCCAGCTCTCCAAGATGGCATCTTGAAGACCCATCCAGACCACTGCGCCGCAGCTTTGGTCAATTTTTCATTTGGCTCTCCAGTGCATTGACCTGGAGCGAGTCGAATCCAAATTGCATCGCCCTCCTTCCAAAGCCGAGCATCGACGGTGTGATCAGCATCAATGCGAAGAATGACAGACAACTGATTTGGATGCGAAAGATCTTCTGGTTTTTCTCGGCGAACATCTTCGGGTTGAAATCCAGAAAGGAGATATGGCAGGGTCCCCTTCATCGCATCATGCTTTGGATTCGCATCGGGCGGTGGCGCATTTGTATCCTGCATAAAAAGCGCAGGCGTCTCAACTGACCACTGTCCTTCTTTGTGGGTCATCTTCAAACCATCGAAGTCAACCTCTTGAAGTTCATCAGCAGAAATATCTGCGATTGGTCCAAAGAGCCACGACGACATCGAACTTGCAGATCCGATATCACCCCCTGCACCGAGCGTTCCAATACATCGCCATGATTGATTCTCTCCGTTCTTGCGAAGATAGACACCAGCTGGCGCTTGTACCGCCCGACCAACGATCAGATCAATAATTGGATCCGCTGATCCGTCTGCGAAGACGCGGATGCGACGCGATTCTTTTTTCTCATCGGGCCATGCCACAGCGAGCTCGCCGTGGCGATCTGGTTTCGCTGTCATTCTCTGCGATTTCTTCAGCGAAATCAGCCCACGTACAACTTCCTGAATCGTTTCGGGCTTTGCAGGAAAGCCATCTCGCGAAGTGACCACCCATCCATTTGATCCACGCTCCGCTCGGATGGACTGCGAACCAGTTTCCATTTCGACTGCGTTAATCTTCGGCGCAAGTTCAGAAAGATTGACCATCGAATCCCCGATTCCAGTCTGATCGACGGAGTTGGGCCCAGCCATTCGAAGCAAGACTGCAACAATGACGACGACAAATACAACTGCGATCAAGATGCGAAGAACTTTCGATCCATTCATGTTGCCACCTTTCGGCGCCAGAAGTTGCGGCGCAAACCAAATGCTAAAGCGAGGATCGCAACCACGATTGGCCATGCGACAACATTCAGAAGCATCAAACGATGACCCAGCGCTTCCACTTCCTCGCGCAAACTGAATTGCACTTGGCGCAGTTCCTTTCGTGCATCGGAAACTTCTGACTGAGCCGCTTGCAATTGGGCTTGCTGCTCAGTTGTCAGAATCAACATTTGATTTGGCGCTTTCTGTTTCTGAAGTTCATTGATTCTGGTCTGCGTTTGTGCAATGCGCGCTTTCAACTCTTCTTCTTTCTTGCGATAACGATCCTCTGCTTGTCGCTGCAATTCTCGCACGACATCGAATGGCCGTTGACTTGCACCACGTGACTTCAGCGAAAGAAGAGCGTTTTTCCCACAAAGTTGTTCGACGGCGTTGACGAGAAGCGAACCATTGTCGGCGAATGTTCTCCAACCCAAGCTGAGCGCGCCGACGCGATCTTCTTGAATCCACGCTTCATTTCGCAGTAAATCTGCGTCTGCGATGACAACGATCGAGGCAGGTGCTTTCGCCCCTGCCACATCTGTCGGATATGCGCTCTTGACTTGTCCAGCAAATCGCGCCCCGATCACATGACGCTGATTGTCAGGTTTGAACTCGCGCAACAACGCCGCGGGATCTGCGAACGATCCAAGTTTCGATCCATCGATGATCATCGAATCTGCCGAACTTTCAATCAGAGGCGTCATCTCAAGCGTCGAGCCTTCCGTCTTCTGCAGCGAACCTGCGGAGAGCATGACCACTGTTTGCAGAACTCCAAACGCTGGATCATTATGCAAGATTGCATCTTTAGAAAGCATGAGCCATGCGACATATTCGATTGTTGCCAATCCACCTTCCGTACGCGCCCGCACACGCTGCGCATATTTTCGGTCTGCAACAACTTTTCCAGGATTCCATTCGATTCCCCACGCAGCAGGAAGCTTTGCTAAATCACTTGCGCCGCCTCCTGCACCAAATCCGCCAGCTCCGCTTGCCTGCGCATCAGACTCGCAAAATGGATCAAGAAAGAGCAACATGCGCCCGCCTCCAACCGCATATGCATCAATCGCGCGAAGGAGAGGCTCGCTCAGTCCCTTGGGATGCGCAATCACCAATACATCAAATTTCTCGGGCAATTTCTCGGCATTCGCAGCAACAACTTCAACATCAAAGAGCATTCGTAGTTGCGCCAAAATCTGCCACGGCGGAGTCATCTGCTGTGAGCGCGGCTCGAAACTCGAATCCATCGGCATGCTTGTGATCAGCGCAACACGCGCTCTCGCTTGACGAGACACACTGATAATCGCACGCGAAATGTCGTATTCCAAATACGCTTCTTCAGCTGGATTGAGATATGGAATTCCTTCGCGGCGATCCGTTGCGCCGGATACAACCAGACCAAGCATCAGTTGTCGGCCAGCGCCATCGGCGGTAATCGGCGCAATGCCTGCGCTCTTCGCAGCGTCTTCGCCTTCGGAATATGGTTGAGGATCGATGGTTTGCACCTCGACTCGACCGTCTGATGCACGCACAAGTTCGTTGAGGAATTCCTGCACGCGCATCGCATGATTGCTGATGACTGGAATATCTTTCGCCGCATCTTGCGAATAATAAAAATCTATTCGAACTGGTTCTTCCAGTGATTGCAACATCGCCCGGACTCCTGGCGACAACGTATAGAGAGATCCTTCTGTGAAATCCGCTCGCAACGGTATGGCGACCGTCGAAAGAATTGCATTCAGCGAGATCCACCCCAATAACAGGAAGAAACTGGAAAGAATCGCCATCGACCTTTTGTTCGTTCGCTTCATATCAGGCGCTCTTTCTCCAGTCAACCACAAACGTAGTTGCGACCATTAACGCGCAAATCCCAGAGGCGAAATAAACCACATCACGAAGTTCCACAACGCCGCGCATCAAACTATTGAAATGCGTCAGCACGCTGACACTTGCGATGGCTTCCACCGCACCAAGAGACATCCAATCTCGAAAGAAGTTCAGCACGAGCGGGAATCCGGAAAGCAGCACGAGAAAACATGCGACGATCGTCACCACGAATGCGATCACTTGATTTTTTGTCAGCGCAGAGACAAATCCACCGATGGCCAGAAAGATTCCCGCGACCATCGCAGATCCGATGTATCCCGCCACAATAACTCCTTGATCTGGATCACCCAACCACGAAACTGTAATCCAGAGTGGCGCTGTCAACGCAAGTGCGACCAATGAAAAAAACCAAGCTGCAAGAAACTTGCCGACAACTGCATGCCAGAGTGGAATTGGGAGTGTTGTAAGAACTTCGATCGTGCCCAGTCGTCGCTCTTCAGCCCAGAGTCGCATCGAAAGCGCAGGCGCAAGAAAGAGAAAGAGCCACGGAACGAATTGAAAAAATGAACGCAAATCGGCTTGACCACGTTCGAAGAGTCCCCCCATCGAAAAGCTGAAAACGCCCGACATAAACAGGAAAACCACTAAAAAAACAGCTGCAAGCGGCGTTGCGAAATACGCGCGAAACTCGCGGCGAAAAATCACCTGCCAAGGGCTCATAGCGTCACCTCTGCCGCGGTTGCCGTCAATTGTCGAAAGACATAATCCATTCGATTGCGCGTGACGCTTGCGGGCGCGAGCAATTCGAATTCTTCTGGTGTTCCATCAAAAACGACTCGGCCAGATGCAATGACAACTGCGCGCGTACAGACCGCTTCGACTTCTTCAAGAATGTGCGTCGAAAGAACGATCGCTTTCGTCGAACCCATCGCGCGAATAAGTTCTCGCACTTCGTGCTTCTGATTCGGATCGAGACCATCTGTTGGTTCGTCCATAATCAAGATGGGTGGATCATGAATGATCGCCTGTGCAATTCCTACTCGTCGCTTGAATCCTTTTGAAAGAGTTTCAATGACTTGATCGAGCACACCACGCAAGTGCATACGCCCAGCGACCTCACCAATCTTTCCTGCAATCTCTCGACGAGGGATCCCCCGCGCACGCGCTATGAATTGCAAATAATCGCGCACAGTCATTTCCGGATATGCGGGTGCACCTTCAGGCAAATAGCCAAAGGTTTTCTGTGCAGCAAGCGGATCATCCGCGAGAGAGAATCCATCAAGCAATACGCTTCCTTCGCTTGGATCAAGAAATCCTGTCAACATTCGCATTGTCGTGGTCTTACCCGCGCCGTTGGGTCCAAGAAAGCCAACAACCTCGCCAGAATTCACCTGAAGAGTCACGCCTTTCACGGCATGCAGCCCTGCGAAAGACTTGTGAAGATTATTTGCTGAAATCAACTCTCTCATCTGCGACACTTGAGAGAAAATATATGTCACGGCTCGTTCTTTGGCGAGGGGCAACGGCTGTGCTTGGGCGAAGTACCCCACATCGCTCCTCCCACTACATTGGAGGGCTCACCAGATCTCTCCTTGGAAGGGAAACAAAATGCTACGACTCAACGAACTTCGACTTCCCCTTGAACATCCAGAAGGCGCACTGCGTCGTGCGATTATCAATCGACTTGGGATTCCTTCCGAGGATCTTGTTCGCTTTCACATCTTCCGTCGCTCGATCGATGCGCGCAAGCGAGATGCGATGCTCTTCGTGTACACGATCAATGTTGATGTTCGCAATCAATCCGCATTGCTTGCGCGCGTGAAGGGCGATCGTCGTATCAGCCAAGCTCCAGATACGAGTTACAAATTTGTGGCGAAGGCATCTCCCACGCAATCGAACCGACCGCTTGTGATTGGCATGGGACCATCGGGACTTTTTGCGGCTCTCATCTTGGCGCAATCTGGTTTTCGCCCAATTATTCTCGAGCGCGGAAAATCAATGCGCGAGCGAACGAAAGACACTTTTCGTATGTGGGAGGATGGCACGCTTGATCCAGAATCGAATACGCAATTTGGCGAAGGCGGAGCAGGAACTTTCTCCGACGGAAAGTTGTATAGCCAAATCAAGGATCCAAAGCACTACAGATTGAAAGTGCTCGACGAGTTCGTGCAAGCAGGCGCGCCAGAAGAAATTCTCTATGTCAATCGACCTCACATCGGAACATTTCGTCTCGTCGGCGTCGTAGAGAAAATGCGAGCGAAGATCATCGAACTTGGCGGCGAAGTCCGTTTCCAAAGCCGAGTGGATGACCTCAAGATTGAAAGAAACGATGCTGATCCCACGCGAGGCCGTATCACTGGTGTCACGCTTGCAAGCGGCGAACATATTTCTGCAAACCATGTCATTCTCGCTGTGGGACATAGCGCGCGCGATACATTCGAAATGCTCGATGCGCGCGGCGTACACATCGAAGCAAAGCCTTTTTCAATCGGCTTTCGAATCGAGCATCCACAGTCGCTGATCAATGAATGTCGCTTTGGCGAAAAATCTCCCAACCCACTGCTTGGAGCAGCGGATTATCAATTGGTCCATCACACCACGAACGGTCGATCTGTTTATACATTTTGTATGTGTCCCGGCGGAACAGTCGTCGCTGCCGCATCTGAACCCGGCCGAGTCGTGACAAATGGAATGAGCCAATATTCCCGCAACGAACGAAATGCCAACGCTGGAATCGTTGTGGGCATTACGCCTGAAGTGGATTATCCAGAAGGTCGTTTGGCTGGAATTGCTTTTCAACGCTTCTGGGAATCGCGCGCGTTCGAACTTGGAGGCGGTGGATATAAAGCTCCAGGTCAATTGGTCGGCGACTTTCTTGCAGGTCGCCCTTCGACTGCTTTGGGCACCGTGCAACCTTCGTATACCCCGTCGGTTCACCTCTGCGATCTCTCGACTTCTTTGCCAGAGTTTGCCGTCACTGCAATACGCGAAGCGATTCCTGCATTCGCGCGGCAAGTCAAAGGATTCGATCTTGCTGACGCTGTGTTGACTGCGGTCGAGACGCGAACATCTTCACCGATTCGCATCACGCGCGGCGAATTTGATTTGCAAAGTCTCAACACCAACGGACTTTTTCCTGCTGGTGAAGGCGCGGGTTACGCGGGCGGAATTCTCTCTGCTGCGATTGATGGCATCAAGATCGCAGAAGCAGTTGCGATCAGTTTGAATACGTAACAAATAGTCGAGGCGAAATCATTCAGTCCAATTCGCCAACAAGATTGTCGAATCTGGAGCTTCATCACGATTGCAACGAGAATAATTTCCGAAATTCAAATGCAATCATAAAATGCACTGAATTCAACAAAAATACAATAAGAAATTGCGTTTTTCGTCAAAATAATGCAATTTTTATGAAAATGAATACACCCCCACTCGATAGACAATGAAGATTCAACAAAAGATGGTGAAAATCCCTGGATTCGCCGATAACAACATTGGCAATATTGCATCGTGCAATGTTCCCAATGATCAGAGTCAAACAGGAGCTATCAAATGCAGGCATTTACTTGGGTCAAAGGTTGGGCACGTGAACTTATGGACATCATGCTTCTTTTCATCGGACTCGGCGTCCTTGTGCAGATCATCTTCGGCTCAAATAATGTTGGATTCTTTGGTGGCATCACCGACAATCTGATGAAGTTTGTTGGCCAACTCGGCGGCGGCGGATTTGTGGGCCTGATTGCCCTGCTCGTGATTGTTGCAGTCTTCACGAAGCGAACATCGACGACTTGATTCGAAGTCTCGATTCTAGAATCACTTTTCTAGGTTGAATATAAAGGTCGGAGCGCAGCGCTTCGACCTTTTTCTATTCTTGTACTTTTTTCTGCTTGAATTCTAATGAACCAACAACGTTGCGAGCCCCAAGAAAACTCCCATGCTTGCCACATCGGTCGCTGTCGTCAAGAAAATACTTGATGCGGTGCAAGGATCTGCGCCAAGTCGCTTCAAGACCAACGGAATGAACGCTCCAGAAAGACCGCTGATCATGCAACTCGCGATCATCGCGACGAAAGTGACGAAGGCGAGAATCAAAGCTCGATCGGCAGGCCAAATCATCAAAGGGTCTTCAGGCCTCGCCTGCATCTTGGCAAAGATGAACATACCGATTCCAGCTGTGATCCCTACAAGCGCTCCGTTTGCCAAACCGAGCAACGCTTCCTTGATCACAAGCGCCTTCTCCTTGCCAGGCTTGAGTTCTCCAAGAGTCATCCCTCGCAGAGCAACTGCGAGCGCTTGGCAACCAGTGTTTCCAGATTGGCCTGCCAAAACAGGCAGAAAAACAGCGAGAATCACCAACTTATCAAGCGTCGGCTGAAAAACCGCAACGACTCCAGCCGCGATAAATGCGGTGAACAGGTTCAGCTGCAACCACGGATGTCGATAGAACAAACTTTTTATCCACGGCGTGGAGAGTCGCTCTTCTTTTGTCACACCGACCATCGATCCAGCTTGCGCGCTGATTTCGATCGCCTGTGCTTCAAACATATCTGCACCTCGAATCAGCCCAACGAGTTTGCCAGCATCATCGCAAACGGGGTAAATCGGATAGTGAAGATTCAGAACCAACTTCATCGCATCCATCAGCTTGGAATCTTTCTGCAACGAAAATGGATTACGAATCATGATGTCTTCCATCTTGGTCGACTGATCAGCCAAGAGAAGATCACGCATAGTTAAAACGCCCAACAGTCGTCCAGATGGGTCTGCAACAAATCCATATGTCACGAAAGTCTTCTTGACGATCTGACGCAATTGCGTCACTGCCTCTTCAACCCTTTCAGAAGGAGTGAAAACCGCGTGGATCGGCTCCATCATTTCGCCAACTGTGACTTCTGAATAATCTCTGACTCGTTTATCTGACAAGGCAGAATTTGTTGTGGATTTTGATTGCGACATCAGAGACTCCTTTGTTCGATACTATAATGAGACAAGGAGTTTTTACAATGTCAGGATTTTCAAAACGAGAAGATGCGTTCGAGAACAAATTCGCCTTCGATGCTGAAAAGCGATTCAAAGCTGAAGCGAGAAGGAATAAAATGCTGGCACATTGGGTCGGCGAACTTGCAAAGATGACCCCGCAACAAATCGATGAATATGCGGCAGAACTCATTCAGCACGACTTGAAAAAACCTGGCGACGATGATGTCCTGCAAAAACTAGCCGCTGATCTCAAGGCTCGAGGGGTGACGATTTCGCACGAAAAAATCCGAGTAGAAATGATGCGGTGCATTCAGGTTGCATCAGAGCAGACAGCGAACGAAGGCTGAAAAGGCTGGGACTCTCGACTCTGGAATCAACTCATCCCCAATTGGAAAGAAGCGCCGTCAAGTCCGCTCCGTCAACGACACCGTTGTGATTGATATCTGCCGGACCTGGAAATCCCCATCCGCTCAACAATATCGAAAGATCCTCACCACTGACATGGCCGTCGCCATTGATATCGCCGACGACTTCTGCAGCGAGAAAACTTGCGCGGTAATGCAGACCAAAGAAACCTGGTTGAAAAGGCGGGTCGCTGGGATCTGGAGGAGGGTCATTGGGGTCAACGATGTCGCAAGGAAATTCCCCACGGAAAACTTCGTTGAGATTTCCTGCACTCAGCACCAGCCAAGAATTCGGCGCGTTGTCGACAATCAGTGATCCGCTTGAGCAAGGCTCAACTTCGAATGCTTGCCGCATTTGCAGCGGACCATCGCATGTTCCCTGTACCACCAACGCCAAGAGGGGAAATTCGGTGTTGAATGTTACGACTGCGCTCGCACATCCCAGTGCATCGAGTCGGAACCAATCCGTATCTCGAGGAACATCGGAGGAAATCGTCGACTCATAGATCTTGCCGCAGAGTGCGGCAATCGATCCCTCGCCAACTTTGTTGCAGCCGTCATCAAGGCGTTCATAACAAATCTCTGGGAGTTCGATGGCAATTGGATTATGCCCGATCGAACATGCAGATGCTCCACAATACATGGGCGCTTCTCGTGCGCATGTTTCATCCCAAATGGAATAGCAGCAGAACGGGTCAAAATCACAGAGAAAACCACAACATGATTCGTTTTCGCAGCCAACACTGGCATGAAATTGGTCGCATGCTCCGACACTTGGGCAGTTGAAGTTGTCGCAAAGTTCTTCTTCAGAATCAACGCAGGCCTGATCCCACGCGAATTCGCAGCAGAGTGGATTGAATTTGCAAACAGCTTCGCAGCACAAAGTCCGAACGCATCCAGGAGTGTCGTGCACTTCTTCGCATGGCCCCGCGCCAGGTCCGCACACCGCAGGAATATCACCAGCCACCGAACCTTCCGCGTATTCCCATTGCGCCAACCACTGGGAAGCAGCAGATGCGTTTTTGAACTTTGGATGAGTTTCCCAAGGTTGTCCCGGCGGATCGTCTGCGACTCCGCCAGAAGTATTGCGATAAATCATGACTGTATGGCCAGAAATATCAACTGCTACAACATCTCGCTTCCCGTCATTATCAATATCTGCAATGGTCATATCACGGAGAAAACCTCCGCCAGATTTTGTAGCGACATTCAAAAATGCGCCACCATTTGCGCCATCAACTTCGGCGATGGTCAACCTCCCTGGCAGAGCCGAACCCATCAACACATCGTCGTCGCCATCATTATCCAAATCGCCGGCATTGACAGTCCACGCATATCCCTCCAATCCTCCAGGAAGAATGACTTTCTGCGCGAAGCGACCCGATCCATCATTGATCCAATAGACGGTCACATTCGGCGAGGAAAGCAACAATCCATTTGAAATGATGTCAATATCACCATCTTTGTCAATATCCGATGATGCGAGATTGGCGATCGAAACTGTTTCATTTCCAAACGGAGGAGCGCGCCATGATTCTCCCTGCGAAAAAATACCCGACCCCATATTGCGCATAATTGCGACTTGGGATCCTCCGATCGATCCGGTCGCAAGATCAAGATCCCCATCGTCATCGAAATCCGCCGCAATAATACTGACTGGATAAGGAATGCCTGCAAACCATTGTTGAGTCATGATAATTTGAGAAAGTTGAAAGTGCATCGCGCCATCGCCCTTCCATATCTCGACCGAAGCAGAAATGTAATTCACAAGCGCGACATCAAGATCGCCATCTCCATCAAGATCGCGCACGATCATTCCCGAGGGCTGACGCTGAGCAAGAATCATGACAGGAGGTGCGAACAGTCCACCACCAAGACCCTTCAAAATCGCAACCCTTCCGTATCCCGATCGAATACTCGCAAGCAAGTCAGGCGTTCCATCTCCATCCACATCGCGAATCTCCACCCAGTCTGTCTGCGAACCGACATAAATGAATTCTGCTGGAGCGAAAACACCTGCGCCAAGCCCACGCAAGAAAGCCATATTCCCAGTCGTATCGCGGCAACTGACAATGATGTCCACGACACCATTGCCGTCAACATTGCCAACTGCGGCGTGCGTTGGATAGAGCAACGTTGAAATAGGCAAAGTCGTTGGTCCAACAAGCGTGATCCCCGCCATCGATGGAGCAGTCATTGCAGCGCACGTCAGCAGAATCGTTGCAACGAGTGTTCTCACTTCATAAGGATATGCCTGACTTGGAAGATTTCCACTCTGACCTTTGATTACAATAAAAAAGTTATGCCTGCCCTTCTTCAATCGACAATTCTTGCGCTTACGGCTGCGTTGGTAGTCCAAGTTGGTGGTGGACAGGCTCCTCCCAAGGATTACAACAAGAAATTTGATGCTTGGCTGAAGACCCCAGATGAACCTGCAAAGGTGAAGACCAAAATCATCAAGCGGACTTTTACATGGCTCGATGCGACGCCGTCGATCACCTATCGCGACGGCGTGAAGTATCGCGATCCTTCGATCAAGTCTTGGAATTTTACAATTCAGGTTTCGGTGAATGAAGCACAAGCGCAGTCAATCGAAAAACATTTCGGCGTTCCTATGGATGCAATTCAGTTTTCATTCACAACTCCTGAAGACAAACTGCGGTGTCAGCGTCTTGAGGAAGAAAAGTTGGCGCATCATGGAATGCAAGTGACTCCATCAGCCGATGGAGCGTTGGGCATTCTTGAAGCAAACTATGAATGGTTGGTTGACGGATGTCGAGATGAAGTCCAGCCGATTGCTCAAAGTATCTTGCGTGAAACAGACCGGGTGTTGAAGGAAAGTGACGCGCCGCGTGTCGCCACGGCTCGCGACAAGGTCGCTGCGATTTTTCGCTTTATTCAAAGCATTCCATACGAAACAATTACCGATCTGCCTGACGGCAAAGATCGCTGTGGGATGCGCACTCCCATGATCACACTGCTGAAAGGCGGCGATTGTGATTCGAAGTCCACGCTGATGGCTGCACTCATTCGGTCAAAGAAAATTGCGGATGTTGTAATGGTCACTCTCAAGATGAAAGATGGAACAGGCCATGCGATCCTTGGCATACGTGTCGATGTGCAACGAGGCGATCAGACGATCACATACAAAGGACAAAAATATGTGCTTGCAGAAGCGGCGACGACAGATGTTGCTCACGATGGAAATCTTGCAGATTTGGGAGAGGTCGGCGAGGAATGGAAGGACTTTCGATCGCGACCATTTGATGTGATTCCCCTGCGATAAAAACAAGATCGAAATCAGAACACTAACTGCAACTGGATTCGCAGCACGACTTGCCCCGTGGACCCCGATGTCTGGTCCGAGCGATAATCTGCGCCAAAAATCGGCTGGTTATACAAGCCATTCTGGAACAGAATTCCGCCAACGACATATCCAACATCTCCGTTCAATTTGATTTCATTCTTGGAGATGTAATAGTTCGCACCAACCGTATAGATTGAAAAGTGTTGCGCGTTGATGGCGGATGAATTTCCAGGATTCGGTCCTGCATTTATATTCGTCGTCCCGCCACTGACATTCAACCACTCCCAGCGTGCGGCGAGTTCGACATCTTCGCTGACAAAGTAACCACCCTGTACAACGGCGCCATAGGAATTCACGGGAGCCGCACCATCGGGACGAGAATAAAAAGTGTTTCCCAAGAATGCCGCAAAGAAACTTGCCCCGCTGAACCGCGCATTGAAGTCTGCGGTGTATGAAAGATTGACTCCATCGCTATTGCCAACGAAACCACCGTTGACTTTGTTGTTCGATCCACCGCGTTGCCAGTTGTATGCGGCAGCAATTTGAATTCCGTCATCGCTCCCGCGAAAAGACATCAATTCGCGAAAATGCTTCCACTCACCCGCCAACTTCAGTTCGACACGCCCAGCGGTTGCCCATTCGACATTCATTCCAGAGTGGTTGCCCACGTTCACGACTCCAACATTGCGATTTCCGCCGCCGTCGTTGTAATTGATATTCGCACGCACAGTTGCAGTTTGATATCCAAGCTGGACGCCTTGAATCCATTTGGTGTTGAAATATTGATTGATCAGAGTGCGCTCGACAAATTGCTGGTCTCTTGAAGAGACGGACTCTTCATAATTGAAGTTGCTCTTCCACTGCCCCGTCGTGATCGAGAACCCATTGCCGAAATCTTTGCGGATATATGCCTGCTCAAGCACGAACGTATTTACAGTGTTCTGAGATATTTCAGATGTCTGGGTAATAGGCGAATTCTGATTGAATCCCATCCTGATCTTGTATGTCCAACTGGGATCAAGAATGTTTCCATCAAATCCAAGCCTGGCTCGACGCATTTCGAAACCGTATTCAGATGATGGACCATCGTTGGGAGGAACTCGATTCGCACTTGGTTGATTGTTGAAAGCCATGCGCGCTTGGATTTCTCCACTGACTTCCAATTTGAAATTGCCGTCTGCGCTGCCGATGAAGAATCCGTTGTGCCAGCCCGCGGTCAACGGAGTGCCCTGAAGGCTGGAACGAGTCTCCGAGTCGGCGAGAACATCGTTCACCAACTCTCGAATCTCTTGCGCCCGTTGCTGTGTCAGCCACTTGTCTCCATTTTCGTTGCGAATCGCTGCGATCTCCGCATCGTGGCGTGTCTCCATCGTCGAAATCTTGCTCTCGAGCTGTTCGATCTTGTTGATCGCTTTCTTGAGCAGATCACTCTCGTCGTCCACTGCATGTGCGCTGAAAGAAAGAACGGTTGCAAGCGCAATTATGCCTGTAACGTTTGATTTCGTAGCGCTTGAAACAAAATTCATAGCGCAAAGGATAATCGAATTTCAGAACAACAATTGCATTTGGATTCGTGCGACTACTTGCCCAGTGGCGCTCGAGTTTTGATCCGTTCGATAATCCGCGCCAGTAATATTTTGATTAAAAAGTCCAGTCGAGAACATAATTGCACCTACGACATAGCCCACATCTGCATTCAACTTCACTCTGTTTCCTGATATGTAATAGTTTAAGCCAGCGGTATAAATTGAAAAGTGTTGAGCGTTGAGAGCAGACCCCAAAGCATTCGGACTTGTGGCAGGAATGGGAGTGTTTCCAGAACTGACAACTGAATATGCACCGCCACTGACATTCAGCCATTCCCAGCGTGCAGTTATTTCGATGTCGTCGCTGAGGAAAAAACCACCCTGCACGACTGCGCCAAGCGAGTTCACTGCATCGGCTCCATCTGGCCGAGAATAAAAACTATTTCCCAAGAATGCTGCGAAGAAACTGAATCCGTTAGAGCGTAAATTAAAATCTGCGGTGTATGAAAAATTGATGCCATCATCATTGCCGACAATCGGTCCACTCACCCCTGCGGATGTAGGGACATTGCCTGCACCGCCACGCTGCCAGTTGTACGCAGCGCCAATCAATATGCCCTCTTCGCGTCCACGGAAGGACATCATTTCCCTGAACTGCCCCCATTCGCCAGCGAACTTCAGTTCTGTGCGGCCCGAAGTCGCCCATTGAACATTGTTTTCAGAAGTGCTGGAAGAACCGACGCCACTAACATTACGATTACCTCCGCCGTCATTCCAATTTACGCTTGCGCGCCAAAGTGCGGTTTCGTATTGAAGTTCGATTCCTGCAATGAACTTTGGAGTGAAATATTGATTCACAAGCGTTCGCTCAACAAACTGCATAGAAGATGAACTCGCCATCTCTTCAAAGTTGTATGCACTCTTCCACTGACCAGTTCGGACCGCGAATCCGTTACCGAAATCCTTGCGGATGAACGCTTCATCGAGAACAACGCCATTTGTAGAGTTCTGTGAATTGTTCGTTGTTGCCGAACCTTCGACGAGTGAATTTTGGTTGAATGCCACAGCCACTCTGTATGTCCAACTTGGGTCAATGACATTTCCCGTAAAAATTATTCGCGCACGGCGTATTTCTGTTCCATATTCATTCGATGATGATTCTTTCGGGTAAGTCGTCGCCGCCCCAACCTTTAACGGATTCCGACTTGAATTCGACTGATAATTGTAAGACTGCCTCGCCTGAATCTGACCGGTCACGAATAATGTGAAATTCCCGTCGGGGCTTGCGAGAAAAAAGTTTTTGTTCCATCCAGCTGTGACGCCTTCACCTTGAAGGCTCGTCCGAGTTTGAGAGTCCGCCAAGACATCTTTCACAACTTCGCGGATCTCATCTGCGCGTTGCTGAGTCAGCCACTTGTCGCCATTTTCGTTTCGAAGAGCAGCGATTTCTGCATCGTGGCGCCTTTCCATCTCTGCCATCTGCTGCTTGATTTGTTGAATCTCGGACATCGCCTGACTTGGCAACGCTTGATTGCCAGCAACAGCTTCATCTGATTTTGCGCTTGCAATATTCGATAGTGCAAAAGCAGAAAATGCGAGAATGAGAGTCACTTGATTCATGTCAATTTCTCCAATTATGAAGGTTTGATTCCAATAACACACCACAAGTTCATGGGAGGGAATATCAGAAACGCGGAATGGTTTGGACGCGTAAACAAAAAATGAAC
>CAMAXY010000042.1 GCA_945862215.1 Singulisphaera sp. GP187 | reverse complement strand
AGCGGATCTGCTGGCGCCATCTTGGCATTCATAGGCTCGAAAGATCCTGGATCAAGCAATTGATCGACCCGCTGCCGGCCACTCATTCTCATGTGATAATCACAGCGCGGGCAGACATGCAGATTCTGTTCGACAGCCTTGCGGAAGAGCGTCTCGCCACAGGCAGGACATTGCATCCACAAGCCATCAGGAACAGCCCGTTTCGTTGCGGGTGTTGTTGCAATTTCCCATGTCGGTTCAGCCATCTGTGTCATCCTAGCGATAACTTGTTCTAGAATCATCCACTTCGCAGAGCAGTGATCACTCGAGCGTAATTCTTGCTTCCAAAGATTTCCGATCCAGAGACAAGCGCATCGCATCCAGCGCGTCTGCATGTTTGAGCATTCTGCGGCGTCACGCCTCCGTCAAGTTCGACGCGCTGATTGTCACTGATACGTTCTCGAATAGCCCGAACCTTTGGCAATGCAGACCGAAGGAATTTTTGACCGCTGAATCCAGGGTGAACGCTCATCACCAGAAAAACATCTGCCAAAGAGAAAAGAGATTTGATCGCAGTCCACGGTGTTGCTGGTTTGATTGCGATTCCAGCAGTCGCACCTTTTGACTGAATCTGACGGATCAGTGCAGCAGGCTTGCGAACTGTTTCGATATGAAATGTCAGATTGTTCGCACCCGCCTCAAGAAACGGATCTACGAAGTCCGCAGGATTTGTGATCATGAGATGCACATCGATCCATGCCCGAGGGGCTGCTCGCCGAACCGCCGCACAGACTGCAGGACCCATAGAGAGATTCGGCACAAAGTGTCCGTCCATCACATCGACATGAATGTAATCAGCTCCAGCCTTTAGAACTGCGCAAACATCATTCCCCAATTCCGCAAAATTTGCTGAGAGTATGGATGGCCCGATCAATGCCGAGACGATTGGTCTACGAAAAAGCAATGGCTTTTCTCGCTGCAAACTTATGGCGTCCCAACTGGAACCGTCGCAGGGACTGTCGTTGGCTTTTCGGTTGCAGGTTGAGGCACTGCAGCCACAGGAACCGCAACTTTTACCCCACGCTTGACAGCCAATTCATATGCATCGAGAGTGGGCTTGTATGAACCCTTTGCAATTGGACTCGCCAAACGCATTGCCTTCTTTTGTGCTTCGACTGCTTTGGCGAAATCGCCACGGGCATAGTGCACAGAAGCCAATGTTGCGTTCGCACTTGGATCGCTACTTGAAGATGATTTCAACATTGCTTCGGCAGCAACGAGCGCAAGATCATTGTCGTAAATGCTCACCCGTGGATCAGATGAAAGCGTGAATGCGAGATCTCGCAAAGCGACCGTGTCACCCGCGGCCACAAATGCAGCAGACATTTCCTTCGCATAATTCTTTGCGCCGACAGTGTTCTTTTCGTCGTTGAGCATCACCCGATATTTTTCAAGGGCAATATCAGAAAAAATCATTGGGTCAAGCGCAATCACTTCATCAAATCGTCGATATCCGTCCTTGAAATTTTTCGCTTTGATTGCGTTGCGTGCTGCATCCAAAAGCGGTGCAGCCTGCTTGGATAGCTTTGGGTCATAACGTCCAGTCAGCGAGAGTTTCACGGCATTTGTGAATTCTGGATCCATCGGATGCCCGATGTAAACGATCTTATTGTTCTGCCCAATGACGAATGCGCATGGAATTCCATTCTTTCCCGCAGCCTGCATGTATGCACTGCTGATCTTCTTTTCTGGATCAAGAGCAACTGTGTAAGACATCTGACTTCCCTGCTTGCGAACAAATGGCTCGACCTTCGCACGCGTCTCGTCACTAACGCCAATCACTTCAAGTCCATTCGGCTGCTGCGATTGATACAGTTCATTGATGTGCGGAATCGATTGTTTGCATGGTCCACACCATGTCGCCCAAAATTCAACGACTCGAACTTTTGGATTCGAAACGAGTTCGCCTTGAACCATTTCGAGACTATCAATTGGAGGCGCGATCGATCCAACGAATAACGTTGGTGCTTCTTGTGGAATCGGTGCCAAAGCCAGCAAGGCAAGTGCAGCACAACTGAAGATGGTGTTTCGCATAGTGATCAAGTCCTCTACTTTCTTAGGTTTTACTATATCCGACAACAGGCGCTGGATCGAGCGCATTGAGACAAACAAATTCCTTCCCTTCGAGCATCTCAAGCGATGCTCCTCCACCAGTTGAAATATGGCTGAAGTGCGCAGCCGCACCTGCCGCTTCGACCGCTGCGGCAGTATCGCCACCACCAGCAACGCTTGTCGCGCCGTGCTTTGTGGACTCTACGACGGCCTTGACCAACTGGAAGGTTCCCTCGTGAAAAGGTGCTATTTCAAATGCTCCGACAGGGCCATTCCACACGATTGTCTTGGCAGCTTTCAGGATTGTCGAAAACCGTTCGACCGTTGCCGGCCCGATGTCCAACCCCATAAGTTCATCAGGGATCGCACCAACAACAATGCGCGTCGGTGTTCCAAGCACGAGGGCTTCGCCACAAACGTGATCAACTGGCAATTCGATCTTGGTCGAGTGTTCCGCTGCAAATTGCAGAATTGCACGGGCTTCGTCGAGCATCTTGTCTTGAACCAAACTTCGCCCAACAGGCGTTCCGAGTGCTTTCAAAAATGTGTACGCCATCGCCCCCCCAACCAGAATCGTGTCGACACGACCGCAGAGATTTCGCAGTGCGATCAATTTGTCAGAGACTTTTGCGCCGCCAACAATCGCGACGAACGGTTTCGCAGGACAATCCACAACTCCCTTGAGATAACGAATTTCTCGCTCGAGCAATTTTCCTGCAACGCAAGGATGACCCTGCGCTCGAAACGCCATCGGTAATGCAAACATCGATGCATCCGTTCGATGCGATGCGCCAAACGCATCATTGCAATATGCGTCCGCGTATTGCGAAAGCGTGGCAGCGAGAACGGCGTCGCCTTTTTTCTCCCCCTTCTCAAATCGAAGGTTTTCCAATAGCAGCGATTCGCCTGGCTTTAATGCTGCGGCAGCTTGCGCTGCAGCTTCGTCCGTCGCACGCCCAGCAATCAATCGCAATCCACGCAAGAGTGGTGAGAGTTCTCGCAAACGCTCTGCAACTGGCGCGACGCTGAATTCGGCTTCATGTCCAACACCCTCTGGTCGTCCAAGATGCGTCGCCAAAATGACGCTTCCTCCTCGACTAAGGATCGATTCGATCGTTGGAAGAGTCAGTCGAATGCGCCGATCATCGGTAATTTTCCCGGCATCATCTTGCGGCACATTGAAATCGGCTCGGACAAAGACTCGACGCCCGGTGACATCGAGTTGGTCAATCGTTCGTGGCTTCATAGCGGAGAGGGTACAACTGATTTGTTCTCGTGGTCATTCCGCCAGTCATTCTCATTCTTGGTCCAACCGCAAGCGGAAAGAGCGCACTCGCATTTTCACTTGCAGAATTTTTTGATGGACAAGTCGAAATTGTCAGCGCAGATTCGATGCAAATTTATCGCGGTATGGATATTGGCACGGCGAAACCATCGCATGCAGAACAAGCTCGGATTCCTCATCATCTCATCGATGTCGCGGATCCATATGCAGAAGGATTTACTGTCGAACGTTGGCTCGAAGGCGCGCATGCTGCAATCGAAAATATTCAGCGCAGTGGCAAGTCGGCGGTCGTGGTCGGCGGTACGAATCTCTATGTTCAAGCACTTCTTGCAGGACTTTTTGAAGGTCCGGCTGCTGATGAAACGCTTCGTGCAACTCTGCGCGAACTCTCTTTGGCAGAACTTCGCACTCGACTTATCGCGATTGATCCACCTTCTGCAGAACGAATTCATCCCAACGATCAACGCAGAATGATTCGTGCGATCGAAGTGACAACGCTCACCGGAATTGCTTTGAGTGCTCATCAAACACAGTGGAACGCGCGTGGCCCCACATTGCCCGTGGGTTGGCAGTGCTTGGGACTTTTGCCAGATCCAAAGTCCAACGCGACATCAATTAATCGACGCGTGAAGACAATGATGGAGAATGGTTTTCTCGACGAGGTCCGGCGACTTCTCGAAATCGCACCGCTTGGACGGCAAGCGGGCGAGGCCGTTGGGTACCGCGAACTCTCCCAGCACATCGCAGGAAAGATGCTCTTGGACGATGCATTTGAAGCGATCAAGATCCGCACTCGAAAGTTGGCTCGTCAGCAAAGGACTTGGTTGAGGCGTTTTCGGCACATCGAAAGGTCGACTTGGTCCACAGACGCCTGTGACCAAGAAAAAACAAAAGAATTTTTTCACGAGGTTCTCGGACTCGAAAATCATGGTTTCAAAGGAAATAAGTGAAAAATTTGGCTCAAGACTTTGGGCGATGGGATGATCATGCCGATGCCGAGTGACTTGACAATTTGGAAAGTGACCTCATGATCACCCCCGTTGATGGCTAAGAAAACTGAAAACATAAAGAAGACCGCGACAAAAACCCCCAAGAAACCCGCTACAACGGGCCTTGCGAAGTCGCCAAAGGTGAAACCAGCGGCGCCAAAGACTGGTGACGACTCTTATCAATTGGTGATCGTTGAGAGCCCTGCAAAGGCGAAAACCATCGAGAAATACCTTGGAAATGGCTTCGTTGTTCGAGCGAGCATCGGACATATAAGAGATCTGCCCAAACGAGCGGCCAAAGGTGTCAAGCAGCCAGTACCAGGCGTAGACCTTGCGACATTCGAACCTACTTATGTTGTCGACGATGCGAAGTTGAAGACCGTCAGCGAACTGAAGAAACTCGCGAAGTCTGCAAGCGCAATTTGGTTTGCAACAGATCTTGATCGCGAAGGAGAAGCCATCGCATGGCATCTCGCTGAAATACTCGGAATCTCTCCAACCGAAGCAAAGCGCGTTGTCTTCGACGCGGTCACGAAATCCGATGTTGCTGATGCATTTTCTCGTCCAAGATCGATCGATATGAATCGCGTCGATGCGCAGCAAGCTCGGCGAATTCTTGACCGAGTCGTGGGATATCTCGTCTCGCCTGTTCTGTGGAAAAAAGTCGCTGGAGGTCTCAGCGCTGGTCGAGTCCAAAGTCCTGCAACACGTTTGATTGTCGACCGCGAACGCGAGATCGCAGCGTTCAATCCTGATGAATCATGGGCGATGACCGCAACTCTGTCACTTGATCCCGCAAAGGCGGCGGAGCTTGCTCCAAAATGGAATGAGTTCAATGCGAAAAAAGATGAGCGCGGACGAGGTCCGTTTGTTCGTGATCGCATGGCATGGCTTGCAGAACACAAAGGACTCGAATGCGAACTGGTCGAAGTTGCCGGTATTCCTTTCAAGTTTGAAGCGGATAAAGATTCGAAAGATGATCTTTCCCCAAGTGTCGTCCGTGCTGCGGAAGCAGCGGGACTTCTTGATGTGAAAGTGCAGCGCACCACAGATCCAGACGCGCGCGGAAGAGCGAAATCCAAAGCACTCATCGTTGGAAAACTCGATCCAGCCGCTCGATATTCAGTCAATTCTATCGAAACAAGTCGAACAAAATCCAAGCCATATCCCCCATTCATCACCAGCACGCTTCAACAAGCGGCCTCTGGGAAACTGGGATTTGCAACCGATCGCACGATGCGCGTTGCGCAACAACTTTATGAAGGCATCGATATTCCAGGCGAAGGACGCGTCGGTCTGATTTCATACATGAGAACAGACAGCACAAATCTTTCTGGCGAGGCGATCACTCGTGCTCGTGCATTCATCAAATCGAATTATGGCGATCGATATCTTCCCGACTCTCCACGCAAATATTCCAGCAGTAATGCCGCCGCACAAGAGGCGCACGAAGCAATTCGCCCAACCGATCCTGCGCGAACTCCTGATGCACTTGCACGATCACTGACTGAAGAACAGTTTAAGCTCTATGGCCTCATTTGGCGCGGATTTGTTGCATGCCAAATGGTCGAAGCAGAGTGGGATTCAACTGCAATCAGACTCGTCCGCAGCGACAAGAAAACAGGTGCGACATTCAAGGCGAATGGACGAGTATTAGTTTTCGATGGTTGCTATCGCGCCTCTGGAATTCCAACTTCGGACAGCGAACAGAATTTGCCAAGTGTGAAGCAAGGCGATCTCTCCGCACCATTCGCAATTGAACCAGAGCAGAAATTCTCCAGCCCCCCGCCGCGTTTCAGCGAAGCAACGCTAGTAAAAGAACTGGAAAAAGCGGGAATCGGACGGCCTTCGACATACGCCAGCATTATCCGCACCATCCAAGAACGGGAATATGTCGAGCAAGTCGATCGACGATTTTATGCCACCGACCTCGGCATGGCCGTCACGGATTTCTTGGTCGATGCCTTCTCAACAAACTTTGTCGAAATCGATTACACACGGCGCATCGAAGAAGAACTGGATGCGATCGCGCAGGGCAAAGAACCTTGGAAGAAGATGCTCAAGCGAACGACTCGAACACTCGAACCCCTGCTCGAAAGCGCGAAACTTCTCGACCACGTGAAATCGATTCGCGTCTCGGCTCCATACAGTTGCCCAATGTGCGGATCACGCACCGAATATCGACTCGGTAAAGGCGGACGTTTTCTCTCTTGCGCAAGCTATCCCGAGTGCAAATACGCCAACGCCGTTGACCGTCAAGGTCGACCGCTGATCCCTGAAAAGCTGGATCTTGTTTCGCCAAACGGAGTGGCGATGGTGAAGCGCCATGGAAAGTTTGGTGACTTTCTTGTCGAGGATTTACCTCGACCCGAAAAACCGGTAAAAGCAAAAAAGAAATCCAGTAAAAAATCAATTGCAGGAGGTGCGCCTCCTGTCGTCGAGCCTCCAAAGCCAGTTCAATTCATCTTGAATGTCGACCGCAAGGGTGGCCTGAAATTGCCGTCTGCACCAGCATTTTTGACGGATTTGCCCTGTCCAAAGTGCGCATCACCGATGAATCTTCGTGATGGAAAACGCGGCGCGTGGCTTGGATGCAGCAGATTTCCAAAGTGTCGCGGACGAGAAAGTTTTGCCAAACTTCCAGAGGACAAGCAGATAGATCTACAGAAGACGCTTGATAAGCACCTCAAAGGATTTACAAAAGTCGTTGTCACACGCCACGATGGCACTCCGATTCCAGAAGGAACTCCAATCGAATTGCTTGCACTTCCTGGGGGTGTTCAGGAACTTGCAATCCATCCGGATTTCACACGAGAACAATTGGCGATCGCCAAGGCGGGTTGAGCCGCTTCTCAGCCTCTGGCCTTCAATAGCGCTGCCCGCTTTCCTGCCTTCGAGTCATAGAACATAAGCAGCGCAATCAAACATCCCAGAGCGACATACATCGGAAAGCCGAAGAGTCGTTGATATTCCATCTTGCCATCGACAGTTGCCCACTCAGCAACCCGACCAGCCACAAGACTTCCGACGATGACTCCACATCCGACGATGACCATGTTGTACAGGCTCTGCGCACTCGCGCGAACATCATCGGAGGTTTCCTCGTCGACAATCATGTAACTCACAAAGATGAAACAACCGAAACAGAATCCGTGCAGCGCGATGCCAGTGATCATGACGACAGCCTCTGAAATCCCTAAAATTAATGCAATTTTTGTCGAAAATGCAAAGAGGAACATACGAAGACCATACGCCACCACTCCTGTTGCCAACAGAGTCTTGCGCGAAAACTTGAGTGCCCACAGAGGGATCATCGCGAGAACAACGACTTCGCTCATTTGACCGATCGTCATCAGTCCACCGCCACCAACTCCAAAGATGTTGTTCACAAACTTCGTGAAAGAATCTTCGCCAGCAGCAGTCTGAAATGCACCGACGAATCCGGATGTATGCACGAAATAGAATTGATGTAGACACGAAATAGGAACCGCCAATAAAAAGAGCACGAGCAACGGTTGATACTTCACCGAAGAGAGCGCCTCAAATGTCGCATTTTTCTGTTTGCCCTTTGCTGGCGGAGTCGCGGGCAGTGTGAAGCAATAAATCCCCATCAGAATTCCTAAGAACCCTGAAAGTCGAAATGCGCCAGCCATTCCCTCGAACTGAGCGGCTGCAATTTCCTGAGGCGTTCCAGTGCTTGGAGTATGGTAATAGAGCAACACCTGCCCCATGGTGATTCCCACAACAATCCAGCCGACGGTTCCCCATAATCGAACCTTTCCAAAGTCTTTGTCACGATCGACATGATTCAGGGTGATCGAGTTCGTCAGCGAAAGCGTGGGAGAATAAACAATGCTGTAAATCAAACTGAAGATCAGGAATGCACTGAGACTTTCAATGACCGCGAGTTGAACGACAAGTATTCCGCCAAGAATATGGCTGATTCCAAGATATTTTTCAGTGTTAAAGTAACGATCGGCAAGTTGGCCCGCCACAAATGGCGCAACGATGGCTCCGATTGCACCCACGCTGAATGCGTATCCAATTTCGACAGGGGTGAACTTGCGCACATTGAACAGATACGGCCACAAGATGGGCAACCATGCTCCCCAAATTGCGTACTGCAGAAACATCATCACCGAAAAACGGGTTCGAACCCAAGCGACCATGGGCGGTGCAGAAAGAACTTCATTTGACATGTGTGAAATCTCCTTATGCAAACAAGAGTATGGAATCACTGCCAATTTGTCGAATAAAGTGCGTACACTCTCTTTATGGAACCTCGACGAAAAACTCGCCAAATATTGGTTGGAGATGACCGAACTGGACGCGTCGCAATTGGCGGCGGCGCACCGATCGCAGTGCAAACGATGTGCGCTGGGTATACCCACGACATCGACGCATGCGTTGCTGAAATCAATCGTTATCACGCTGCTGGAGCAGAACTCGTGCGTGTGGCAGTGCCAGAACGCAAGGACACAGAGGCGCTGAAATCCATCATCCCACAAGTGAAAGTCCCCATCGTTGCAGATGTTCACTTTCATTATCAACGCGCTCTTGAAGCGATCGAAGCTGGGGTGCACAAGATTCGACTCAATCCTGGAAACATCAGTGATCGTGATCAGGTGAACTCTGTGATCGATGCATGTAAAGAACGAGGAATTCCAATTCGTGTTGGTGTGAATGAAGGCTCCATCATCGAGCGCAAAGACAAACAGCGGCGCATGGAGGAACTCGGCAAATACTTCGCCGATCATCGCTCTGGACATTTGCTGGCATTGATGATTACAAAGCTCGAGGAATATCTCGACATTTTCGCAGCGCGGGATTTTCACCAAGTCGTGTTGAGTGCCAAGAGCATGGACGCAGCGCTTGTCATCGACATCTATACAGAAATCGCCGCGCGCTTTGACTATCCCCTGCACCTTGGAGTGACCCACGCGGGAACCAAAGATTCAGGCGCGATTCGCAGTGTGGTTGCTCTGGGATCTCTGATCGCCAATGGCATCGGTGATACGGTTCGCATTTCGTATGCCAGCGATCACATCGACGAAGTCAAAGATGCTTTCGAAATGCTGTACTGCTTGGGCAAACGCGAGCGCAAAGGCATCGACCTGATCGCATGCCCAACTTGTGGACGCATTCAAGTCGACTTGTTCACGCTCGTCAAAGAAGTTGAACGCGTGCTGATGCCCGAGATCAAGTTGCCAATCAAGGTTGCTGTGATGGGATGCATCGTCAATGGTCCAGGCGAAGCTGAAGGCGCCGACGTTGCAGTCTTTGCTGGCGATCGCCGTGGAATCATTTATGTCCAAGGCGCACGAGTCGCGAATGTTCCAGAGGAAGAAATCATGTCTCGACTCCTGCTTGAATGCAAAACATTTGAAGCGCGCGTCCTCTCTGGCGATGCGAAACTCGGAGAAAAGAAGGTCGATATCGTTCCCCCAGATCCAATCGGCGAACTTGGCAGCGGTCATGCCAAGATCAACGCTGGTCATGTCGAACAAGTTACGGTTGGAAAAACATAAGTTCTGCAAAGGAAGCTCAACATGAACAAAGCTCGTCGATTCGGATTCACACTCATTGAATTGCTTGTGGTCATTGCGATCATTGCGATACTCGTAGGATTATTGAGTTCTGGGCTCTCAGGCGCAATTTCGGCGGGGAAGACAACGAAGGAAATGAATCGACTGAGACAATTGATGCTTGCATGGACCATGTATTCTGGCCAGTACAATGACCGATTGCTTCCGGGGTTTTTGGAAAGTGGTGTCCAACAGGGTGCTCAAGGAAGTGCTGCATGGCAAGTGCGCTATAAGAACAAACACGGCACCGAACTTGATCCACTGCTCTGCCAGACATATCCGTGGAGGCTTGCATCTTATATGGACTTTTCCATTGATCCAATCATGGGTTACCGCGCAGATTCGGAAGAAAATCTTGACTACTCTTCATATTTAGCTCCTGAAATCCCTGACAATCTTCCTGCGAGTCTCACTGGAGCAATCCCGCTCCAAGGTTCTGGTGCAGCTCTTCAACCAGCCTTTGGATACAACGCCTATTACTTAGGCGGATGGTGGGAATTGGTCTCAGGTGTGCCCACAATGAAATTCGGGAATGACGGCTACACGCAAGCCGGCACGACTGGTATTGCCCGCGGGCGAGTGGTTGCTCAAACGATCGGAAATATCCCAAAGCCTTCTGAATTGATTGTCTTTTCAGCAAGTATTTTCCTCAATCAGAGTGACACGCCTTACTCAAAATTGAACGAGTATCTGCCTGGTTCTGCTTGGGTCGTTCCACATAAGTTGGGGCAGGAAGAAGTTTGGGGCTTTGGAGGAGTCATACTCGAAGGAATTGATGTCACATCAAATGCAAATTCGGATTCCATCAATCCCATGAGCGCGTTTCTATCGCCATCTCCTTTAATGCAAAGCGGCGACATTGGCAAATTAATGGTTTTCAAGAACCAATCCGTTCCATTCAACCGTTATGGAAAGATGGTTTCGGTTGGTGTTGCTGACGGAAGCACCAAAACCTACAGCATGACTGCTCTGAATGACATCCGCCTCTGGGTTCCAGTTGCGGACACGCTGACCTTCAGTCACGCACCATAAATTATTTCTAAGGACTTTTGACATCGAATGCAAGCATCAAACTTGCAATCGTGACATCGTCGGCGTACTTCACATTCTTGGCAAACGCCTTCAACAATTCCCTCAAACGATTCACGTCATCTTCACAGGTCAAACTTCCTGCCAGAGCTGCGGCAACTCGATCTGGACCAAGCATCTCCCCTTCATCATTCCGTTCCTCTGCAAGCCCATCGCTATAAAGAATCAGTCGGTCACCCTTGGCGAGGGAAATCTCGGTCGTTTCATACAGAAAGTCTTCGACGACTCCAATTGGAATTCCACCATCAACATCGATCGGCTTGACAATTCCCGTTCGATCAACAACGCAGTAATAGCCGTGTCCTGCATCGAAGAAGTTTATCTTTCGCGCGACAGAGTCCACTTCCGCCATCACAAATGTCGCAAATTGGCCTGAAACTGCCCGAGATGCAACGAAGTTTGAAAGATCACAAATCGCTTTTCCCGCGCGAATACCTGCGGATAGTTGCGCTTCCAAATGTGCTGTGATTGCAGCCATAAGCAGGCCGGGACCAAGTCCCTTTCCACTCACATCTCCTAGAAAAACCGTTGCACCTACTTGCGTTGGTGACCGATGAACTCCAAAGATATCTCCCGCGACAACTTGACCAGGAATCGAATACATCGCCCACACAACATCACCTTGATTGCCAGAAGTTGCACCCATCATTCTTTCTTGCACCTGGCGTGCTGCTGCGAGCTCTTCCATCAATTCGCGTTGGCGTGATTCAAGTTCGAAGCGCTTCAGTTTCATCAGTGACAACCCAGTCCAGCGACCAATCGCCTGACTGAACGACAGCACTTCTTCATAATTTACTTTGCCCTGAAAATGATCGAGATAGAGATATGCCTCGATGTTCGAATCGATCATGATTGGAATACACGCGGCACCATTCACACCAGTTCCAACAATGCTTTGTGCTGCGCCAAACGAATCGTCTTCGCTCAAACGGACGGGCTTTCCTTTTGATGCCCCACTCAGTAAAGTTCTGCTCACTGGTCTATTCTTCAGCGACCCTTCTGGCCATTCACCCATGAGTTCAATTCGACCGCCAGAACTTGCACCAGAATCCAATAATTGATCCAAGAATCGAACGATCAACGCGCGCTCGCATTTTGTGCCTTCAACGCATACTTTCGCAACTTCGGTCACTATTTCAACCTCTGTTGTTGCGGCATAAATCGAGACGGATGAAGTAATAAGTAAGTCGAGTTGAATCTGCGCTTGGCTCTTCTCCTTTGAAGGCGCCATAACGATCACTGTTCCGCCAGAATCCATCGCCGAAGAGTGAACGATTGTCGCCCCTTCGTTCTGCCCCATATCGAAACGAAGCGACCATGGATTCAATCCGATTCGATCGCCACTTCGAAGAGGCATGGAAACACGCGCTTCCAGAGAAACTCCATTCAAAGTAGTCCCATGGCGACTCCCCAAGTCGGTGATTGTCCAACGACCATTCAAGAAAGTCAGTGAAGCGTGCTGTCGCGAAATAGATTGGTGCTCAAGCCGCAAACTGGCACCAGCCGAGCGACCGATGATGCATGTTTTTCCATCTGGTTGCAATTGAAGCGCAGATGCTGGACAAGATCCAAGTGGAACAAGCGTGCATGCTTCGTTTGACATACGCCTTTAACTTTTAGACTCTTGGTACTGCTTCTCTTCTTGCAGACGAACCGATGCAGTGCGCAGCGAAGAATCTGGATCGCCACCGTGACGTTCAACACCCAATTTCGCACTTGCGACAAGACCTTCCATGACGCCGATTGCCTTGTCGGAATGCGACCGAAAATACATGTATGGAAAGAGCGAAATGAGTGCGACAACCAGACCGCTGGCGGTCGCGACAAGAGCTTCCGCAATTCCTGCAGAAACAAGTCGTGGATCACTCAATGTGTCTTTACCACCAAGCAATTCGAAACTGCGAATGATTCCAGAAACTGTCCCGAGAATTCCAAGCATCGGAGCCGCAGTGACAATCGTTGATTGAATATTGAGGAACCTTTCCAATCGAGGTCTTTGACGCTCGACGGCTGCAATTGCAATTGCATCGGAAGGTCCATCGCAAGCCAAATCATTTGCGACCGCTCCGTAAGGACTGTCATCGGACTCTGCCAATGCTGTAACAGTTTCTGCATCATTCATTCGAAGTGCGTTAATCATTGCACGCAGGCGAACCCGAGATCCACGCGACCCCATCTTGCGCCAGAACCAAATTCGCTCCACCGTCAGGGTGACTGAGACGATACTCAGCAGCAGCAAAGGCCACATGACTGGTCCACCACGCTCCATAAGAAGCGACAATCCATTCCAAAGAAAACTCATAGATTGCGATCATAGTAAGTTGGCGTTTTTCGGGTATTTACTACACTTGATCGTAATGCGTGCAGCACCAACGATTGAAAACGAAGTCTTCTGCCCCTCTTTACTTGGGGAGATTGAACGGCGGCTTGAACGATTCGTTCATGATGCCGCCTATCCCTCCAACTTGCGGGATGCGGTTTCGCACGCTCTTCTTGGCGGCGGAAAACGACTTCGACCCCTGCTTACTCTGCGATGCTGTGAATCAGTTGGCGCTTCTACAAAGGATGCGCTTGAGGCTGCAGCTGCCGTCGAAATGGTGCATGCATTCAGTCTCGTTCATGATGATCTTCCCGCTCTCGACAACGATCTCATGCGACGAGGTCGACCTACTGTTCATGTCGCGTTCGGCGAAGCCATGGCCATTCTCGCTGGCGACGCACTCCTTGCCCTTGCGATGCATGCAGCTTGTTCGACTCCACGCGATGCAGGGCGTATCGCTCTTGAAGTGACGAATGCAACTTCAGCAATGATTGTTGGTCAGGTCTATGACACGCTTGGTGGATTCGGTGAAAGCACGACTTCCCGCGAGAAATTGCACAAAATTCATAATCACAAAACTGGAGCGCTTCTTCGATGCTCATGCAGAGTGGGTGCGATTTGTGGGGGCGCACGCGCAGAAAGTTTTGCTGCAATTGATCATTGGGGAGATCTCATCGGACTCATGTTCCAAGCTGTTGACGATCTCTTGGATGTCACTCAGTCCGCGGAGCATGTAGGCAAGGCTGTTGGCAAGGATCATGACGCAGGAAAACTCACCTATCCAGCGGTGTATGGAGTTGAAGAAACTCGCCATGAAATCGCACGATTACGCAAGGAATCTCTTGCTGCTCTCGAACCGCTTGGGTCAAATGCTGAGCATCTCATACTGGTGACCGAATATCTTGCGGCTCGAACTCGATAGTTCTCCGCAAATTCTTGCTTCGTCGGCAAGCAAAATTTTCAAATAGATACTTTCGACTCCGCTTCACAAACTCGCTATACTCTTTTTAGAATAATTACCTATGAATCTCCTTGGAACCATCCATTCTCCAGCCGATCTGAAGGCTCTCCCGCCGGCTGATCTTGTCCAAGTTTGCGCCGAAATTCGCCACGCTATTTGCGAGCAAGTCTCCAAGAGCGGCGGACATTTGGCTCCCAATCTTGGCGTCGTCGAACTCACTGTTGCGATGCACTATGTCTTCGACTTTTCTTATGACCGTTTGCTCTTTGATGTCGGTCATCAGTGCTACACCCATAAACTTCTGACCGGACGACAGCATCTTCTGCCAAGACTTCGACAGCGCGGCGGAATGTCTGGTTTCCCAGAACCACGCGAATCCAATTTCGATCTCTTCACTGTTGGTCATGCAGGGACTGCAATCCCAACTGCTGTCGGTATGGCTCGCGGCGATTCTCTCAACGGTGAAGGTTGGACGGTCGACAAGCCGAATGGTCGGCGAACCGTCTCGCTCATTGGAGATGCATCGATCGTCAACGGCGTTGCAATGGAAGGGCTGAACAATGCAGGAACGCTCAAGAGACAGTTTCTTGTCGTTCTCAACGATAACGGAATGAGCATCGCAAAGCCGCAGGGTGCGGTCTCTGCATACTTCGATCGCTTGCGCCTCTCGCATACTTATGGCGAGTTCAAGAAACGCGCGAAAGAAATGGCGCGACATATGCCAGGCGGCGAAAGTCTCAAAGGTCTTTATCACCGCATGGGCGAATCATCCAAGGCTTTCATCGCTGAAAATCATTGGTTCGAACATTTCGGGCTTGTCACGGTTGGACCGATCGACGGACACGATCTTCCGACACTCATCGATTTCCTCAACGAAGCCAAGCACTTTGATCATCCGATGGTTCTGCATGTCAAAACCATCAAAGGCAAGGGCTATGAGTTCGCTGAAAATGACGCATGCGCTTTCCATTCTCCAAGTGCTTTCAAGATTGAAACGATGGAGAACGAAGGATGCAAAGTTGAGATGAAGAAAGGCGGCCGCTCGTTCACCGCTGCCTTCGGCGAAATTCTCACTTCGCTCATGGAGCGCGATCCCAAGGTTGTCGCATGCACCGCTGCGATGCCAGATGGAACTGGAATCAACAAAGTCATCGATAAATTTCCGACTCGCGTTTGGGATAGCGGCATTTGCGAAAGCCACGCATTCGACATGATGGCTGGCTTGGCAAAGACTGGCTGGAAGCCTTTCTTCGCGGTCTATTCGACCTTTCTTCAACGCGCATTCGATCAAGCATTTCAAGAAGCTGCGTTGCAAGGTTTACCAGTACGACTCTGCCTTGATCGCGCTGGTCTCGTCGGCGGCGACGGCGCAGTTCATCACGGATTCTGCGATATTGCACTGCTTTCAGTCTTGCCGAAGGCTTGCATCATGGCAGCAATGGACGAATCGAGCCTGCGAGCATGCGTCAATTTCATGAACGATTACAGCGAAGGGATTTCCTCAGTTCGATATCCACGCGACAATGTCAGTCCACGCTTTGAAGGCGTCCCCTGCCCGCCATTTGAAATGGGAAAGGCTCGACAACTTGTCGGGCACAAGAATCCAGATGCGGCGATTCTGACTTTCGGAGTCTGCGCAATCGATGCAGCAGAAGCATTGGAAAAACTCGACGGCGAATATGCGGTCGAACTCTATGACGGTCGCTTTGCAAAGCCAATCGATGGTGATTTGCTGCGAAGACTTCTCACCGCTGGCACTCCGATCATTACTGTCGAAGATCATTCCATCCGCGGTGGATTTGGCGCAGCGGTGCTCGAAACTTGCAATGCGCTGGGACTCGACACTCGACTTGTCACTCGGATGGCACTTCCAGATCAGTGGATTTATCAAGGCGAACGCAAGGAACAATTAGCCGAGGCTGGTATCGATGGAGCCTCAATTGCTCGGACTGTTCGTGCAATTCTCGAAAGTCAATTGGTTTCTGAAGCATCCCCTGCGGTCGCCCACGCGAAATAGCCGGCCTGCGATTCGCATCCGATTCAATGATGCAAATCGCGCGCAACGCCAACATTCACGCGGTCAACTGGCATCAGAGAAAGTGTCACTGACTCAAAAATCTTTTTTGCGATCCGCTTGCAAGTTGCGCTATTCAATCCCGCACCTTCACTCCAATTTTTAGTTTGTTCACTCCCTGCATTTCGAATTGCCTCATCGCAAGCGCCAGTCGTCCATTCAATATGCGCGGTGATTCCATATGTTGAAACACCGCATGCAAACATCGCAAACTTCTGTCGCGGCGTTGATGCGAGACTTCGCATCCCAGGGCTCTTCATGGATGGACCAGCGTTGCCAATTGACTGACAACTCCAAAGAGGTACAGCCAGTGTCCATGGAACGCCAGTCAGTAGCGCATCTCCTCGAGACGTTGGCGATGTCGTCATATTCGTCCATCCTGCTTCTGGTGGATTGAGTTCGTCAATTGCGCTTCCAAGAGCCTTTGCAATGACAAGAGCCCCAAACCCCAATCCGATGATCGGTATTTTCAGATCGTGCGCCTCGGAGACGATTTTCATAGAACTGCGATGACTGTCGTCAGTCAATCGCACCGAACAAGGTGCATCACCAACGACCACTCCGTGAATATCTTCAAGAGAGACATCCGCTGCGCTCGCGAGATCATTGCCGCGCAGAGTCACGATGCGCTGCGCATATTCGCGCAGAACCAGTCCAAGGATTCCCATACCGCCAACAACGCCGTGGTCAATGAATAAAAGTGCCATACAAACCAAGTTAGTCGCAAGGGCCAAAGCCGTCATCCCAAATGGGAAGATTTGTCGAAGTGCATAAATCTGACGTTATGTTGTGCGCGTGGCACGAGAACCTCAACATGCAGAACTCGCTCAACGCGGCGAGAATGCCGCGCGCGTTTTTCTTGAGCGCCAAGGATATGAACTCTGCGCGCAAAATCTGCGCGTCGGATCCGACGAGGCAGACCTTGTCATGCGCTCGCCAGATGGAAGCACCTTGGTTATCGTCGAAGTCAAGACACGATCATGCCCCGACGCGTGGCCCGAAGAACGAGTCGACGCATCAAAGCAGCGAAGTCTGATTCGACTTGCGCGCACTCTCGCCCGTAGAGGGAATCTCACATCGCCTTTGCGCATTGATGTCATCGCAATAAATCTCCCAGGCGATTCTCCCCAATCCATTCGCTGGTTTGAAAACGCAGTTATGGGCTCGTAATTGAAAGGGCTCCAAATCTGAAGCCCCACTCAATCCTTGGGCAAATATCGTTCCTTCGCGATCAAGATCAGACGTTTGGTCATCTGATCGATGTCATTCGTCACCCAGCGATCACGGAGTGACGCGAGAAATCGATTTCTCTCGTATGTCGCTCGTTGTTCTTTCAACCCACGTCGTATTGACCTCTGCAGCGCAGAATCGAAAATCGACCTCGTTGTCTGCTGTTGCACATTCGTCACGCAATACCACGTCACCGTTGATCCTTTGCGAACTTCTTCAGTCTCTTTCCCGCGTTCAACCGCCAAGAGTGTCTTCTTAATATCGTCCGACAATTCAAGTCCTGCGATTCCATTCTTCGGCAAGGGATATTGTTTCCAATTGACTCCTTCGCCTTCAGGAAGCTTCAGTGCAGTTGCAACCTGTACAAATGTTTGGCCACTCTTAAAACTTTTCTGCACATTTTGAATTTCGAATTCATCCGACAATTGAAGTCGAATTCTGCCAATGGTGATTCGAGGTTCTGGATTGAACTCTTTTTCGAGCATTGAATATTGTCGCTCCACGTCGCGCCAACTGACGATCGTGCGAGGTTCGACACGACGCCGCAGAAGATCGCTCGCAAGAGCTTCGTCTCGCTTTTCCTTCAGATACTGCTCCATATTCATGCCAAATTGATCTTCGAGTGATTGGCTTGCAGAAGTTCGATTTCCTCCATTGCCCGCGAGAGTTTGTTCTTGGAGACTCTGAATCCACGCAAAAATTCCAGCTTGCATTTCAGGCGAAAGCATTCCTTCTGCTTCAGAAATAATCAGTTCGTTATTGATGTATTGCTGAAATCGCTCTTGGATCAACTTTTCAATCAAGCGCTCTGCACTCGCTGGCGGATTCTCGGCAACGATTCTCAGAATACGATCCTCAATCGAAGTCATAAACTTTCCGGCATAGACAGGTCGGCCATTAATCTGCCCAACGAGACTTTCGATTGTCCACGCAGAGCCAGGCTTCACGCGTATCTCTTCAGTCGCATCTCCCATCGGAATCGCAGTTTCGGTTCCATCTACATTCTTTTGGACGCGCATTTTTTTGGTGATGACCTTTTCAGCCTCACCTTCCTTCTCGATATCCACAGTCGTTTGAATCTCCTCTGGGGAGAAGACTGTTGGAGGGACTTGAACGATGTCGAGTCCAGAGTTTGCCGCCGAGAGGTGGTTAAAATCGCTTGGATTTATTTCTTGAGCTGTTTCTGGTCTATCCACCAATGTTTCGCAACCAGAAAGCGCGATTCCCACAGCGGCGACCGTTACGAAAACACCAATGATGTTCACCACTCGCCAAATCGACATCAAGTCAGTCTACCCCTTGCTTCCTATACTTGAATTCTAGGAGACCACATGAATAGCAACCCCGACGAATTGAAACTGCACGTTGATAGCGATTGGAAGGCTCAAGCCGAAGCTGAACGAGAAAAACTCCGCAAGATTGATGCCGAAAGAGAGACCGCCAAAGAAGATGATTCTGCAGACAAACTTCCTCCAGCAGATTTTCGCAGCATCGTCGGACTCTTAGCAACGCAAGCTCTTGGTGGGCTTGGCGCATATGGCGATCCTGATACTCGTCGCGTGGTCGTCGATCTTCCCGCGGCCCAGTTTGCGATCGACCTTCTTGGCGTGCTTGCAGAAAAGACCAAAGGGAATCTTGCCGAAGAAGAAAGCAAAGAACTCATCGCAATTCTTACTGAACTGCGCTCGCGGTTTGTGCACTTTGCTCAAATGATGGCAGCGCAAGCGGCGCAAGGAAATCCAGCGGCAGTCACGGCCGCAATGGGATCACCTCAAAATGCGGGCAAAGCAGAATCAAACAAACCAAAAATCATCTTGCCAAGCTGAAGAGTCTGACGGACTGTTCTCTTAAATCAACAACGCTCGCCGAAGAAATTCTTCAACTCCACTGACATACAAGATTCCATACACCCCAACGATAAAGATCGTCATTGCAGCTGCAACGATCGGATCTGATCGAATTGCATCAAGAGGTGAATCGCTCAGTCCTTGCATTGCTCTGCGATAAAAACGGTGCACAACAATCAGCACAATTGGCGTCAGCAAAGCCAAACCAAACGATCGTCCACCAAAGATTCCCTGAGCATGCGCGCTGAGCGTGTACATCAAAAACATCAACACAGTCAATCCACCGCTGACGCTTAAGAGCCAATTCAATTCGGCCAAATCTCCATACTTTGCGCGCGGTTTCCACTGCGTTCCCTGCATTCGCGAGGCAGATGATAGATCGCATTGACGCTTGATGAATGCCAAATACAAAGTCAAAAAGAAAACGCAGAGGATCAACCAAATGGATACAGGTGCGGCGATTGCAACTGCACCAGCGATTGCTCGCAAGCAAAACCCACTGGCGATTGTTGCAGCATCGACAAAAATCAGACGCTTCAATCCGAGGTTGTATCCCCCTTGCAATGCGATGTATGCCACCACCACCCACATCGTCCCTGAATTTGCTTGAGCTGCGACCACGATTGCAAGTGTGGCGAGACCGATTCCAATCAATGCCGCGAGCGCCGCAGGAATTCGACCAGAAGCAACTGGTCGATTTCTTTTTACAGGATGCAGACGATCTTCTTTCGCATCAAGAACATCGTTGATCGCATACCACCCACTCGATGCCAAACAGAATGCCGCGAATGCGATTGCGGCAAGCGTCATTTTGGCGGCGATTTCAGCAGAGTCAATGCCACGACCTGCGCCCGGCAACCAAAAAATCAGCGGGACGAGGACGAATACATTCTTGATCCAGTCGCCTGGTCGAAGCAGGCGGAGGATGGGTCGCATGTTTCATTTATCGGTCAATTGCACCATCCAACCACAGATTTCAGATCAGTGCTGACAACACCGTATCGGCGATCATGAAACCGCGCGCGCTCAAGCGCAAATGCCCATCGGCCTGCTCCAGAAGTCCGTCTCTGGTGAATGTCTCAATCGACCGCCGACGACGCGGCGCGTTCTCCCCGCAACTGAGCAGCGTCTCCACTCGCTCTAGAGGCATTCCCTTCATCAATCGCAAGCCCAGCATGAACGATTCACCAGCGTTCGCATCCGCACCCAGGCATTCGATCTCTTCGACTGGCGCCGAGGGCCGATTCTCCAACCATGTTGCCAGCCGAGGAATATTGCGCCAGCGAACTCCATTGCCATGCGCCGCTGCACTTGGGCCGAACGCCCACCAATCTGCATTCTCCCAGTACAGAATGTTGTGGCGACAAGCCATCCCAGGCAGCGACCAATTGCTAATTTCGTATCGTTCGTATCCGGACTTGGCAAGTTTCTCGACTACAAATTCGTATTGCTCCGCCTCTTCATCTTCCGGCAATCGAGTGACCGCACCCTTTCGCAACTTCACAGTGAGCGGCGTGTTGGGTTCATAGACCAATCCATATGCACTCAAATGATCTGGACCAATCGAAAGCGCACGCAGAAGATCTGCCTCCCAATCCGCAATCGTGCTGCCGGGTATTGCGAATATCAAATC
>CAMAXY010000041.1 GCA_945862215.1 Singulisphaera sp. GP187 | reverse complement strand
GTGATGAACCTGAAGCACCGCTCCCATTAATGCGACCAGGCAAATGAGCGGCATGTAAGGAAGAAGAATCCCGACCATGCGCGCGGACAAGATCGCAGAATCCTGACCGCCGCTTGGCCAGAAGATCCACAATAGGACTTCGCCCAAGATGCAAACTCCCGCGAGGAAGACCGCCACTCGCGAAAGGACCATTCGGGCAAGCGCCTTGCCAACGGCTGGATCGCGATCCTGAACTTGTGCATACACCGGCAAGAAACTGGAAGTGAGTGCTCCTTCACCGAAAAGACGGCGAAAGAGGTTTGGCACCATAAATGCGAATGAAAATGCGTCGGTGACCACTCCAACGCCAAAGACACGACTCATCGCTGCGTCGCGAGCCAAGCCAGTGATCCGGCTGAGGAACGTCAACGCGGAGACGGTTCGTGCATGAAACTCAAAGCTTCTGGCCATGGAAAAAGGTAGATTTACCCATCGGCTCAATGAGACCATTTGCACCAATCATCGCCACGCTTGTTCAGGTTGTGGCATCGACATTTTTCCAAGTCGGCTGCAGCAGCCCGCCAGAGATGGTCCTGGAAAGTGACATCCCAAATGTTCAGGGACTCGAACCGATCATCACCCGCGATATTCAGCGCAGCGGCGAACAAGTCGATGCGGTCGAAGTACTTTACCGCGGCGATATCACGGCAACGCAGAAAAATGTTCAAGCGACCCGAGATCGCTTTGATGATGCTGGTTGGAGTTTGATTTCTCAGCAAGCCAGAGGAAATACAACTGTGCTCAACTTTGCGAAGGATACGCGCACAGCGAGAGTTGAAATCGCGCTCAATCAAATTGAGCCGATGATGAGCCCCGCAGTTCTGCAGGTTCGACCAGCAACTGACGCAACATTTTCTACTGCTCCCTCGGCTGGAATTCCTCTCGTACTGCCGACAACATCGCAATCGGTTCTGCTCGAAGGCTTTGCTCCACCTCCAACCAAATAGTCCACGCGCTCATCGATGCAATGCGCTGACTGCGTCTGCGGCGATGCGACCCGAGCGCATGGCACCATTGATCGAACCATCTGTCACGTGATCGCCAGCAAGAAAAAGTCGGTCGCCTTGGTCCATCTTCGGTCGCGCCTCGAAATCCTGCGGATGTTGGCGAGGGAGAGCCTGTTGAATGCGATCGATGCAAACAACTTTCCATTCGCGTGTCGCTTCTACTGAAAACCATTTCGCCATTTGCGCGCGTGCAGAACGCTCGAGTTCTTCGTCGCTGAGCTTGAGGGCGACTGGATCGATCACATTGCCGCTGATCAGGCTCGTCCCCTGCGGCGCATATCCAGCGACGACTGATGTTGGAGAGCAAAGATGATTCACAGGTCCATCGCCATCTCCATCGAGAAGCAAGATGGGTTCTCGAAGTGCTGAAGGAAGCTTTTCGGCTTCGACTCGCCAAGTGATCGCTGCAGTCGAACACCAAGCGCGCGATGGAAGAGATGGAAGCAGCGATCGAGCACCGTCGGCATCGAGCGCGATGATGATCGCACTCGCTTCGTATGTCTGACCAACATTCGTCGTGACACACCAACGAGTCGAAGTCGTATCTTCGCCGATGCGCTTGATTTCGCGCACAGCCGTCGCCATGCGTATCCGCTCATTTGGAATCTGTGCAATCAGTTGCTGGGCAATTGCGCCCATCCCTTCGTTTGGAAGTGCTGCGATACCGCGCGCAAACATTGCCAGGCGAAACTCGAAGGCCGCAGCGTCGGCACCAAGCGAACCATCGAGAAAAATTCCGCCGAAAAACGGACGAAAAAATTGATCAATGAGTTGCTCAGAGACTTTCATCTGGCGCAATAAATCGCGTGCAGAAAATCCATGCGACGCATCTGGATCGATGACCGAACGACCGAACGCCGCACGCATCGCAATAGGAAGAATGCGAAAAGCGTCGATCACACCGATTGAGCCAGTCAGCGCAGAAATCACGCCACGAATTGGATGACGCAGAGGATTCGCAACTCGAATGAAAGCTCCGCCGCGCTGTATTCGCGCTCCAGACTGAAATGTCCGCAAATCGAGTTGTTCAAGGTCGATCATGCCGCGCAATTCTGGATATGCCGTCAGCAGAACTGCGAATCCACGATCGATTCTGCAACCATCGATCATTCGAGATCCGACTCGACCACCAAGACGATCGGATGCTTCGAGCAATAACCAGTCGACACCTTGTCGCTCACAGTGAATTGCTGCACAGAGACCAGCGACTCCTCCGCCAATTATTAAAACTTTGTTGGGCTCCATACAACAATCCTATTGGGTCATTCGAACAAATTCGGTTGCGCACTCTGGGCAATTCCCAACTTCGCTCGAAGTGGATGTGCCCTGCAAATCGTATCCGCACGCAATGCAATTCGACCCCTCTTTCGCCAAATGACGGCGATATGGCACGGACATAAAACGAATGACCAAGGCAATCCCCGCGATGGCAAATGCGTACGAACACAAATCAGTCATCTCGGCGGAGAGCCATTGATTGTCACCGAGCCGCAAAGTGACCTGCATAAAGAACAGGACGACCATAATTCCAATTGCGCCCAGCAGTGAGAAAACCAATCGGCTTCGAAGGGAGGCAGGCACGGCGCTTCGTCGTACTTGCGCGAGAGGAACCCACTGCGCATGACGCCACTTTTCACCACATTTCATGCAAGATCCTGCGAAAGTTTGGCTTTCGTCAGCAATATGTTTCCCGCAGAGAAAACACAATCGTTGACGCGCAACACGCACGATGGCTGCTCGCAAAGCGGAACGCCATGTCAGATTGATACCACCTGCTGCAAAAAAAAATCCACCAAGAAAAGCCGTTTGCCAAGGATACTGATCGCGGAAAATTATTTTGCCTACAGCAACTGTCAATGGCACCCCAACAAGAACTCCAAGCGCTGCAGAAGTCGCCAAAGCAATCCAGGTGAATGGCCGGCAGAACATTTCGCTTTCCGCGGCATCAGCAAGCGCCCCACGCATCTTCCCCGCAAAAGTTTTCGGACTTGGGTTCTGCAATATCAAGAGACACGCCAAAGCGATACCAATCAGATCCGCGTTCCAGTCTTCAAGAGATGTGTGCCGCCGAATCCATGGAAGTGACTGTGTTCCTTCATCAATGGCTGAATACACAACCATTGCCAGCGCAAGAATCCAAACGCGATTGATCCACCGCGTGCGCCACAACAAAAATGTCATGACGCCAAATGTGACTGCGTGAAGAATTTTATCACTTGGTGCGCCAGGACCTAAAACCAAATTGGGCCAATGTGTCGCAATCGATGCAATGAGAAATACAAACATCGCGATGATTCGCCAAATGCGCAGACCTGCAGCGCCGAGTTGTGAGATTGATCGAGAATCCAAATCCGTCACGACGCGGCGATTCCCGCAGAAGTGGCAAGATCTGCCCGAGATTCCACTGGCTTCCACCGTTGACGCAGTGCTTCAGCAAGGGCGCGATAATCCGCAGCGCCTGCACAAGTCGGAGCGTAATCAAAGATCGTTTGTCCGAAACTTGGAGCTTCTGCCAATTTGATGTTGCGTCGAACCGCGGGTCGCAACACAACTGCGTCTTCCCATGGCAATCCGCTGCCACGAAACTTCGCGAAGTAATTATCCATTTCTTCAACGACGGCCTTGCCGTGACTGGACTGCGACTCGTGCATACAGAGCAAGACTCCAGAAACTTTCAGGCGCGAATTGAGGGCACGTTGCACCAGTAAAACAGTTTCCAACAATTTTTCTAGGCCTCGAAGAGCCAGATATTGCGCCTGGGTTGGCACGACAACTTCGTCGGCAATCGTCAACGCATTGACTGTCAATACTCCAAGACTTGGAGGACAATCGAGCAGCAGCACATCGAAGGATGGCATCACTGGTGCCAATCGCTCTGCAAGAATGTGTTGCATATTTGGTTGAAGCGCCAATTCGCCTTCAACAAGCGCAAGTTCTGTGTCACTTGGAATGAACCAGAGATTGGCACGTGCCTGCCGAATCAATTCACTTGCCGCGATATCTGGGTTCATAAACAAATCACGCACCGTCGGTTGATCAGGCGCCGGTTCGTGGCCAAAGTGCAGAGAAAGATTCGACTGAGGATCAAGATCAACCACAAGCGTGCGCAAGCCAGCAAGTGCGAATGCCGCGCCGAGATTTGCAGTTGAAGTAGTTTTTCCAACTCCACCCTTTTGATTGAGCAACGCAATCACGCGTGGGTTAGAAACTCCGCTCGATACGTTGTTCGATAATCCGCTTGCGCCTTCAATTCTGGGATCGACGGAACTTTCCGAAGCACCAGACTTCTTTAAATGATCAGCGCTTTTCATGGTGCGATTGTAACGCTCGAGAGTCCCCAACTCGATAGATCAAGCGGAATTCCCTTGGCAACTTGATGGATTCCCAGCGGCGCAAGCCCCGCAAACTGTCGCCGTGCAAACATGGGCGGCACATCAGAACCTGTACCTTCGATAAGTCGTTCGATTGAAATCTCCATACGACCTGGTCGCCCATCGCTTGGAGCCACCCATCGATCTGGCAGTGGCAGGCGCACACGCCAACGATCTTTCGAACGGTGAACTGCCAACGTTTGCTGAACTCCAGAATCGTCCGATTCCACACTGCCGTCGGATCGAATGGAAATTGCGTACGACGATCCTGCGCCAAGGACAACAGTGATTTCGTCTTTCGTTGGATTTGCACTCGGCGGGCAACGACATTCAACCAACAACTCCCAACCAAAGGGTCGACGCCGAATTCCAGCGCTCGTTGACCAATCGATCGGTGGCGACTGCAAAATTCCTGCGCGAATTTCGTGCAGACTTGCCGACGGCCGGAACGTTCCAAATCCAAGTCCAGGCGGTCGCACAGGTGCGCGTCCAAATCCAACCTGTATGGCAACTTTATTATTCCCATGCTCCAAGAAAAGAATTGGCTGAGCTCTCGCCTGCGTTTCGATCGCACTGCGACCTTGACTTGGACTCGCCAGATTTGCAGGTGGTAATAAAGAAGAAAGTCCATGTTCACGAAGCGCATTTGAAAGTGATTCATCGATCACGACTGCATCAGTGACGTGAGCGATTGATCTGGGCACAGAAAAGGTTTGGAAAGTCTCCGGCCCAATTTCGCCGGCCAGACTTGGTTCCTTTTCATTTGGCCACCTGAAGGAAATCGCATTCGCTTCTGGAGATGGATTCGCAACGCCAACCAAGATAGATTCGCCTTCATCATGTTCAACCCAACAAAGAAGAGCCGAACGGCTCTCGATCCAAAGTCTTGCGCTTTCGACGATCACGATCCCATCCGTATTGGGGGCAAGTAAGATTTGAAGCAGAGAATTCTGTTCGTCTTCGTCTGTTTTCCATGCAGCAATCGAGACTTGCTTCTTATTCATCAATCCATGAGCACGCCCGACAATATTGCCAAGCAGTTTGTTGGAAACCACCGCGTCGTTCATTTCCAGGCGCGCAATTGCAGCAGACCAAAGACCAGCAATCGCACGCGCATACAGCACATCAATTTCTCCACCGACAGGTGGCGGTGGCGTGATACCCATGCGATATGACTGCAAAACAGCTCGAAAATACTCGCTTGGCGCTGCTGGATCAGGCATATCCGCATCGTTGAGCGAAAGATCCGTTCGACTTGCGACAAGTGGTAACGGCAATCCATCCATCCAAATTGGATCGATCTTCTGATCTGCCAAATAGATTTCATCAGCGCCATCTGTCGGCAGTGGCAACAAGAGAACAACATCCTCATCCCCTTTCGCATCTGTCGTTGCGGTGACTTGCTTCGGCGATGCCCACTCCGATCGTTGAAGTCCGCGCGACTCGATCTGCGCTGTTTTGCCAGTGATTCGTCGACCATCACCAAGTCGAAGAGCGATCGTGGCGGGCCATGCGACTTGCGGATTTCGGCGCACGATTGGCAGAATCAAAACAGAACCGCGTACCGCAATAGGTGTCTGAAGGGTGGCAGCAATTTCTTGCGTCTCGGGCAAGCCTTTGAACGCAATGGTGGATGGCGACTCCAATGGCGACGCCTGCGATGTTGACTGACTCTGAGCGAAAACTTTTGTAAGCGGCGCAAGTGCTGCGTACGAGACCAACAGTGTTGCGATGGACTTAGCGAGCAACATGCTCACTTCTGTTGTGATGAACTTGCCGCGAGAAGAAAGAGTTTGGATAAACGTTCTTGTCGATAGATAAAGTCCACCAAGATTCTTGGCCGAACATCGGCGCCCGTGCCAACAAGAAACGAACGATCAACTCCATCTGGCAAAGTCCCAGCCCATGCCGCAGCATCGGGCGCTTTCGATTGAAACTCAGCTGGATTGGGATTCTCAGTCGAATCCATCCCAGCCGAATCGGTTTGCGGAGTTGCTCGCGTAAAGCCACTTCCATATCCAACTTCACTTCCAACTACCTGCGGCAATTCAGTGCCGATCGGCGCTCGCACAATGAGGTCGCTTTCAGTCTGCACGGCAAGAGAAGTTGGAGCAACTTCGTCCATGCGCTTGCCTGTATTTGAAACCGTGCCTGCATCTGAAACCGTCGCTGACGTTGCAACATTGTTCGAATTCAGTTGCGCTTTCGCACGAATCTCCTGCTGAGAATTGATCGCACTCGCAGCGACTTTACTCTTGCGAACAATTCGCGACCAGTCGGGCTTACCTATATAAAACACAGCCCCGGCAGGAACCATCGCATACTCTTTTCCCTTTTTGTCCTGCTTGTATTCGCCTTGATCGAAGACCAAATACAAACCGCCGTTGGCGCGATAAAACATTCCTGCTTGTCCAGGAACGCTGTACACACGATCGAATCCTTGCGGCATCGCAAGTTCGTATGGCATTTGTCGACCCGCCATTGTCAGCACGCCACGATCGGCAACCTTGGGATCAACTGGATGATTCATCGAAGTATCAACATCTCTCGTCGAATGATCCTGCTCGCCAGGCTGTGGCGTCTGCGCCGAAGCATTCGCAGCGATTCCGCAAAGAGTGGTGCAAGTCGTGATTATCAAACGGCGAGCGATCATTGAAGGAAGCAGAATACGTTGAATTGGATAAGGAACAAAGTCAGATCGTCGAAAATCGACAGATGCATTCTTGGGCATTTACAACCGATCTTCAGGAACAAAAACGCTGGTCGTTGCCGCAGGAAGATGTTGATCTCCACGACTCGTCCTCACAACGATTCCCAACGAAGGATCGACTCGCAAGACATGGCCATCAACAATGCCGTTTGGAGTGCGAAATGACGCTTGATTTCCAACAAGACAATCGCGTGCGGCGAATTCCTCATTGATTGCTTCCTCCGAAGCCGCGCTCCAAAAATCTACTCTCTCCAGCAATAATTGGGCAAGATCAAGTCGATCGATTGCAAAGCCCTGAAGCAAAAGACTTGTCGCGCGTGAAGAAAGCTCCGCAGGAAACGCACGCTGCGTGCAATTGATACCGATGCCAATCGTCGCTGATCGATCATTGCGCTCGACCAAGATTCCACCAACCTTTTTCTGTGCGATCACAAGATCGTTAGGCCACTTCAAGCGAACAATCGGCGCGCCACCTGTTGCACGACGGCAAAGATCTTCGATCGCTTGCGCCGCGGCAATCGCTGCAGCAAGCGAAATCCAATGCGGAGAATCCGCAGCGATATTTGCACTGAGCGCAAGTCCATCCTCTGCAGTATCAATCCATGCTCTGCCAAGTCGCCCACGCCCAGCAGTCTGTCGACCTGCAATCACCACATCTCCCACGTGCAAATTTCGTGCGTGATCTTGAGTCGAGGCAGTTTCACGCACAACCGTCACCGATCGCCAACTTGCACAACGCGCAATGGTCGCCTCGAGCGCATCGGGCCATTGATCGATTGGACGACCAGACGGCGATGCGTGACCACTCATATTTTGATGTGCTCCCGAATCTTGACAACCAACTTCGTTGCATCAGCAGAAGCGAGTTGTCCCGCATTCCAATCAACGCCTAAGCCGCAACCCACTCCAGATCCTTCGCCATACTTTGGGATGATGTGAAAATGAACGTGCGGCACAGCTTGATGAGCCGCGGCGCCATTATTCTGAAGAACGTTGTATGCGGTCGCCCCTGTCGCAGCGATCACCGCGCGAGCGACGCGCGGCAATGCACGACCGATTGCTGCAGCACTTTCTTCGCTCAATTCATGCAGGAATTCACGCTCTTCTACTGGCACAACAAGCACGTGCCCCACAGAGAGCGGCGAGATATCCAGAAATGCAATGACGTGCGCGTCGCGATAGAGCTCGTGACATGGAATTTCTCGAAGAATGATCCGCGTAAAAATTGAAGGCATGATGTCTCTATTATGGAAAGACGCCACGCAATTCGTACACGCGTCCGAGATGTTCGAGTGCCGCTGCGTATGCCGCCGTGCGCCAGTCGCACTCGAATCGCATCCGCGCCAATTTCATCCGGCGCGTTGCCAGCACCATTGCTTGCTCGATTTCTTTATCGAACTGAGCTGTTGTCCATGGAATGAATGTGCGATTCTGAGTCCATTCGAGAAACGATCCGACCACCGCACCCGCATTGCAAAGAACAGACGGCAAGACTTCGATGCCGCGTTGAAAAAGAATGTCATCGCTATCTGCAGTCCACGGAGCGTGAGCAACCTCTGCAACGATTGATGCGCCGACCCATTCGGCGCGTTGACGAGACATGATCTGCTCGCCTGCAGCAAGCAAGAGCAAATCGACTGGCTCGCGGAAGAACATTTCCTCATTCACCGCTTTCGTCCCCGCGACTCCGCTCAAGTTTCCATTCGAACGCATTCTCTCTGCTGCTGCTTCGGGTTCGATACCCGCATCAGAAATGATTCCACCTTGATGATCGAGCATGCCAACCATCACTGCGCCTTCCGCAGTCAAGATGCGTGCAACTTGGCTTCCCATTTTTCCAAAGCCGCATACTGAAAATCGCAGACCATGCAGCTTCTTATTAAAGTCCGGCAGAATGTCTCGCAGCATGTGAATGAATCCTGTTCCAGTCGCAATTTCGCGCCCATTTGCGCCGCCTATTTCGATTGGTTTTCCAGTGACAATCGCTCTCATTCCCTGACGATTTCGGTCGGGGGTGATTTGCGCTGCCGTGTCTGCAAACCACGCCATCACTTGACTGTCTGCTCCAACATCTGGACCTGGAATGTCATAATCAGGTCCAATGTGATGCGCAATCGAAGATGCGTATCGGCGCACAACGCCCATCAATTCATCACGAGAGAGAACGCGCGGATCGCACACCACTCCACCAGCTGCACCACCGAAAGGCAATCGCAGCAGCGCGCATTTGAGCATCATCAACATTGCTAAACCACCAAGATCGCTCTGCGACATCAACGGAGCGAATCGCATTCCACCCTTGAATGGTCCAAGTGCGTCGTTGTGTTGGATGCGATAGCCGGTGTACATCCGATGTTCGCCATCATCCATCAGCACAGGGAAGTGAACGATGATCTCGTTCTTCGGTCGTGCGAGAATCATCTGAATGTCGCTTGGCATTCCGATCACTTCAGCCGCACTCAACATGCGCTGGACCATCTGTGGATAGAGACCCGCGCCCGAAGGCGAAATGTCAAGCATCTCCATAATCGAACTTTGATGTCGGACTGGATCTTCGGGACCTGCTCGGTTCATTTTGACCTCTCCTGTTTCTGAACTGTGGGACCAACAAACGTCACGAATCCCCACCACTGCGGAAGATGCATATCGATCGCCCATTGAGGCGTCCATGTCCAGTTATATTCTGGCGTTCCTGCAACTTTTGCGTACGAACCATCGCGTTTTTCGAGCGTCCACTGCACACGAGAAAAATTGATTCTCCAGGAATCTCCAATAATTGGCGGTCGAGATGAACGTTGAAATGTCGGTTGGCCATCAGATTGCGCAACCGGCGCAAATGCTGTCCATGGAATCGCCATCTCAACTTGCCAACCTTTGTCAGTATCGCGCGAATCATTCAGCGTTCCATCGAGATGAATCGCTACTCGCATTCCCTCTGCTGTCCAATTGTGATCAGCTTTGCCAGCGGCTCGATATGGCTGCGGGAGGTAAAGATCAAAAATAGTTCCGAGTGCGTTTACTTCGATTTCGTAATACTCCCGCGTATCACCATCGGGATCGACAAAGACCTCGAAGTCATTGTCTTGAAAAACAATTTCGTCGTGCGTCTTCAGTGTTGCCCACAAGTCGCTCTCGGCCAAGTCCGCTGCGATGTACAAATACTTCGAATCCCAAAGCATCTTGACTCGCGTTCGCTGCAAAGGCGTTGCTCGCGTCGATCCTTCAATGTCCGCAAAATCATCGCTCCAAGGTGCGGCGCTCCATGCGGGCTCATCCATTCGCCCATTAATTTGGATTGAAATATCGGAAAAAGGTGCTGAATATCGCCGCGGAGAAATGATGGGAGCAAAGACAGGAACAGGATCAGGCCGACGATATGCATCGATGGCTGTTCGCTCTAGGCTCTCAACCGCTGCAGGCTCTTGACAACCCACAGCGACCAAACATGTCGCCGATGCTGCGCCAAGAAGTGCGCATATACACAGGCGACATGTATGAATCATTTCATCGCCGCCTGAGCTGCAGCCAGCCGTGCGACAGGCACACGGAATGGTGAACACGAAACATAATCCAGTCCGCACGTTTGAAAGAAGCGGATTGATGATGGGTCACCGCCATGTTCTCCGCACACGCCGAGCTTTAAATTCGGCTTGACCGAGCGTCCCTTTTGGCATGCCATCGAAACAAGCGCACCAACACCGCCCACATCGATCGACTGGAATGGATCGCTGTCGACGATTGCTTTTTCCAAATATGCCGGCATGAAAGATGCAATGTCATCACGACTGAATCCAAACGTCATCTGCGTCAAGTCGTTCGTGCCGAATGAGAAGAACTCTGCGACTTCCGCAATTTCGTTTGCTGTAACGGCAGCACGAGGAATTTCGATCATCGTGCCAATAAGAATCTCGAACTTCTTAAAGCCGCGCTCCTTGAAAACAAGATCGCGTGTTTGTTCGGTCAATGTGCGCAGAATCGCAAGTTCCTTACGTGTCCCAACCAACGGAATCATGATCTCGGGTCGAGCGTCGATTCGATTCTGTCGGCATTCGATTGCCGCTTCGACAATCGCGCGCACTTGCATCACAAGAATCTCGGGATAGGTCACAGCCAAACGACAACCTCGATGCCCAAGCATTGGATTCGCCTCATGCAATTGTGACACACGTCGTTGAACATCAACAAGCGGAACCCCTGCTTCATCAGCGAGAATCTGCTGCGCCGCTTCATCATGAGGAACAAATTCGTGCAGCGGCGGATCCAACAATCGCACCGTCACAGGCAGGCCATCCATCGCCGTAAAAATGCCGATGAAATCGCTTCGTTGATATGGCAGCAATCGCGCCAACGCTGCCTCGCGCTGCGAAACTTCGGTTGACAGAATCATTTGGCGAACCGCTTTAATGCGATCCGATTCGAAGAACATATGTTCGGTGCGACAAAGACCGATTCCAATCGCGCCGTATTCCCGCGCACGCTTCGCATCCGCTGGCGTGTCCGCATTCGCACGAACTCCCATCGTTGCATACTTTGTCGACCACTTCATCACCTGAGCAAAATCTCCTGAAATCGCCTCTGGAATCGTGCGAGCAACAACGCCTGGCATCACTTCGCCAGTCGAGCCATCGATGGAAAGAATGTCGTTTCGACCGAACGTTCTGCCCTTCACCGTCAGCGTTCCAGCTTCGGTGTCGATCGAAAGTTCTCCAGCACCGACAACGCAGCACTTGCCCCAACCCACTGCAACAACAGCAGCGTGACTTGTCTTGCCACCTGTGGAAGTCAAGATTCCAACGGCCTTATGCATACCAGCAACATCTTCAGGAGAAGTTTCTTTACGAATCAACAGAACATCCTCGCCCGCTGCTGCGCGCGCGACCGCTTCTGCAGCGGTGAATGCGAGTTTTCCAGATGCCGCGCCAGGACTGGCCGCGATTCCCTTGGTCAAGATTTCAACGCCGCGCTTGTCTTCGGTTCGGTAATACGGCAAGAGCAACTGAACAAGATCTCCTGCGGGGATTCTTTTGAGCGCAGTTTTTTCGTTGATCAATCCTTCGCGCACCATTTCCACAGCAGCGCGCACTGCTGCGACGCCGTTTCGTTTTCCATTTCGAGTCTGCAACATAAACAAACGACCACGCTCGATTGTGAATTCGATGTCCTGCATGTCGCGGTAATGTCGTTCCAGTTTCTTGCGAACTTGAAGCAACTGCTTCCATACTTTTGCATTCCACTTTTCCATCTGACTGATCGGGAGCGGTGTGCGAATACCTGCGACAACATCTTCGCCTTGTGCATTGATCAGGAATTCGCCATAAAAAATATTCTCGCCAGTCGAAGGATCGCGGGTGAATGCGACGCCGGTACCGGAATCATCGCCCATGTTTCCGTATGCCATCGCCTGCACATTGACTGCAGTTCCAGCAAGTCCCTTGATTCCATTGATCTGGCGATATGAAATTGCACGCGCGCCATTCCAACTCTCAAAAACCGCACCGACTGCAGCTTCGAGTTGCTTCATCGGATCTTGTGGGAACGGCTTGCCAACATGCTCTCTATAGACAGCTTGGTATGCCGCGCAAAGTTCTTTCAATCCTTCGACTGGAACAGCGGTGTCTTCTGTGGTGCCGTACTTCGCTTTGATTTCATTGAAGACGTGCTCGAAGCGGTGATGATCAACTCCCATCACAACATCGCCGAACATATTGATCAATCTGCGATATGCGTCATATGCAAATCGTGGATTGCCAGTTGCCGCTGCCATTCCTGCGACAACTTCATCGGTCAGCCCGAGATTCAAGATCGTGTCCATCATGCCTGGCATAGAAACCGCGGCGCCCGATCGCACTGAGACCAAAAGTGGATTGCGCGCGCTGCCAAACTTCTTGCCAAGTTCTCTTTCGAGCATGCGAATGTTCTTGCTGACCTCGTCCATCATTCCCGCAGGAATTCGATTGCGACCTTCGCTGTACATCGCGCACGTTTCGGTGGTGATCGTGAATCCTGGAGGAACAGGCAAACCAATCGACGTCATGTCAGCAAGATTTGCGCCCTTTCCACCAAGAAGCAATTTCTGATCGGCCTTTCCTTCGGTCAAGGTCTGCCCAAAGAAATACACCATCTTGGTTCGCTTGCCCTTGACCCGCGACTTCGCAGACGCATTGCGTTTGCCCGCCGCCTTCGCCACTTTGGACTTTGATTTATTGCGTGAAGGGGAAGGTCGTTTGGCAGTTGCGCTTGGCATTGAGGTCTCCAGTTGAAAGAATCTCATCGTACTCGACTCAACGCTTTTTGATAGTGGATCGAACGACTAAGATGCTTGGATGTCCCAAAGTGGATTGGTTCGAGAACTTGACTGGACGCTCACTCCACAACAGGTGATGGCATCGTGGAATTGCGACATTCCGCTGCTTGCTCTGGTTTCTGGCGGCAACTCTCCAGCCTTCGATCAGTGGACCATTCTTGCGCCGCGCCTTGAAGTCAAATCGTTGACTGCGCGAACAAGTTGCGCTGCAGAACTTCTTGATCAGATGCGAACATTTGCACCACCACGCGCTGCAGAGTTCGTCGGTTCGAAAAACCTGCGTCTTCCATTTCTTGGAGGATGGATCGGCTTTGTTGGTTATGACTGCGCTCCACTTTTTGAACCACTTGCGCAAGTGATCGGTGGCGCGCACGATCGACACGCTTCTGATGCCGCGTGGCCAGATGCGATGCTGTGCAAAGTGCCACGCGCCCTTGTCTATTCTCACACACTTGGTCGATGGTTTGATGTCGGCGATTCAAGTGCGCCAAATGTTTGCGCAATGGTAAAAAGTGACTTGGAAGATCAATCGAAAGATGAATCTTGGATTGCAATGGATGGCGGACAGGTCAAGCCGCAATCCAACGCCTGCAACTTTCAAGAAATGGTGGCGAAGACGGTTGAATATGTTCGAGCCGGGGATATTTTTCAGGCGAATATGACGCAGACATTTCGTGCGCAAATTGCTGGCAGTGTTCGGGCATTCGCACTTGACGCACTCGAACGAACCTCGCCGCGGTACGGCGCATACCTCGAACTTGACGATGACCGAGCGCTTCTTTCGTTCAGCCCCGAACTTTTCCTCTCACTTGATGGCGAAAGCCGAAGAGTCACAACTCGACCGATGAAGGGAACTCGCGCAAGTCCAAACGATGCTGCAGAGTTGATGGCAAACGCAAAGGATGCTGCTGAACTTCACATGATTGTCGATCTCATGCGCAACGATCTTGGGCGAGTCTGCGACATCGGATCAATCCAAGTTGACGAAGCGCGAATGCTGGAACATCACCCAACGGTGCTACAAGCCGTCTCTGAAATCTCTGGGAAACTTTCCTTACCACTTGATATTGCCGATCTTTTCTCAGCTTGTTTTCCACCAGGATCTGTCACCGGCGCGCCAAAAATCCGTGCGATGCAGATCATCGACGAACTGGAATCCACTGCACGCGGTCCATACTGCGGAGCGATCGGACTTGCGAGCAGTTGCGGATCAGCACTCTTCAGTGTTGCGATTCGAACAGCGCAACTGACCCGATCTCTGACTTCAGACCAGTGGACGATCGAATATCACGCAGGATGCGGGATTGTTGCAGACAGCAATCCTGTCTCCGAAGCGCAAGAGTGCATGACAAAAACTGAAATACTTCGATTGGCTTTGGCAACTCACGAACACGAACCTCAGACGATTGCCGCACACGGATGAATTGGTTGATCTTTTATGAAACGGCGTTCATAAATTTTCTAAAACGAGAATTTTCGCCTTCAACTGAACGCTGGCATTCGACGATTCGTGTTCTGGCAGCAACGGTCATTGCAATGACCGTGACCCAATTCTTTCACCTCTCACAGGGATACTGGGCTGTGATCACGATCATGATCGTCTGCGCACCGAATGTCGATTCCTCAGTGCGCAAGATGATTCAGCGAATGATCGGTACGTTTGCTGGAGTTGCTGTTGGGTACATCATCATCTCCGTCTTCTTTCAACAAAACTGGTTTTTTATTGCATCCCTTTTTGCGCTGCTGATTGTGGCGGGTCTCGTCATCGCACGGAGCCAACAACCATATGTTGGTTGGGTTTTTGCTCTTTCGATACTTGTGGTTTCAATGCAAACAGACGCGTCATTCGGCGAAATCGCCGGAATCAGTTTCGAGCGATTTTGGGTTGTTGCGCTTGGAGTGTTCGCGTCTTGGACTGCTCTCTTGTTGGTTTATCCCCCGCGACCTTTAAAGAGTTTTCGCATCCTGTATATCCAGACCACTCATCACGAAATCGAACGTGTCCAATGGGTCAAACGCAATCTGCACGAGATTGAAGAGGGTCAACTCGGCGCTCCGATCGAAACGCTGCCCCCAAAACGTGTCGATCCAATGATCGAAAAGAAAATGCTCGTCCTGATTGGAAGCGCTGCTTATGGAAATCGGGCCATGGGTCTCCTTGTTGGATCTCTGACCGATCGAATCACTCTTGTCAATGCAATCTCCACGATTACCAGTAACGCAATTACGTCGATCAAAGATTCCAATCAACAAGGTGCAGCTCCAGCTTTGATGGCTGCCTCACTTGTTCTCTTCGATCGAATCGAGACAATTCTGCAACAATTGAAAGCGTGGGGTGAAAGCACTGAAGATCTGGGCGTCTCGCTCACATTGCATCCCATCAATTTTCAGCCACTTCTCGATTCAATCCATGCCTTCGACACACTGCACGAAGCCGAGATTCTGCGGATGGGAATTCGTGAAGGCGTTGGCCGATCTCCAAAAGGAAACCAAGCGTTGATGGCGACCATTGCGATGACTCGCGCGCTTTCCACGACCTATTCCATTGAACACACTCAAACTGGGGCGACCCACATACAGGTCGATGTCCTGCGATCGATCACCACACCACTGCTCTCGCCGGGCCTCAGCGATGACGCATCACGCAGTTTCTGGTTCGCCGTGAAACTGGCCTGCGCATGCGTGATTGGCTATATTTTTGTAAGCGCGACAAAGTTTGGCAGCCTCAGCACGATGATGGTCACCCCACTCATGGTTGTTGGCGCAACTGGAGGGTCGAGCGATGCGACACGCGCGCGAGCATCGCTTCGTCTCTGGGGAACCATACTTGGAGCGATTGTCTCGATCTTCGCAATTCTCTTTCTGATCCCAACTGCCGACAGTATTCCTGGACTACTGCTCATTTGGATTGGCTGCAGTGCACCGCTCATTTGGATCTTGACTGGCGGACCAAAAGTCTCATATATGGGAGTTCAAGCTGTCTTCTGTTTGGCAATTGCGATCGGCACGACATTTCAACCATCCATTGATTTATCGCCTCCCTCTGGGCGAATACTTGGCGTTGGACTCGGCACGTTCGTGACACTCGCGATTTTCAACTATTTTTCTCCCGATTATGCGCGCAATGAAGTGATGCGCCTCTTCGCGCGCTCACTTGATCGAATTGGATCGTTGGCAATCACTGGGTTTGATTCAAATCCAGGAACCTTCAGCGATATCGCCGCGATGCGATACAAAATCATCTCGCTCATCTTGCGCAGTCGAGAGCTTTGTGAAAATCTTCATCCAGAGATCCACGCATCCGAACCATCAATCACTCGAGAAGAAGTCCTGCAGATCACGGAAAACTTGACTCTGGTTCTCTACAGCGCAAATGCGCTTGCGCTCAATCGAATCTCCGCCGGGATTCGACCGAAAATTATCAGCAGTGAATTGGATGAACTTCATGCCTGTGCGCAATCAATCCAAAAAGTATGCGATATCGGCAGCGCGACCATGGCGACTCAAAACTACAAAAGTTTTTCGGATGCCACCAAGCAACTCGAAACACAAGCGCAACAACTCGAGGATTTGATTCCAGAAATTCGACTCCGACCAAGCATTCGCGTATTGAGCGCAGAGCCGGTGCAATTCATCATTGGACAAATTGGGATGTACCGAGTTGCAGCGCTGAGGTTGCGCAACCTTTCGGAGGTACTCGAACGAATCACTGAGAAGAACAACGCTAGAGCATCTCTGCAGCAAGGCTCGCCAGTTCGCTTCGCTCCGTCTTCGACAGCGTGACGTGACCCGCAAGTCGGTGTCCCTTCATGCGCTCGATCAAATGCGAAAGGCCGTTGCTTGCTGCATCGAGATAGGGGTTGTCAATCTGCCCAACATCTCCGCAGAGCACGATCTTCGTCCCATCACCAACGCGCGAAACAATTGTCTTGACTTCGTGCGGCGAAAGATTCTGCGCTTCATCCACAATGATGAACTGGTGAGGAATACTTCGGCCTCGGATATAGGTGATCGGCTCCAAAACTAATTTGCGCGAAGCAATCAATTGATCGATGCGCTGCTCGGTGGTTTTGCTATCGGGCTCGGACCCACCGTGACCACCACGCGTCGACAAGAGATATGCGACATTATCGAAGATTGGCTGCATCCACATCGCCAACTTTTCATCTTTATCGCCTGGCAAATATCCAATATCACGACCAAGCGGCATGATCGGACGCGCGACGAGCAACTTATCGAAGCGCTCTTCTTTGAACACCTTGTGCATTCCTGCTGCAATCGCCAAGAGTGTCTTGCCTGTTCCCGCAGGACCAATCAGCGTGACGAGTTTGATTTCGTCATCGAGCAACAAATCAAGCGCCATCGTTTGCTGGACATTGCGTGCGATCACGCCATAGATCGGCTTGCGCGGACCAGTGATGGGAATAATGTGCGCAGTATCCGCGAGTCGTCGTGCAAGGCCCGTGTGTGAAGGGTCGTTCTCATCTACGAGAGAAATAAAATGGTTGGGAAGGAGTGTGACTTTTTCCTCGTCGCCATCTTCGTTGCGCTGTGGAATCGCTCCCGGCACCGCTTCGATTCGAGCAATCGGCAACTGGCGCTCTGAATAAAGATCGTCAATCAATTCGCGTGGCACGCGGCTGGTGATAAATCCAGTGTTCAACCAATCTGCATCAACACGATCCGCTTCGAAATCTTCGGCAGTGATGCCAATCGCATCACACTTCACGCGCGCATTGATGTCCTTGGAAACAAAGATCGCGCGCAATCCAGCATCTTGCAATGCATGCGCGATGCCGATGATTCGATTGTCTGTGATGCTGAGATCCAAGTCATAGTTCGCTGATGGCTTGAATCGCATCACGCGGATAGATCCACCCTGTTCGTTCCAGACGACGCCTTCAAAGAGATGACCAAGGCCACGCAGTCGATCAAGTGATCGAATCACTTGTCGTGCGTTACGCCCCTTTTCGTCGTTGTTCTTTTTGAAGGTGTCAAGTTCTTCGAGCACGGTCAGCGGAATGACCACTTGGTGTTCTTCGAACTTGAAGATCGATTGGGGGTTGTGAAGAAGCACATTTGTATCGAGTACAAAGTGCTTTCGTACCTGCTCCGCACTCATTGGCGCCTTCGCCTCTGACTTGTGGGAGCCCGTTCCCGGGTTTGGTCGGCTCATCATGGATATACATATTGTACGTTTTGAATTGTGTGCGTGCCGTGCATTTCCCGAATTTGTCCCAGCGGGTACCGTGACCACCCATGGCGAAGCGAACGACAACACGATCGACCACGCAATCAACAAGTCGATCATCAGGGCGATCCAGAAAAGTCAGCGATCTTGTCAGAGCGCTTGCACGGGTCGCTCCCCCGGCACTCGCTGCGGAGTGGGATAATGTCGGACTCTTGCTGGGTGATGCGCAATCTCCTTGCGAACGAGTTCTGTTGACGATCGACCTGACTGAAGAGGTGATGCTCGAAGCTCGCGAACTGAACGTCCAGGCAATCATCGCCTATCACCCCCCGCTCTTTGATCCGATTCGAAAGCTTGTTTCGCATGATCCTGCCACCGCGGTTCTTGCTCAAGCCGCACGCGCTGGAATTGCACTGCTTTCTCCGCACACTGCGCTCGATGCCGTCGCGGGCGGCATCAATGATTGGCTTGCTGAAGGAATTGGCGATGGCGAATGTCGTCCACTCGATTGTGCATCCGCACTCGTTGCACGCGAGTCATTCAAGATTGTCACGCTCGCACCGGTCGATGTTGTCGATCGCATTTGTGCCGCAATGTCAATCGCTGGCGCAGGTCGCATCGGTGAGTATTCGCAGTGTTCACATTCTTTTCCTGTGCATGGAACTTTTTATGGCGGACCCACAACTGCTCCGCGCACTGGACGCAAAGGAAAATTAGAACGCGTGATCGAGCAGCGCATCGAAATGGTTTGTGGTCCCAAAGCGCTTTCGGCTGCGCTGGCCGCACTGCGAGCCGCGCATCCATACGAAGCGCCAGCGATTGAAGTGCACGCGCTCGCTTCGCAACCAAGTGTTCGCGAAGGGCAAGGTCGATTGTTGAGACTTTCAGAACCCGCGACCACGCTGGACATCGCGCGCCGGCTTCGAAAATTTCTTGGCATCAAACGCATCGAGTGCGCGGAATCTTCCGCACCAACTCCTTCGCATCACGAAACGATCGGCATCTGCGCGGGCTCTGGCATGTCGCTCTTCGCTGCGGCGGCAGAAGCAGGCGCAACGCTTTTTTTCACGGGCGAAGCAAAGCATCACGACCAACTCGCAGTTGTTCGCGGAGGTCGCACACTGTTACTTGCAGGACACACCAACAGCGAACGCGGATATTTGCCAAGACTTGCCGAGCGAATCGCTCCGCTAGTTCCGGGTATGGCATTCACACTTTCAAAGCGCGATCGACATCCACTGGTTGATGTTTAGGTCGAACTGGGCACAGAGTGTCGCTTTTCGACACGAGCCGCCCATTTCAGAGGCTCAGCCAAACTCATTTCTCCCGATGCGCTTGCGCAAGCAGTGCCGCACCAAGCACTCCCGCCGCATCGCCAAGTTGACCAACGACAAGGTGACACTTCTTCAGCGTGCTTGGGAAAACATTCCACTCGAACGACTCGCGCACACGATCAACATATCGCTTGCCCAACGCTTCGGTCACTCCGCCACCAAGCACAACTGCGCGCACAGACAAAAGTGTGACAGCATTTGCAATCGCCATTCCAAGCAGCTCTGCCGCATCATCGATGACACGCACCGCCAACTCATCGCCACTTGCATAGCACTCTGCGATCGCCGAACTCCCAACCATTCCATCTTCACCGCGCTCTGCAAATGCCGCGCGAATTTTGCTCTGTGGATAGAAGCCAACGATTGTCTCCATCGCGCGCACCATAGATAAACGACTGCAATGTTCTTCCAATGTTCTGCGCCCAACTCCACCGCGCGGGAAAAGAATCATCTGGCCAATTTCGCCAGCGGTGTGAAATGATCCTCGATGGATTTCTCCACCAAGCACCAGCCCTCCGCCGATTCCTGTGCCGACCCAAACTGCCAAGACATCCGTCCAAGACTTCGCCGCACCAAGTTGCGCTTCTCCCCAGATTGCTGCGTTGACATCGTTCTCGACGACGACTGGCATTCCAAGGCGTTTTTCAAGAATCGCGCGAAGCGGCACTTGCTTCCATCCAAGATTTCCTGCATTGATCACCATGCCCTCTTCAAAATCGATTGCACTCGGCGCTCCGATGCCGACACCGTCCACCGATCCCACTTTCACTCCGGCTTCTTCGCAGGCGCGTTCAATCGATCCGACAATTCGATCGATGACAGCGTCTCGACCCATGGCTGCTTTTGTCTTTCTCTTGACAGTCGCAATAATCTTGTGGTGTTGGTCGACAATCCCGACCATCATGTTCGTTCCACCAAGATCGACACCAATCACTAATCCACTTCGCTTGCGATTCTTTGCCATAGATACAGCGCAGACTATCTCACCGATGCCGAATCGGTGTTGACAACAGTCTGCGGTCCATTCCAAATGCGCCCAGCAATTTTCTTGACATCATCGATGATGTAAATGAACGATGGAAGAAGAATCAACGTCAACGCAGTCGCGCTCACCAACCCACCGCTGATTGTGATCGCCATCGGTGCGAGAAATTTCGCCTGAAACGAAGGCTCCAAGACCAATGGCGCAAGGCCTAAAATGGTTGTCACGCTCGTCAACAAGATCGCACGAATACGTTTCTCTCCCGCAAGAATCAATCCCTCGCGAAGCGGCCTGCCTGCGGCGACTTCAATGTTGATGAATTCCACCAACACAAGTGCGTTGTTCACAACCACCCCCGCCAGAGCAACCAAACCAATCACACTGAGGAACGTCAAATCCGAACCTAGCAACAAATGTCCGCCGACCATTCCAATGACTCCAAATGGAATCGAAATCATCACCGCTAAAGGTTGTGTGTAATTGCCAAAGAGCCAAGCAAGAATTGCATAGATCATGATGAGTGCTGCAGCGATCGCATACGGAAGCGTTGCAAATGCTTCAGTGAGATCCTTCTGACGACCGCCTTCGCGCAGCTGAACCGACGGATGCGCCGCCATCAACTTTGCAACATCGCCACTGATCTGTTCCACAACGGACTCGGGATATGTATTCACTTGCGTATCGCCCGTCACCGTGATCGTTCGCATTCGATCCAGTCGATTGATCGTGCTTGCACTGGTCGTTTCGCGAATCTCTGCAATTTCTCGCAGGGGAACAGCAATTCCAGAAGGAGGAACAACCCAAAGGTGATCTGCGAAATCTCCGCGCGAACGAAGTCGCTTATCCATCCGCACACGCACATCGACATCTTCGCGGTTCTCGCTGAAAACATGTGCGTCGATGCCATAGAGCGCGCCACGAACTTGACGTGCAATGTCCACAGGCGTGAAACCCAGTGCCGCCGCGCCAGGACGAGGGATGATCTGCACTTCTGGCTGCGCATTGAAATCATCATCTGCAACGCTCAACACACCATTCAC
>CAMAXY010000040.1 GCA_945862215.1 Singulisphaera sp. GP187 | reverse complement strand
ACCGTGAGGACGGTCGCTGCGATCAGAGAAAGGATGGACGGTTTGAAATTCACTTCTTGTCTGTACCTGTGGAGGCTGGCGCTAGAACGGGCGTAACAACAACAATCTTCGGTGGGTTCTTTGCATCAGCAATCACAAATTCCATCGCCTTGGTAACTGGGATTCGGATGCGCGGTTCTGCACTGCCGTCAGGGGCAGTCACTGAATACTTTTGATAAACATCAAGTTGAGCAAGCTGCTCATTCATCAACTGTGTCTTCCAAATATTGGGAGGAGCAATAACCTTCACGTCAATCTCTTTGTCTTCAAACTTGAAATAGAAGACACACGTGGCGATTACCAACGCGGAGAGAATGATGATTGCAGAAAATGTAACCACCCATGTCGATCCTGATTCGGGATCATCTGTTGGGACCGCAGAAATTGTTTGAGAATCTTGAGACATAGACAGAGTTCCTCGAATGTTCAGATGTTTTCGAATTGCAGACTTTCATTCAAACGCGGGTCGCGGCGGCACAACACCGAACCTCTTGAGAGGCGACCAGTTGCCGATCCAATGCTGAGTCCAATGAATCCAACCAACATCAGATAGTTCAGTGGGTTGCCCAAACCAGTCGAGGTTGTTGCATATGCAGCGGCAAGCGCGTCATACGTTGTAAATGTCGCAACATCGTGCGGCACAACTGGCATCACGAGCCAATAAATATCGATCCATGAGAACGCCAGCATCCAGAGCGCGCCGAATGCAAGGGTTCCTCTCCACCTTTTCATCCAGCGTGAGATGAAGAAAAGAAATGGAATGATGAAGTGGCCCAAGAGCAGCGCAACGCTGACCCATGCCCAATCACCAACTTGGCGAGCAAGGAACCACACTGTTTCTTCTGGGAGATTTCCATACCAGATCAACATGTATTGACTGAAGGCGATGTATGCCCAGAAGACAATTCCAAATGCCCAAATCATCTTGCCGATGTCTTGGTAATGCTCTGCAGTGATCACGCCGCGCAAATATCCCATCGCTTGCAATCGCAGACAGCCAATTGCGATGATTGAAAATCCTCCCGCGCATGTGCCGGCGAAGAAATAGATTCCAAACATCGTGCTGAACCACGCAGGCGAAAGAGACATGATCCAATCCACTGCTGCGAATGTCGATGTAAGCGCGAAAAGAATGAGACAAGGTGCTGCGGCATATCGCATCTTGGTCGAGAGAGTTGCATCTCCGGTTTGATCCTGTCGGCGCGATGTGCTGAGGAACCATCGTGTGGCGAGAGCCCAAAACGCGAAGTAGAAACAAGCGCGAATCATGAAGAAAGTCGGATTGAGAAATGCCGTCTTCTGAGCAACGATCGCACCCTCTGCAGGCGAGTGTTCGGTCAGATACGCCATATCTGCCCAAGGCCAAATGATTGCCAGCCCATGACCAAATCCATTCCACTCGCGATTGGTGATAAGCAACCAGAACATAGGAACAAGAAAAAGCACCCAAATCCAAGTGAGATTCGCGGCTTGCGCTTCTGCGATGCGTCGAATTGCGACAGCCCATCCTGCATTTGTGATGTGCTGAATCATGACGAAGAAAAATGCTCCGAGCGATAGCGTCAGCACGAAGATGCCATTCTGCAACCAGATCATGGCGAGACCGTGCGGATCATTCTGCTTCCATGCGACGAAGGCGGCAGCGATGAGTGAGATCACTGCAACGACATATGCCATGCGCGAAGTTCGTACGAGACGATCGTCGCCCATGATGCTGCGATCCGAAAGATCTGCGACGGCTGTTATTGAAGCACTCATGATTTCAGAGCCCTCCCCGTTTGTCGGCTGGAACTTCTTCCAGAGTTGCATTCTGACTTCGTTGCAGAGCGCGCACATATGCAACAATTGCCCATCGATCAGCGGGTGGAACTTGCGAGCCATATCCCGCCATGTTTCGCACACCATGCGTAACTGAATTGAATAGTTGACCGATTGGTTGAATCGTCACCGTTGCATCGTGCAAACTTTTTGCAGCGACCCAGACAGTTCCATTCACTGGACCTTCTGCATTAGAGACAAGCTCCATCGCACGCTGGTTGATCGTGCCATTGCCGCCACCTGAATATCCATGGCATGGAGTGCAATAAATATTGAAACGGTCTTGGCCACGTAGAAGCAATTCCATGTTCATCGGCAATTGCGTTGGGGTGGTGGTTGCCCATTGGCCATCAACAACACCATCGACGAAGTGCGTGTCGAGATATGTCTCGCCACGCGCAACAGTTCCGACAATCTGCGGTCGTTGCGATCGCTTGTCTGCGAACAAATCATTCTCTGATTGAGGAAGGAACTTCGCCTGAAGATCCATATCTTGAATGATATTGATTGGGCGATTGGGATTTGGCTTCGATCGGGCATTGGCAGCGATGACCGGCGGAAGAATCGCCAACAGTGTCAGAATCAAAAGAGCATAAATAATGATGCGTGGCATCAGCGATCCTCCACCACTTCGATGTGCTTGGCGCCGAGCGTCTTCATGAACGCCTCTGTTTTGGAGCGCAGGAATTTTGGGTCGCGCGATTCGATGACGATGAAGAATCGATCATCAGTCGCGCGGCGGAAACGAATGTTGCTCAAGAGTGGATGCGAGAGTCGCGGCAAACCGTTCATCAAGAACATTAATCCAACTGCCGAAAGCGCAGACAAAAGAATGGTGAGTTCGAAAATGATCGGAATCCACGCAGGCACCGACATGAGTGGCTTGCCGGAAATTAGGAATGGATATCCAGTGACCCATACCAATGCCCAGATGGAAAAACTTGCTGCGTTGGTGAAAGCTTGCAGACAGAAACCCACGATGGTTCCTGTCATTCCTGCACCAAAGACAAGCAGCGGCAGAATTGTTCGCTTGATTCCCATCGCCTTATCAAGACCATGCACTGGGAATGGCACATGACAATCCCAGAAGCGGTAGCCAGCAGCGTTGACTTTCTTTGCAGCTTCCATAATTTGTGCTGGCGTTTCGAATTCTGCCATCATTCCATATAAAGGAAGCAATGAGCTTTTGGGCGATGGGGATGGCGATGACGTCTGCGTTTGTGGTGAGAAGGTTGTCATAACGAATCCTCCGATGATCGAGGCTCTCGCAAAGCAGGAACTGCTCCAGATGGAATGCCATGATCATCATGATCACTTCCAGCATGGCCAGCATGCGGATTGGCTTCAGGCATGACGGCCTTCACTTCGGCGATGGCGATCATCGGCAAATATCTGCAGAAGAGAAGGAAGAGAGTTCCAAAGAGACCGAATGCTCCGACCATCGTTCCGATATCAACCCATGTCGGCACGAACTGATCCCATGAAGATGGAAGGAAGTCATTCGCAAGACTTGTCACGATGATGACGAATCGTTCGAACCACATTCCGACATTCACGAAGATGCTCAGGATGAACATCAATGGGATGCTGGTGCGAACAGCTTTGAACCAGAAAAGTTGCGGCGTGATCACATTGCAACTGACCATGATCCAATATGCCCACCAATATTGACCGAAGGCGCGATTGACGAATGCGAACTTTTCATACATCGCACCCGAGTACCACGCGATGAAGAATTCCATCGAGTACGCGTATCCAACCATGCAACCTGTCAACAAGATGATCTTGTTCATGTTGTCGAGATGGCGCATCGTGATCAGATCTTTGAGCCCGAAGAGTTGTCGCGCAGGAACTGCAAGCGAAACAACCATTGCGAATCCAGAGAAGATTGCTCCGGCGACGAAGTACGGTGGGAAGATCGTGGTATGCCAACCAGGAACCTGGCTGACTGCGAAGTCGAACGAAACCACACTATGCACTGAAAGTACAAGTGGAGTTGCAAGCGCAGCAAGCAAGAGATATGCAACTTCGTATCGATGCCAGTGCCGCATCGAGCCGCGCCATCCAATCGATGCGAGTCCATATGCAAATTGTTGGAATCGACCCTTCGCTCGATCACGAAGCGTCGCGAGATCTGGAATCATTCCCACGTACCAGAAAACCAACGACACAGTGAAATAGGTGCTGACTGCGAAGACGTCCCAAAGAAGTGGACTGCGGAATTGAGGCCACATCTCCATTGAGTTTGGAATTGGAAAGAGCCAATATGCAAGCCAGACGCGACCCACGTGAATTCCTGGAAAGAGTCCAGCGCAAACAACTGCGAAGATGGTCATCGCTTCTGCAAATCGATTGATTCCCGTGCGCCACTTCTGACGGAAGAGAAAGAGGATTGCAGAGATAAGCGTTCCGGCGTGACCGATACCGACCCAGAAAACGAAGTTGGTGATGTCGTACGCCCACATGACTGGGTTATTCAATCCCCACACGCCAACGCCAGTGAAGATGAGATATGTCACGCAGAAGCCCAAGAATCCCATCATTCCCAGACAAATAACAAACGCGATATACCACGCCATCGGCGGACGATTTTCTGCAATGCGACAAACTTGGTGAGTGACCTCTCCAAACTTGTGCATGTTCAACACAAGCGGTGCCCGAGAACCTGTTGGCTGCTGCGTGTTATCCGTTTCGATGAAGCCTTTCGAAGAATTCGACATGATTAACTCTCCGCCTTTGAATGAGAATTATATTTCGCCGGGGCGTGATCATCGGCGTCGCCGCTCTCGCGTTCGATCGCAGGATTGGTGACTCGAGCCAGATATTGCAAGCGCGTCTTCGTATTCAATTCTTCCAGCAATTGATATGAACGGCCACTGCGATGCAGCTTCGCAACTTTGCTGTCTGAAACATTCAGATCTCCAAAGATGATTGCATTCGTTGGGCACGCTTGTTGGCACGCAGTTTCGACCGCGCCATCTGGCATTGGGAAGTTGTCGACGCCACTTGCAGTGCCGCCAGACTTTGCCCATGCATTCTTATATTTGATCTTGGCTGCCTGAATGCGCTGCGTACAGAATGTGCACTTTTCCATCACGCCTCGCATACGGACTGTGACTTCGGGATTGAACTGCATTCGCAACCAAACGTCTGGACCGTCCTCGACGTAATACTCGGGCTTGACTTTTAACAACCCTTCTTCGCGTTGCGGTTCGCGCCTCTGATAATCGAAGAAATTGAATCGTCGAACTTTGTATGGACAATTGTTGCTGCAATATCGGGTTCCAATGCAGCGGTTGTAAACCATCGAATTGATTCCATCTTTGTCGTGCACAGTTGCTGCGACTGGACAGACCTGTTCGCATGGTGCGTTTTCGCAGTGCATGCAGGTGACAGGTTGAATCGCGAAACCTTCTGGCTTCGCCGGATTCGATCCGCGGAAATATCGATCGATACGAATCCAGAACATTTCACGACCGCGCAAGACTTGATCCTTGCCGACCACTGGAATGTTGTTCTCTGCCTGACACGCAGTGACACATGCGCTGCATCCTGTGCACTTCCCTAAGTCCACAGACATCGCCCAGCGGAAACGTGCGCCTTCGAGATTTGTTTCTGCCCAAAGTGAGAGACGACTTGCAACATGCGTAAGGTGGCGGGCAAAGTCTGGATGATTTCGATATTCGCCGACGCTTGCTTCTCGAATCAAAGTTGGAAGGCGTTCTTGAATGCCTTCTTCTGGAACCTTCGAATCAAGCGCATCCGCTGCACCATGATCTTGCGTGTGAGCGATTTCATATTTCGCACCAGTCGAGACAATGCTGCTTGCCATCGCCCAATCTGGATTCGCCGCAGTGCGAATCTTGTATGCATTGAATCCAGCGTCAAGCGCAGTCGAACCAACTCCAAGACCAGTGCGGCCATATCCAACACTGAGTCCGACTGATGCATCGGAATATCCTGGCATCGGCCATGCGGCGGCTTCGACTGAACGACCATCAACCGAAATTTTCACCATGTCTCCGCGGCGCACGCCGATCGTCTGGGCGAATTGGCTGCTCATCAGCGCGACATTGTCCCATGTGATTTTCGTTACGGGGTCTGGAAGTTCTTGCATCCACGCGAAGTTGGAGAAGCGACCATCCCAGACTTTCACATCGCGCAAGAAGACAACTTCCATCACATCGGATGCATTGACCTTTGTTGTCTCCGCACGAAGCGCTGTGGCAATCGCGGCGCTTGCAAGTGGCGCATTGTTCTGCGCCTTTGCTGCTGTGCCTGCGACGAATCCTTGATCGAGCCATGTCCGCCACGCAGTGTCAAAGCCATCGCCAGAAAGCCCGCTTGCAGCAACATGAGTTCGTCGCACGATGGAATATGAATCGGTTGGATCGCTGCCGAGCAATTCTGCAAGCAATTCGATTTGGTTTTTTCCACCTTGACCCACAGGGATCATCGGCAAGATCAATGGCTGTTGCACGGAGAGCGTTCCATCGAAACTTCTTGCGTCATCCCATGATTCCAAGAAATGGGCTTGCGGAATGTGCCAAGAACATGATGGGCTCAACGCTGTTTCATCCGCATACATGCCGAGATGAATGACATTTGGAACTTTCGTCATCGCGTTTGCGAATTGGCAGTCAACTGGAGCGTCATAGACAGGATTTCCGCCCAAGATGAATAGCGTGTCAACCGATCCAGCATTCATCGAGGTGCACAAAGCAGTAAAGCGATCCTTCGAGGCTTCCATGGACTCCGCGATGTAGTTGATCGTCTTGCCTTCATTGCCAAGCGTGCGATTGATCGCGGCAACCAATGCGTGCGTCAATGCAGATGCCGTTACGCCCGCAGTGATCAATGATGTTCCGCGATTTGATTTCAAATCTGCGATAAGCGCAGTGATGACTTCTTGACCACGACCAAGCAAGAGCGCTTGCGTGGCCTGAGACTTCGCCATTGCGTCGATTGCAGATTTCAATTCTGGCGATCCGTCGACTGCGCCAATACCTTGAGCGATGAGTGCAGCAACAACTCCCATATCGCTCAAGCGAATTGCGAGTCGTTCATCTGCGTTCATTCCTGTTGTCGTCAAACCATTTTCGACAACATAGAGTCGTGCGATTTGCTGTGTCTTTGGATCAACTGCATCGACTGCGCGACCTGCTGACCATTGACGGGCCCAGCGCGGAGAATCAGGAGAGCCATACAAGAAGTCATCACCGAGTGAAACAATAATGTTTGCCTTATCGAATGATGGCATTGGGCGAAGTTGCGCAGAGAACGCCATTGCATTTCCCTGAATCACGTTGTCGCGCGAAAGAGGTTCCCATGCAACGATTTGTGCTTGCGGGAATGCGCTCTTCACACGTGCGATCATGTCAGCGTGACTTGGTCCGCTGTGCATGTCCATCAGAATTGCCAGACCCTTGCCGCCACTTGTGCGCAAATCTCTGGACTTGTTCGCTAAGAAAATTGAAAATGGTTCATAAGAAGATTGCGTATTTTTTGACAGAACTGTTCTGCTGCGATCTGGGTCATACAAGCCAAGAATTTGTGATTGAGCCGCTGATGAAATTCCAGCGCCGCCCCATGGATGCATGGTGTTTGTATCAAGTTTGATCGGGCGACCGTCATAACTCTTCACAAGAACTGGCTGCGCAAAACCACTGAATTCCCACACAGAACTGTAATAAACCGGATCCCCAGGAACGCGATTTGCAGCTTGACTTGCAGCAGGAACGATTTTCATTTCCGGCCATCGACGACATCCTGCAAGACCAAGGCCTGCGAGTGCAAATGATGCACCCATCACTTTGAGAAAGTTGCGACGTTCATTTTCGGTTGCGTGCTCTGATGCGCCGTCTGGAAATTCACGGTGCATCCAATCTCGAAACTCGTTGGAGTTTGTGAGGTCTTCAACACTCCGCCAATAGGGCTTCTTTACCGATGACATGTCGAACAGTTCTCGCTTGGGTTGATGTGAAAGAGCTTTACAAGGGATTCGCGTTCTTCGCGCGTCAACTCAACGCGTTGGTCCCAGCTCATGTTGGTGATTTGTGACACAGGACGAAGACGATCTGTTGGCGCCCGGTGGCAATCAAGGCACCATCCCATCGCCAGCGGCGAGTAGCGATAGACAACTTCCATTTGATCAATGCGTCCGTGACATTCAACGCAACCAACACCACGATTGACATGCGCGCTGTGATTGAAATATGAATAGTCAGGCAGCTTGTGAACTTTCACCCACTCCACCGGCATCCCCGACTCATATGAACTTCGAATCTTTTCCAACTTGGGACTTTCGCGTTGAATCTGGGTATGACAGTTCATGCAAGTTTGTGTCGCAGGCACAGCTGCAAATCCTGCGCGCTCAACGGTGTTGTGGCAATAGCGACAATCCATTCCAAGTTGTCCGACATGCAGCGCATGACTATATGGAACTGGTTGCGTGGGCTGATAGCCAGCATCAATTGTTTTTGGACTGAATCCGTATGCGACAACGAATGCCGCATATAAAGGAAGGATCGCACCAATCACCAAGATGAATGGCAAGATCGCATTGGTCCAACGGGGGAAAAGGAATCGGCTCATGTGTGTTTGACTGGCTTCGTCGGGGGTTAATCGTGGTTAATCGGGGGTTGTTCTGGGATACTTCGTGCTTTTTTTCACAAACTATTTCGAATACTCAATAATAGGAGCGATGCGGTCTCGGCGCAAGGATTCACGAAGATTGGAAATGCGATAAATTCGGGATTGGTGAACGCCTCGCAAAAAATAAAGATTGCTTCGGCAAGCGCCGGGACAGATTGTGATGAATATCACGATATTTTGTCGCAAATTGCTCTGAGAGCACATCAAACCATCTTGCCGAATTTCTCTCATCATGATTTAACGACGGCCTTGAACAAGCGCGAACTGATCAACTTCACTTCGACCCCTGAAGGTGTTGCATTGCCACACGCGATTTGCGATGAAATTGCACCGAGCGATTCGGGAGTTGTCATTCTCACCTTGTTGCGGCCAATTCTCTGGGGTTCGCACCAAGTGCAGATCGTCGTTGGATTGCTCGGATCAACATCCGAACCTTGGAGGCAGGTCCAAAATCTTGCCAGAATTGCGCGTGTGTGTTCGCAAGGCTCTATGCGACAGCAACTTATAGCGTGCGCCGATGATGTCGCTCTGTTGGACTTCTTTGATAAGGAGTGCAATAACCATGCCTGAAGCAGATCAAGGCATGCGCTTAGTTATTTTGCTTGTGCAACATGGCCAAGCATTCGAGGCGGTCATTAACGCCGTACTCGATGCGGGAATTGTCGATGCGTCGGTCGTCGAAAGTCAGAGTTTGTCATCGATCATGAGCAAGGACATGCCGATCTTTGCTGGACTCGCCGCGCTGCTTCCACAGTCGATCGGCAGTCGTGCGATCTTCGCCCTCTGCCCTGCGGACAAGGCTTCGACTCTTATGGGATTTTTGCGAGAGATTCCCAAAGATGACCGCCCGATTGCAGCTGCATTCCCAGTTGAGCATTTTCTCGGATTCGATTCGTGACCAACTCCATATTTTGGCTTGCGCTTGGAGTTGTGATTCTGGTTGCAGGGAGTCGATGGACAGAACGAATCCGAAGACGCTTTCCGATTACCAATGTGCTTGGCGGAGGATGGGCATTGCTCGTACTTGGCATTGCGGTTGGTCCGCGCGGCGCTGGGGTGCTCGATGGAGAACGACTTTCACAAGTGCAACCCATCTTGCTCGTGCTGTTGACATGGAGCGGAGTTGTTGTTGGACTTCAATGTCAAGCCGCACTTGTTCGTGCGATTCCAGCTGCGCTCTGGCGATGGATCACTTTCGATTTGACAATCAGTCTTTTGTTGAGTGTTGCCGCAGCAGGGCTGCTTGCAAGAATCTGGCAGCCGGACTCCCCCGCCGCGGCACAAATTCTTTTGACTGGAATTATTGCTGCGATAGCCATCGGGTGGAATCCAGAAACACGCTCACTTGGCATTCGATCAGATGGACCTGCGATGAGAATGGCTGTGATGGTGCAAAGCGGCGCAGGTGCGCTTGCGATTTGTTCGATTGCCATTGCAACGCTTGCACTGCAATGCGCTCATCAAGATTTCACTGGGGCGGTGATCTTCGCACCATACGGTGGCATGGTTGCGCTTGCGATGGAATGCGGCGCAGTGATCGTTGTTTCGCTTGGTGCGTATGGAATTTTGCGCGACTCGCGCGAGGACGATGCACGCACGACATTGATTGTGATCGGCGCACTCTGCTTGCTCTCTGGAATCGCAGTGGCATTCGGTGGCTCTGGCCTGCTGACAGGTTTGCTCTTCGGAGCAATGATTGGACTTGGGCGAAGACGACTGCGCGGACTGGAACATTTGATTTCGTATTCAGAACCAATCGTCGCAAGTAGTTGTTTCTTCTTTGCTGGCATCACACTTGCATTTCCTGGCGGCACAACAAAGATCAGTAGCGTTGTGATTGTGTGCGCAATTGCGTTGTCACTTGCAATTTCACGGCGCGTGCTCAAGCCACTCATAATGAATATTGCGCTCGCATCGGTGCGTGACAGCGTGGCACTTGATTCACCAGCCGCGCGCGGACCGATTCGACAAGCACCGCTGACAATCGTTGTTCTCCTTGCGTTTGCGACGCAGGATTCTTCTGGACTTGCAGATCAATTACTTGGACTCGCCATTCTCATTTCTCTGATGAGCACGCTTTCGACATTCTGGCCGCGAAATGTTCGGAGTGCGACCAAATGAAATTGCGCTCAACAAACATTCAAAAACGAAAGGAGCGCGCACGATTTGGCGCGACTTTTCTCGCTGTTGCTTTGATATGTCTTGTGGGACTCATTCTTATCACCCGCGAATTGCGAAAAAGCATTGTCGATCTCCCACAATCAAACTTGTCTGCTGCGGGCGAAACAACTCTGCTGCTTGGAGTGATCATCTTGGGATCGTGGCTTTCTGGAAGATTGATTCGCAGAGTTGGACTTCCGCCAATCACAGGACAACTGCTCTTTGGAGTACTTGTTGGACCAAGTTTTTGGTCGTGGCTTCATCGACCCGAGATGTCATTGATCAATGCATCGCAACTTGTATCACTGCAAGGACCCGAATCGCTTGCGGTCGTCATGATTGGACTTGTCGCAGGCGCTGAAATCGACTGGCTGTTTCTGCGGAGCAAATTGCGTGTCATCACGGCGCTTGCTTCGGGGCAAATGATTCTCGTCTTTATCACTGTTGGAATTGTCGCGTTTGCATTTCTGGATTCCATAGCGCAGTCAGTCATCGTGGCGACAATCGCTGCAACAAGCAGTTCCGCCGTCTCGGTCGCTCTCTTGCGAGAGATGCGACATCCAACCGAATTTGCACGGTTGCTTCTCGCAACAACAGTTGCGAAAGACCTCTTTCTTGTGACAGCATTTTCAGTCGTACTGTTTGTGGTTGCAGCAACGACAACAACGACGGCGCATCAAGCGTGGTACTGGATCGCTCTTCATCTTGCCGGCAGCATCGGCGTCGGAATCGCACTCGCGTTTCCGCTTCGATGGGCGCTCACACGAATTGAGAGGCGTATGACTGCAGTGGTTCTGGTCACAGCCATCTTTCTTGCAATTCTCTGTTCGACGATTGGCGTTGCGCCGCTCATTACCGCCCTCACGCTTGGATTTACTGCGCGGAACATCGCGCCTCTCGCCACCGCACCTTTCTTTGCGACAGCGCGCAGACTTTTTCTTGCCGTCTGCTGCGTTTTCTTCGCAGCAGCGGGAACGCATCTGAATCTTGCCGCGCTTGCTGCGAATTGGACAGTTGTGCTTGCCATTTCTGCAGTTCGCTTCGCTGGAATTTGGACAGGCGTAACGATCGCCGCTCGCGCGACAGGGCTGTCCCCAGCGGCGACGCGGTGGGCATGGGCAGGATTTATTCCACAAGCGGGAATATCTCTGGCTCTTGCTGCACAAATTGCAATTGAATTTCCAAATCAAACATGGGCCAGCAGCCTTACAACAATCGTGATTGCATGCATCACACTGAACGAATTGATCGGGCCGATTCTGATGCGTATCGCACTGGGCAAAGTACCGTCACACAAATGAGAGTTCTCGCATGATCGATACGCATTGCCATCTAACCTTTCCAGAATTCGCCGGTCGAGTCTCGCAAGTTCTCGATGCAGCTGTACGCGTTGGAGTGCATAGTGCAATCACAATTGCCACAACCACTGCCGATGCGATTCGCACCACGGAACTCGCTGCGCTGCATCCGCGACTCTTTGCAAGTGCGGGAGTACATCCTTTATATAGCGATAAGCCGTGCGATTGGGCGGAACTTCGCCGAGCGGGCGAACATCCCAAATGTGTTGCATGGGGAGAACTCGGTTTAGACAATCATTATGACAAACCACCAGCCGCGCAACAGCGTGCGATATTGGAAGAACAACTTGCTCACATCATTCGTTGGAGCAATGAGGGACTTGCAAAGCCGATCATTGTGCATTGCAGAAAAGCATTCGCAGATCTTGTTCCAATCTTGACTGCAACAGGTTTGCCTGGAGAGCGTTTCGTTTTTCATTGTTTCACCGGTGACTCGAATGATGTTCGGATGGCGCTCGACATAGGCGCATACATTTCATTCACTGGGGTATTGACTTTCCCAGGTGCGCCCGATGTGCGCGCCGCTGCGAAAATCGTTCCAATTGATCGGCTGATGGTCGAAACAGATTCGCCGTTTTTGGCGCCTCAACCAGTCAGAGGTGAGTGGCCCAACGAGCCAAGATTCGTATTGCATGTTGCTGAGGCACTCGCGCAAGTACGAGGAGAAGACCCGATACAACTGAACGAGCAACTTGATGAAAACGCCGTGCGCTTTTTCGGCGAAATGCTTCGACAGCCTAGGATGACCGCCCAATGACCGATCGCACCGAGAAAATAACTGCAGGGCCAAGTTCTTCGATGAGCTTTGGAGACCACCTCGACGAGTTGCGCAGGCGTGTTTTTCTTGCGGTGGTTGTGCCCGTGCCATTGATGTTGGCTTTGTTTTTCTTTGGAGCTGAAATTCGTTACTTCTTGTGCGAGCCTCTTCTGCGTGCCATGCGCGCGAACAACATCGCTGCGCAACTGACTGTTCTCAGTCCGACCGAGACGATGATGATGGATTTGAAAATCTCATTCATCCTCGCATTGGTGATCGCAGCGCCGTGGGTGCTCTGGCAACTTTGGAAATTCATTTCGCCTGGACTGCATCATCATGAACAACGATTCGTCCGGCTCCTTCTGCCTGGAAGCGGAATATTGGCGCTCATTGGTTTGACCTTGTTGTATTACATCATGCTTCCATTGATGTTGACGGTGCTTGTCAGCTTTAGTATTTCCCCCGAAACAAAGTTGGAATCAAACCCATCGCCAATGGCCATGACGACTCCAGCGATGCCGATTCTGGAATCCGATCCCGCATCACCACAAGCAGGCCAATCGTGGATCAACACAACAACGCGCGAACTTCGTTTCGCTCTTCCAGTTGCTGGCGATACAACACATGTCGAAATCGCAAGTATTGCACTCGAACATCCTGGATCTCTCGTCGCATCGTTTCGACTGAGCGAGTATCTAGATTTCATTCTGCTCTTTGCGATGGGCTTTGCTCTGGCTTTTCAATTGCCCATCGCAATGCTGCTGCTGAGTTGGGTTGGCATCGTCAATCCAAAGATGCTGCGAAAAAACCGCAAATATGCATTCTTCGGCGTCGTGGTTCTCGCTGCTGCGATCGCTCCCGGCGATATGTTGTCGCTTGCTGTAGTTGCCGTGCCACTGGTTCTACTTTTCGAATTTTCAATTTTGCTGATCGTGTTTGCGCCAACATCACGCGTCGCATCAGGGAGCGTGCTCTCGAAATTCGGTGAGCGCTTTCGCACCACTGATACGCGCGAAGGCAATGTCGGAGACGAATGACATATGAAGCACTTTGATGGATTGAGAAATGCACCGTCGATTGTTTCATGCGCTCTTCCCGCATGGCGAACTCGAGTCCGTCGGCGAATCTTGGTGATCCCTCGTGGCGCTTCTTTGGAAGACCAACGCATGATGAAACGGGCGATGCAACTGGCACGGGCCGCTGGCATGCGGGGAGAAGTTCCAGTTGGAGCGGTGATTTATCGCGCAGGCGTGATCCTGTCTGAAGCATCAAATGATCGAGAAGCAAGCGGCGATCCAACCGGTCATGCAGAAGTTGTTGCACTGCGACTTGCGGCGATCGCCAATGGTGGATGGAGATTGAACGACTGTTCTATGGCAGTGACATTGGAACCCTGCCCAATGTGCGCAGGCGCGCTTGTCAATGCGCGAGTCTCTCGATTGCTCTATGGCGCGCGCGATCCAAAGGCTGGCGCAGTCGACACACTTTATGATCTCTGCCGTGATCCGAGATTGAATCACCGAATGGAAGTGATCGGTGGATTGATGGGCAGAGAATGTGGTTCTCTCTTGACGAATTTTTTTAGGGCTCGCAGGCTTGCTCAGCGCGTAAATCGAGGGAGCAACGTATGACCGCAGTGCCTCCCAAAATTGTCTGCGTTGATCTTGGTGGAGTTGTCGTTCGAATCTGCAGATCGTGGACCGAAGGTTGCGCAGCTGCGAATGTTCCTTCGCGCGGATTTGTCGAAGGAAGCGAAGACGCAACACGCGCGCAGCGTCACGCAGCAGTTGATCGATACCAACGAGGCCTGACCGCGTATCCAGATTTCCTGAATGAAATTTCTACGATCTTCGGCGGCATCTATTCGCCGCAGGAAATTGGCCGCATTCACGAAGGGTGGATCTTGGGCGACTATCCCGGCGTTGCAGAATTACTCTCCGGTATTCAACGCAGTGGAATTCGTGTTGCATGTCTTTCGAATACGAATGATTCTCATTGGAAGCAGATGCAAGCAACATCGGCAGCATTTCGCGTGATCGAAACTCGTCACGCATCACATCTTCTTGGACTGAACAAGCCAGACCCTGCGATTTATGCATCGTTTGAACAATCAACGGGCTGCACTCAAAGCGAAATCTTCTTCGCCGACGACTTGATCGAAAATATTCGCGCCGCGCAAGCGCGTGGATGGGACACACTGCACATCGATCACGAAGGAGATCCTGCGCGGCAAATTGCCCAGGCTCTTGCCAAGCGCGGCGTGATTGTCGCTGCACTCGCTTTCAAAGCGCAAACTTTGGATGCAATACCATCTCCGCTGATGACTCGCACGATTTGTCGTGCCGAGCAACCCGGCGGTGTTATCAAAGTTCGATCGGCTGATTTTCTTGTCGACGAGTTGCCTTTGTATGAACCCTCAGGCGAGGGCGAACATCTCTATCTTGGAATTCAAAAAGAAAACATGCCGCATGATGAAATGCTCCGCATCGTTGCAGATCACTTCAAAGTCGATCCTGATTCGATTGGAACAGCGGGAAGAAAAGATCGTCACGCAGTCACGCGCCAAGCGATCTCGGTCAACCTTCCAGGAAAAGAACCACCGACAGAATTGACGCATGATCGGTTGCTCGTACTGTGGACTCTTCGGCACGGCAATAAATTGCGAACGGGACATCTTGCCGGAAATCGATTTGCGATTCGAGTGCGAGAAGTCGATCCCCTGCAGATTCCTGTGGTGTATCGCCGGCTCCAAGTTCTGACGAAGTCTGGCGTTCCAAACGGTTTTGGCGAACAACGTTTTGGACAGCGCTTGGATAATCATTTGCTTGGCCGAATGGTTTTGCAAGAAAACTGGAATGGCATCATCGAACATCTCACTGGAACTTCTCACCCACTTTTTCCAGAACATCAACGCGCTGCGCGGATGGCGTGCGATGCTGGCGAATGGTCAGCAAGCGTTCCTCTTTGGGGCGCAGGCGATCACGCAGAACGAAGAATGGCGTTGGCCAAGTCGCGCGGTTGGACAGCTTCGCGCAGCGTGAAGTCCCTCGGTGGTGCAATGCTTCGCTTCTGGGTGAATGCGCTGCAATCTGCGATTTTCAATCGCGTGGTCGATGATCGCATCGCCGCAAATCAAATCGATCAGATTCGAGATGGCGACATCGCGTATCGCCATGAAGGTGGCGCGTGCTTTGTGGTTGATGCGAGCGAGACACTTGAATCTCTCAACGCACGCGCATTGCGTTTCGAGATTTCTCCCACAGGTCCAATGTTTGGCGAAAAAATGTTGGCAGCTGGCGAATCGATTGCGCAAGCAGAAGCGAATGCAACGTGCGCATTCGCGGTTACGCCAGAACTCTTCACTGCATCAAGCCATCCGCCATCTGGTGAGCGTCGCCCACTTCGGATTGCGATTGAGAACGCAGCGCTTGATTCTGGCATTGATGAATTCGGCGGCTACATTCGTATTGCATTCGACTTGCCACCAGGTGCATTCGCAACCACGGTGCTGAAAGAATTATTTGGTCCGATTCAAACGAATGTTGGCACACATGAGTGACAGGCCTGCCTCCACGCTTTGATCAAACGGCATCATCGGCATCATCGGCATCATCGGCATCATCGGCATCGAAGGCATCTTCATCATCGTCGGTGTCGTCAGCCGAAGGTGGCATCAGTTTGCTCGGAGCAGCAGAGGCCGCTGCAACGACTTCCTCTGCAGCAAACATCGGTGCATTGCATGCAACAGCAATCGCAATTGCGTCCGAAGGCCGTGCGTCGATTTCGATTTCTTTCTGTCCTCGTCGAAGAATAATCTTCGCGAAGAATGTCTCCTCTTTCAAACTGACAATCTCGATCCGGTCGACTGTCGCGCCCAGTTCGTCAATGATGGTTGTCAAGAGATCATGAGTTTGAGGGCGTTCAACGCTGCATCCCTTGCGCCGGCGTTCGATTGCGCAAGCTTCGGTCATGCCGATCACGATTGGAAATGATCGTGTTCCGCCGACTTCCGAAAGTTCGATGATCTGCATGTCGACCATTTCTCGGATGTAAATTCTTGTTAGCTCGATTTGGACTGACATAGGTTTAGACAGGTTCGTTATTCACATTCTACTGCGTCGACCAACTGGTCAAGAGGAAAGCCAGGTCGTTTCCATTCACATTGCAATCATTATTGAAATCGGCGATGCAATTGCATCCCGAGCACACTCCCCATTGAGTCAGCAAGATCGCAAGGTCATTTCCATTCACAAAGCCATCTCCGTTCATGTCTGCAAGACCAGGATTCATACTTTGCGCCATCAGCACAGCCGCGCCAGCATTGATAACTCCAGCGCCGGTGTAAATGTCGTAACCAGTTGGCGCAAGGTCGCGCGCGGTCTGCATCAAGACTGTTCGAATAGCGGCAGCGCTCATCGTTGGATAGACAGCGCGCATAAGCGCGATCGTTCCCGTGACATGCGGTGCCGCCATGCTTGTTCCACTGCGCGTTACATACCCGTTGTTGAGAGCGAGGGAATAAATCGCTTCTCCGCATGCAGTGACATCTACTTCAGGGCCAAAGTTTGACACGTTGTATCGCGCATCGAATCGATTCGATCCAGCAACTGCGATTGTCTCGTCCCACTTTGCGGGCCATGACACCGCGCCATTAGAATTTCCAGTTGCAGCGATCATCGGCACGCCTTGCGCGGCGGCATACTGAACTGCTGCATATAAATATTGAGAGCCTAAACTGTATTGCAAACTCATGTTGACAACATGTGCTCCCTGATCGATCGCCCAAACTAAGCCATCGGCGACATAAGACTCCAATCCAGAACATGGATTGACGATGACAACAGGAAGAATCTTTGCGTCCCAGCACATTCCAGCAATGCCTGCTGCATTCGCCCCTTTCGCAGTCATGATTCCAGAAACATGCGTCCCATGACCACCGCAAACATCATTCGTGTCCGTGGTGCCAAGTGGAATATTGCGACCTGGAAGAATGCGGCCTTCGAGTTCTGTGTGAGGAAAAACTCCGCTGTCGAGCAGCGCTATAACAATCGTCGGATTGCTTGTGGTCACCGACCAAGCTTGCACCGCACGAATATCTGCGCCGATCGTTCCGCCATTCTGCCCTGTATTCTGAAGTGAATATTGTGTCGTGAAGCTCGTGTCATTTGGCACATCCGCGAGACCGCCTACGCCATCGACTTCGCAGATTTCAAATCCAACCCATGAAGCGCGCAGTGTGTCCGCCACGGCAAGCGCATTGGAACCTGGTGCGATCGAGACGCGATACCAACGATCTAATCCGACCAATGCGGCGATGTCCGCACGCTTTGGCAGATCCGTCAATGCCAACTGAATCTTGTCCACGCCGAATGTTTTCATGATGCGACCGAGATTGACATCGCCAACTCCATTTGCAGTGCGAAATGTCAAATCGCCAGTTGGAGTCGTCGCCACTGAGCAACCAGCGCTTACGCGTACGAAAATATGATCCGATGCGAAGAGTTCATCGACTGCAGGCGCAGCATCAACTTTCGCCAAAGCCTTCCCCGCAACTTGGGCATGTACGGTCGAAGAGACAAGAGTGACCGCCAAAAAAGAACACATATTCGCCGCAAAATTGCGGGCGAAGTCCCAATTTTCGATAGCACGAAGCTCTCTCATGGATCGATACCAAAATCCTAGGCAGACTTGTTTCGGCAAGCCCTTTGCCTGTACATTCCTCTTAAGTCTATTATTCAATCAGGAAACAAAAATGCCAAAAAACTTTTACACTTTTACCTCTGAATCCGTCTCCATGGGCCATCCAGACAAGATGGCAGATCAAATCTCCGACGCCATTTTGGACGCAATGCTGACGGTTGATCCCACTTCTCGCGTTGCATGTGAGACTTTAGTGACCACAGGCCTCGCCGTGATCGCAGGCGAAGTGACCTGCGGTGGTTATGTGGACATTCCAAAGGTTGTGCGGGATACGGTGCTTCGCATCGGTTATGACTCTGCCGACAAAGGATTTGATGGTCGCTCGTGTGGCGTTTTGGTCACACTTGGTCGCCAATCTCCAGACATTGCGCGTGGCGTAAATGTCAAGACATCAACCAAGAAAAAGAAGGCGCAAGGCGCAGGCGATCAAGGAATGATGTTCGGATTCGCTTGCCGCGAAACGCGTCAGTTGATGCCGCTGCCGATCATGTTGTCGCACCGCTTGGTCGCTCGACAAGCTGAAGTTCGCGAGAAGGAAATCATCAAGGGACTGCGCCCCGATGCAAAGAGTCAAGTTGCCGTCGAATACGACGGAACAACTCCGCGCAAGATCGTGAACGTTGTTCTATCCACACAACATCATCCAATGTGGAATGATTGCCAAGGCAAACTTTCTGAAGAAGTGACGAAGCACATCATTCGACCAGTGCTTGGCGATTGGTGGCATGACGGAATCAAAGTCTGGGTGAATCCAACTGGACGATTCGAAATCGGCGGACCACACGGCGATTGCGGACTGACTGGTCGCAAGATCATCGTCGACACATACGGCGGTCGCGGCCGACATGGTGGCGGCGCATTCAGTGGCAAGGATCCATCGAAGGTAGATCGCTCTGCTGCATATATGGCTCGATACATTGCGAAGAACATCGTTGCAGCGGATCTTGCAGAAGTTTGCGAAGTGCAGCTTGCGTATGCGATCGGTGTTGCGCAACCAACATCCGTCTTGGTCGATACTCAAGGAACTGGAAAGATTCCAGACGAAAAACTAGCGCGTATCGTCGAAGAATCCTTCGATCTGACGCCGCACGGAATCTTGACGAAACTCGATCTCCTCAAGCCGATTTATTCTCACACTGCATATCACGGACACTTCGGACGTGAACCAGGTGAAGCCGGCAAGGGTTCGTTCCTCTGGGAACGCGCTGACATGGCACCTGCGCTGCGCAAGTCCGCGGTTCGAGTTCGCGCCAAGTGAATGCTCGATTTGCTTCGCCAACACGCGCTGCTGCATTGACTCGTATTTTGGCGCAGGTTGCGTGCTTTCCTGAATTGCGATTCGATGCACGAACAGTGCGTGCGCCGCGTGCTGCTCCAAACTTCAACTCGGGTGGAAACACGGGTGGGAATGCAGCAGAAAATTCACACGGCGAAGATTCTGCCGGCGAATCTATTGGCGGACTTGCGACTGCGATCGAGCAAGCGACTCTACGACATTGGCTGACGGCCGAATCGATTGCGCGCGTCCTCTGCAATCGACCGTGGCTGGAAGTTCAACCAGAAATTCGCGCCGCACTCCTGGTCAGCATCACGCAGATTTTGTTTATGCCACGCGAACCCGATCACGCTGTGGTGGATGACGCAGTCAGTTGGACTCGTGGGCGATTGCAATCTGGTGCTGGCGGATTTGTCAACGCACTTCTGCGACGCATTGTTGGATTACGCGGCGATTGCATTCCTGCGTCGGAGAAATTTGCGTGGTGGGAACATGCAGACGCTCTTCCCCTGCCAGATGGTTCGGTCATGAAATTGAACGAGCCTGTTCTTTCGTCCGATCCCATCGCTCGACTCTCGGCGCAAACAAGTCATCCAACTGCGCTGATCACGCGATGGTCGGTTGCACGCGGAATGGAAACCGCTCGAAAATTTGCAGTGCATGGTTTATTGCAGATGCCAATTGTGGTGCACGACGCTTCCGGCAATACGCTTGCCAGTGATCATCCCGTTCGCAAGTGCTCGACACCGCATTCTGTCGAAGGATTCTTTGTTTGGAATGACACAACGGAATCGCTGGCATCAATTCTTGCACAGTTTCCAGCACTGCTTGTGCAAGATCCTGCAAGTGCGCGTGCGGTCGATGGGACGCGCGATCTTTCGCCTCGGCGAATTCTCGATGCCTGCGCTGGTCGCGGAACAAAGGCTGTGCAGTGCGCACTTCGGCATCCAAATGCTGAAGTCTGGGCGACAGATCCTGATCCACAACGAATGGCTTCGCTGCGTGCCCGAGCAGAAGGCATCGCAAATCTGAAAGTCGTCGAGCTTGCCGAAATCGGCACGCTGCCTCGTCACTTTGACATGATGATTCTCGACGTGCCATGCTCCAATACCGGCGTACTTGCGCGACGACTCGAAGCGCGCTATCGATTTACCGAGCGCAATCTTGACGAACTCCTGCGACTGCAGCGTGGCATCGGTGATCATCACCGAGGACTCTGCGCATCTGGAGGAATGATTCTCTGGAGCACGTGCAGTATGGACCGCGCGGAAAATCAAGATCAATCCAAATGGCTTGCGAAACAAGCAGGCGGAAAAGTTGTGCGCGAAGACGAATGGTTGCCACACGGGATGCCTGGCGATTCGCAGACCATGATGACTGATGCTTCGTATCACGGAAGAATTTTGTTGCCGTAAAAATTCCAGACTCATTCAATTTTTTTATTCAAGGAGAAATCGATGACTGAAACGCCTCCAACTTTTACGACCGCAATTCAAACGACTCAGTGGCCGAAGACCCTCGGAATCATTTCGATTGTCTTTGGCGCATTTGGTGCGATGGCAGGCTTCTGTGGTGTGATTGGATCGGCGGCTTTGGGGCCAATCAGCGAAGCAATGGCGAAGTTTATGCCCGCGAACAAGGGTGGACCATCTCCCGCAGATACGTTTGAAGCATTGCAGAAGATGCAAGGTTGGATGATCGCGAATTCCGTCCTGACCACGTTGGTTGCAATCCTTTTAATTGTCGGCGGTGCGAAATTGATAAAACGGCAAGTGCAGTGCCGAATGATGCTTCTCTCTTGGGCAGCGCTGAAGATTCTTCTTGCGGTTATTGGAAGCGTGCTTGGGTATTTTTCGCTGCAAGATCAGATGGCAGCGATCGAAAAAAGTGGTGCTTCCACTCCCGCGATGTCCCAGTCGGCAACAAAGCTGATGGGCCTGTTCAGCATGGGCTTCGGGTTTCTGTGGGCGATTGCCGGAGCGGTTTTTATAATCATTTGGTTCAAGCGTGAGAAAATTCGAGGCGAAGTTTCTAGTTGGATGTGATGTGGGTGTTGTGGTTTGAATCCGCGGAGATAGCCACGGAGACAGCCACGATGACAGCCACGGATACAGCCTCGGAAATGCATATGTGAGCAGCCGTGAAAAGATCCCGCCGGGCTCAGACAGTCCTCGGCGACCGACACGATCCAGTTGAACGGAGTTTGATTACAAGTGCCGTCGGCCGCCTGCGGAACTCGCCCGGCAGAATTTTTCAACGGCTGGGTACGCAAGTTGAAGCGCCATGGATACAGCAACGAAGACAACCTGGAAGACAGCCACGGATACAGCCACGAAAATGTATGTGTGAGCAGCCGTGAAAAGTCCTC
>CAMAXY010000039.1 GCA_945862215.1 Singulisphaera sp. GP187 | reverse complement strand
GCACCCTTTCGCAACTTCACAGTGAGCGGCGTGTTGGGTTCATAGACCAATCCATATGCACTCAAATGATCTGGACCAATCGAAAGCGCACGCAGAAGATCTGCCTCCCAATCCGCAATCGTGCTGCCGGGTATTGCGAATATCAAATCCAGATTCACTTGTGGAATTCCAGCTCGTCGCAAGAGCCCTACGGCTCGCTCGACTGATGCTGGATCATGATCTCGCTCGAGTGCCTTAAGCAATTTCGGATTAAAAGACTGCGCGCCAAGACTGACTCTTCGCACTCCGCTTTGCGCAAGCGCATCAGCGACCGCTTCATTGACGGTCTCTGGATTCGCCTCAACAGACCATTCTGCATTCGAAGAAATCGGCAGTATTCGACGAATTGATGAAAGCATTCGCCCAAGCAAGTCAGCTCCAAGCATCGTGGGCGTGCCTCCTCCAACAAAGACGGTCTCGATTGGCACAGTCAGAAACTCGAGGGCATCTTGGAGTTCTTCTTCCAATCTTTCGACATAAGCAAGTTCCCGACTTTCCGTATCCACGAACGAATAGAAATCGCAGTAATGACACTTATGACGGCAGAAAGGAACATGAAAATATGCGCCGCGAAAAGAAGCGCCTTTCGCCAGTGCGCCAGCATCTTTGGCTGTCGCTTTGGAAGTGATTTTGGAAGCGGCTTGCGATACGACTTGAGAATTGTGGCTTGCCGCAATTCCCCCAACCTGCGCGAGACTGCCCGCGACTGTCAGTGGAATTGGTTGTGGTTGAGCCATGACAAGAGCCTAGCACGCCCGACTGCTTAAACCGTGAAGCGATAGACTCCATCCCGTGAAATACGCAACAAACGGAACGAGCCCAAATACAGCAGTTGTTGGACTTCAATGGGGAGATGAAGGCAAAGGAAAGATCGTCGATCTGCTCACTGCAGAACACGATGTCATCGTGCGATACAACGGCGGCGCAAACGCTGGCCACACGGTGGAAGTTGCAGGAGAGCGATACGCGCTGCATCTCATTCCTTCTGGCATTCTCAATCCTGGCAAGCGCAATGTCATTGGTAACGGCGTGGTCGTTGATCCTGAAAAACTGTTGGAAGAAATTGATCGATTACGTTCACGCGGAGTGAAGATCGCAGAAAACCTCCAAGTCTCCGACCGCGCTCATGTGGTGATGCCGTATCACAAAGAACAAGATGCAGCACTTGAAGAATTTCTCTCCAATGTCGCAAGCAGCGAACGAGGCTCTCTTGCCATCGGCACAACTCGACGCGGCATTGGCCCTGCGTATGCAGACAAGATCAATCGATCAACAGCAATTCGAATGGGCGATCTGTTGGACGCTGATTATCTTCGAGATCGACTGCGTGTCATTTGCAGATTGCGTACAGCAGAATTGAAAGCGCTTGGAGTGCAAGCTCCCCCGCTCGATCCCGATGCTTTGGCAGAACGATTTGCAAAACTGGGCGACCGACTTCGTCCGCACATCACCGATACGGTGTATGCGCTGCATGATTCGATGCGAGCTGGAAAAACGCTGCTCTTTGAAGGTGCGAATGCGTGCCTCTTGGATATCGATCATGGCACATATCCATATGTCACCAGTAGCAATTGCTCGACGCTTGGGATTCCGCCGGGAACAGGCGTTCCTGGCAATAACATTGGACGCATTCTGGGCATCATGAAGGCGTACAGCAGTCGCGTTGGCGCGGGTCCATTTCCAACTGAACTGCTCGACGAAACTGGCAATCTGATTCGTGAAAAGGGACGCGAGTATGGAACAACAACTGGGCGACCTCGACGAACTGGATGGCTCGATCTCGTTGCGGTCAAGTACAGCTCGATGGTTTGCGGAGCAACAGGCGTTGCATGCACACTCTTCGATGTCCTTGCAGGGTTCGACGAACTGAAGATCTGCACGCAATATCGAATGGCAGATGGTTCGATCGTCGACCGTTTTCTTCCTGATGCACGAATGCTGGCTAAGGCAACCCCGATCTATACCACCTTCAAGGGATGGACCGAAGAGCTGCGAGATGTCAGCGATCGCAAATCACTGCCGATCAATGCCGCGAAGTATCTCGCGTTCATAGAAGAATATCTTGGCATTCCGATTGAGATGGTTGGAGTTGGACCTGATCGGCGTCACACGCTCGTTGGAGTGTGAAGGAAAAAGAATCCCTTTTATTGCGAACAGAATATGAACGCAAGTTTCACACAATAATCGTCCCAAGCAGTCTCGCAGCATTCAGGCGCTGCCTTACCACAAATAATCCCGCAACAATTTCCTTGATCGCAGAATGGTGTTGAGTGTGCTGAAAAGCACGATCCTGTTTCTTTGCTACCGCAGGATGGTCCATCACACGAGCAACTACCATCTTTGCCTGCCAATTGCGCACACGCCCCGTCCCACTGCGATGTACAGCAAAACGGATCGGTGGCACAAACTGCCTCGCAACAGTCTGCATCCCGACATGCTGGTCCTGTATGTTGCACACAGCAATTTCCTGCAAGTTCTTCTCCGCAACCAATTGGTGGACATGCAGATTCTGGGCCATCATTGCAAGCAGATCGAGCTGCTGCTGCACACCCCAGATCCCATGCAAATTCACAACAGTACGGTTGGTCTGCACAAATCAATTCACAGCACTTTACGTCGTTACAAGAGGTCGTTGAAGGATGTGCTGTGCAGCAATCGCCTGAACATATGTCACCGCATGGTTTGACGCACGAACACTCCGCAGATTCCAGAGCAAGTTCGACACAATAAGCATCCCAATAAAATTGACAACAAGTTGGCTCGATGCTGCACACAGAGTCACAGCAACCTGCATCGCGACACTTTGGCGAATCCAAGTGAATGGAACAGCAATCACCTGTGGTCTCGCCCCCACACTCCAACAGAGTTCCACAATTCTCTGTATCGGCTTGGGCAAGATCACTGCAATCAGAATCCCAAATCACTTCACAGCAGGTTGGCATTTGACTACAAATTTCTACACAGCAGCGTGCATCAGCACAACCTCTCGTGGGGTGCCCTATAAAGCAGGAACCAGATTCGACATTCCCGCAGCCACTTGTGCAACGCTGCAATGCAAAGCTGACGCAAAATCCGTCCCAACTGAGTGTGCAACAGGATGGATCTTCCGCACAGACTGCGGCACAACAATACGGATTGTCACAGAATGGAGAATCATGGGGCAAAATGCACGAACCACTGCATGCATTACCACATCCAGGCAATCCGCAGCAAAGCCCGCGGGCAAGTGAAACGCATCCCTCATCCCATGATGCAGTGCAGCACAACGCATCTGTAAAACAAACAACACTTGCACAGGAACTATCTTTGCAGCCAGGATTTTTGTGAGGCTCGATGCAAGAACCGATGCACAATGTTGTCCAGTCAGAATCCGGGACACAGCGCTGATTGGCGATATTCACACATGCTTGATCCCATGCAAGCGTGCAACACTCTGGCATGACCAAACAGACAGCGTTACAACAAACGGGGTCAATGGATCCTGGTGTGGAATGGCGAACAAATGAAGAGCCTGTTCCAGGGCAGCCACCTAGATTAATGCAAACATATGGCGCAAGTTTGGCGCAATTGGCATCCCAAGCAATTCGGCAGCAATTTTCGTCGATGCTGCACACCGCAACAGAACACTCGACATCGGAGCAGCCTTTCTGAGTGTGTGCAGTCAGACAGTCGCCTCGACCATTTGTTGCGCCACCTGGGAACGAGCAACCCAATCCCAACTCAGCGAAAGTGATTGCTTGATTGACGCAGATGGCATCCCATTTGACACGGCAGCAATAAGGATCAAATCCCTCACAAATAAACTGGCAGCAACTTGGATCAGAACAACCTTGCAGAAAACTAGCGACAAAACAACTACGACTGCCAACGTCACCACAACCTGTAGATCTCTCAACGCAATCATCCACTGCGCGCTCCGCACAACTGGAATCCCATTCTGTCGAACAGCAAAAAGGGTCCGCTGCACAGACAAGTAAGCAGCAAACTTCGTTGTCGCAGTTTGGTGACTTGTGCGCAGTGGTGCAATCTCCAGCTAAAAGATTTCCACATCCACCGCATTCGGTAGCCACAAGATCGACACAGCCTTGATCCCAAGTAATTTCACAACAAAGCGGCTCTTCCAGACATACTGCTTCACAGCAATCTGCATCTACACAACCAGGATCTGTATGAACTACGAGACAGCTATCAATTGCATTCTTACAGACTTTGTTTCCAGTACATAAATCGTTCGCCGCTGCAACACATGATGCATCCCATTCCACCCCACAGCAGAATGGATCACTGCTGCAAACAAAATTGCAACATGTGATAGAACGACATCCGGGTTCGGGATGGACAAGAAAACAAGGCCCTGCACCAGCTTGCGGCCCACAAGGACACGTGATGATTTCTTGGCATACCTCGCTCTCAATGACGAGTCTCACACAGAAGCTATCCCACGCATATAAACAGCAAAAGTTATCCAACAGACATACAGCTTGACAGCACGCTGTTTCTCGACAATATGGAGTGCTATGAGCAAGGCAGCAGTCTCCTGCAGTTGGATTCCCACATGTAGGAGTAGGACAAAACACATCCGCTTGTAAAACACAAGAGTTGTCCCACGCAATACTGCAGCATGGTGGATCCACTTGGCAGACCGTATTGCAGCAATTTAAATCAGTACAAAATGGGAGTGGACTTTGCTGAAAGCAATTATTTTGGAGCACGTCCGCGCCACATTCAAGACAAAGAGCAACTGCCCTTGCGACACATGATGCGTCCCATTCAACCACACAACAAAGTGGAAGAACAGCACAAACTTTTTCACAACAAACTTCTGAAGAGCAATACGGCGATCCGTGTGTAGACAAGCAAGAACCAGCTCCTTGTCCGCCACAACGACCGCACTCTTCAATTGCAAGAGCGACACACATCGCATCCCAAACCACTTCACAGCAAGCGGGTATCTGGCTGCACACAAACTCGCAACATTCAAGATCCTGACAGAATCTCCCATGAATTTCATTACAAGGGCCCACCGTTGGTGATCCACAAAATTGGCTTGATGCACTCGGCGGATTCAAAGAGCCTGGAGTGTCGATCCCAGTTGCAACAACCTGCTTGATTCCACTGAGAATTTTATTGTCGGAATTTCGATACACATGAAATGCTGCTTGTTCGCCAGTTGTGGTTGCGACTGGGAAGACTTCAAAAAGCGTTCCGTGAGCATAAATACAACCTCGACCTGTTGTTGGTTGAGTTGTGAAAAGGGAACGATCGACTGAAATCGCATCGAGCATAATGTCCCAAGGGGGCATCACATTTGGCGATGGGATTGATGAGCTTGTATAGCGATTATCAACTTGACAATCCGAGTTTCCATCGATTCGTTGCCCAATCGTTGGGAGAGCTACTTTTGAGGTGTATCCCGTTCCATTGGGTCTTCGATAGACCAAGAACCAAGTCGTATTCAAATCATTTTGATTTACGAACGTAATCGACTGACCAACAGGCATATCTTTAGGCACAATGCCTGGTGGAATGTCTAATGAAAAACTTGAATCCTTCAACAACGCGAGATTGAGAGAAGACCCAACCGCTGAAAACTGCATGCCATTGAGATTTATCACCTGCCGAATCGCGCCCTGAGCGATACTGGTCCCATTATTTCTTGCGACGAGTAAAAGGTAATAACCGTTGTCGAACTTCTTCGTGAAATCATAATTTGCTGGGAAATTATTCGGACAACGAAACTCGACAAACCGCTGCTGTGGATCTGACGGGAGTGGCTGAGCAGTTCGAAACTCAGAAATTATAAAAGCGGGAATTCTGCCTTTCAATCCAAGCCCAGCAGTAGTGTTTCCTGCCAAAGAGACCGCACGAAGCAAGTGTTCCTTGTCATTTAAATCCAACACGCCGTTTCGGTTCAGATCTGCGCATGGGGTATAGCCTCCAGACCCTATTGGGGCAACGTTGTATGCAGCGGTCCAAACAGTGACGTCGGCAGTATTGACCAAGTTGTCATTGTTGAGATCACCTATAAACGCGGAGGGACAATACTGAGCGTTGGCAATCGAGCCAATCATGAAAGCCACAATCGCAGTGGCTGCACGAAGGTTTGATAGGAAGATCGTGATTCGCTTTACATAGGTCAAAATGTGTTTCCTTCAATCAAGTACGCAGAAAAATGGTGGTTCGTTCTACAATATAGAGGGAAGAGTCGAAATTCCACCATATGTTCTGCGTCTGCGTCCATATTCTTGAACGGTTTTTTCTAGATCTGATGGTGAAAAATCTGGCCAAAGGACTGGTGTGAACAGGATTTCCGCATAACTCAACTGCCAAAGCAAATAGTTTGACAATCTCATCTGCCCAGCCGTCCTGATAAGCAAGTCCGGATCTGGCAAATCCGCTGTGTACAAGGATTGCGAAATCAGTTCTTCTGAGATCTCTGCTGGGGTGATTTCGCCTTGCAATGTCCTCTGAGCCAGTGACCTGACGGCTTCGGTGATCTCACCACGCGAACCATAATTCAGTGCAAGAGCCAACGTGATTTTTTCTCCGCGAGCCGTTGCTTCCTCTGTTTCGTCTAGTTCTTGCAGAACGCTCTTTGGCAACCCCTCCCGCTTTCCGATTCTTCGCAACCGAACACCCATCTCAACCAAGCTCTCCCGCTCCTGCGCTAATTTTTCGCAGCAGAGTTCCATCAGCGCATCAACCTCGTCGGTTGGGCGGTTCCAATTTTCGCTCGAAAATGAATAGAGCGTCAAGACCTCGACTCCTAATTCGGACGCACGTTGAAGAACTGGACGAATCGCAAGCGCACCAGCCCGATGCCCAGCAACTCTTGGGAATCCTCGTGACTCTGCCCAACGACCATTGCCATCCATGATGATCGCGACATGACGAGGAATTTCGGATGGTGCGCTCATGTCACTCCACAATCTTTTCAAACATCAGAATCTTTGGCTCTTGGCCAGGACGCTCAACATTGGATCGATCGATCACCATTATGTATCGCGACTCATCAATCAAAGTTTCTGGATTGGTCGCATCCCATCCGCCGGTCGCAGGATTCTGCGCAACAGATCGAACCTTCAGATAAACGGTGAAGACATCGCTTCGAGTCGTCACCATATTTGCGATGCCCTTGAGCAGCGTGTTTCGTTCGACTTGATCGCCGGCGATTCGAGCCACTTCGAGAATTGGATCAAAACCGGAAGTCGCTCCGTTGTCATACTGCACAACACTTTGCGCCAATCTCTCTGTGGAAAGTTGGGATGAGAATCCACCGCCAATCACGCCCTGGCGCCATCCATAGCCCCCATCTGAAAGTGGCGGAGGAACTGCTGGGCTTCCAGTTGTTAAAATGGGATCTTCCTCGCTACGATATGGATCACGACCAGCAAAATTGATCGACCAAGATTTATTCTTCGACCAATCTAGATCGACCCCTGCTTCTGGATCTGGAAACTGCGTACTCCCCAAAGCCGATCGTCGATACTCGCGATCAAGAAGCGTGAGTTCTCCAACCGAGACAAATCCTCGCTCGCCTCGCATGCCAGGATGGAATGGGAAGGAATCTATTGCAGGAGCAACAGGAACAAATCCTCTGTCGTCATACTTTGGACCATCAGGAAAACTAGTCGTTGCTGGAAGTCGATCTCGATAATTCACAATGGTTTCCGGCAAGAGGACACGCTTGAATGGCAGTGGTGGATTCGTACCGAATAAGTCAGAGTTATAACTCAACTGCTGCATATTCGGCAGCGCGCGCATCACTTCGATTGGCGCGGTATTGATGTTGATCAAGCCTGGAGTCGCGGCTCCAGAGAATCCTCTAGAGAGGCGAAGTCTTCGCTGTTCGGCAATGAGAAGTTCGGTATTCGAAAATCCATTTGGAGGAACATCCGCATCAACTTTGGACATACCAGAACCATCCAACGTGAAGCCATCGAGTATCGAAGCACCCGCAGGCAATGGAGGGACAAATCCAACAATGCTCGCAATCGCCGTACGCGAACGATCAATATGAAATCTCATCGTGTCACGCTTGCTGTTATCTTCTGCTCCAAAGAGTGGAAAGCCCGCTTCCGTAGGAGGCTCTGTTGTTCCACCTCCACCACCGCCCGACCGCTCAGCTTCCTGCCCAACAATCATTTCGCCATAGGTTGCAAGAGTTGTCCAATCTGTGCCGACTTTCTGCATCACAGGTCCCCAAACAGGAACGTCATATATTTCGGCTACCTGTTCAAATGGACCATCTCGCTGAACCATCCGAATTGGATGACGATAAAAATCTAATGTTGCAATCGGAATATCCGCACCCGTATCACCGAAAAATACATTGTTCGCACTTGTAGCCCCAGGAGTTCCAGGCCAAGTCGATGCGGTTGAAGTGTCATCGAATGACTTGTATGTTCGATCACTTCCCGCAAGGACCGTCTTGAGTGTGAAGTTTGTCGGTTTTCCACGAGCTGAAGTACCAAAGGGACTTTGTGCGGACCGAGATGCGATTGCATCTGGATTGGACGTCATCTCAGACTTTGTAAAGACGTCGCCGATAAAATTAGTTTTCTGTCCAACAAGCGGAACCAATTTTGCAGTTGTAAATTTGGCTTCTGTCGGCTTGCTGTTGTAAGAGAAGACGAAGCGCGGAGATCTTTCATCTTGAGTGATTGCCTTATTGCCGTCCACGTCAAATGTCCAAAGACGACTGACACGCACCCAAGACATCAGAAAATCAGCCACACCGATATCAACATGTGCAAAGTTCGGGTGCAATGGATCTGGTGGCACAACATATTTAGGCGGGACATATTGGTTTGATGTGTCGCTTGGGAGTGGCGGAGAGAGAATTCGTTTTAAGGCTGCATCCCAAAGACTGTCGGCAGCCAAGAATTCATTTTCCAATCGATCGACAACCACTCTTGCATTGGCTGATGGATTCAACGGATCTGCGACCAACCTGACCAATGCAATATCCCGTCCCTCTGGAGAACCTCCGATCTGGCTGTAATAATCCTTCGGCTTCACACTCCACTTATTTGCGCCAGCATCAGCCACGCTCTCGGTCGACGAGACTTTGGATGCGTTAAAGACCAGCGAGTCTGCATAATTCGTCGCACTGTCCTCAAAGAGATCATGTCCCTTCAAGGTGGTATCGATCGCTCCTACCCCGTCAGCAGGAAAGAACTCTGTTGGCGCGGCGGAAACTTCGACTTGCAAATAATTAGGTACGACTGCGGTTGGAGGAATGGATTCATTGCCAGTGCGAAGCCACGGGTGACTCAGATCAAGAAAATTCATCATGTGCAAACGAAAGTTTGCGTCCTGCGAAGTCCCAGTTCCAAGCGATTTTGGGATTGCAAAGACCACGGCCGTTCTTGGTCCTTCCTCGGTCGCTGGACCAAGAATCGGGAACGTTCCATATCCCCACTTTCCATCAGTCGAGCCCGACGCAGTCGCTTGAAGAAATGAAAACTCTTGTCCAAATGCGCGCAAACGAAATGGCCAAAGATCGATCGGCTCGTTGTATGGATTTGCAATTTGCACCGCAAGCACAACTCGAGCTTGATCTGCAGCATCATTCACGTCATATGTCACATATGACCCGCCTACTCCAGGCATCCCTGGAGGAATATTACCAGTCTTTGGATAGACCACGGCGAAAAATACTTGAACAATGAACGGGTGTTTTTCTTGACCAATGAAACTGAACGTGTTTGCACCCTCTTGCAGAATCACTCCTCGCTCTGGGTGCATTGGCGGATCGGTCGCAGCAATCATGCCATCAAACTTACGAGGACTATCACTCGCTGCAACGATATTTGCAGCCCAACTTGCAACTGCTCTGCGGGCTTCTACTAAAGCGTTTCGATTGAAATTAGGCAGAGTTGAATTGTTCGCTTGACCAAAGATACTCGTCTTGGAATCGACATCAAGGAGAGATCTCTGCAAGACTTTCATAATGTCACGGGCGAAGTCATGTTGGTTGGATGTGTTTGCTGCAAGCTCCACTGCGTCGCTGCTCAATTCTCGATTGAGATCAACTTTTCGATTCCATTCCAGGAACTGACTTCGCGCCAATTCGACATCCACTTGATTCACAACACCATCGGTATTGCCATCGCCAGCTGCAGCTCCAGATTCGGCAGGAAATTGGAGTAAATTGTCGGGTCTTCCTTGGGGTGGGACACTTTGGGGATAAAAAACTTCAACACCATATCCATAGTCGTACAAATGCTTCCAGCCACGAATCGAATTCGCTGGCCACGATCCGCCTGACGGCAGACGCACACTCGGTGGCATCGTCCACAACCATGGCGGCATCAAATCATTTCTCGCGCCACTGACCGTTGTCAGTTTTCGACGATTGTCAAAGAGCAATTGCCGCGCATCAAGCTGATCGAAGAACTCGCTCGTTTCTTCGCGGATCATCGCGGAGCGGAGGAATTGCTTGGAATAGTCACTACTTGAAGCGCCAGCTGAAGTTTCAACAATGTCGGTTTCCAAAGCTCGTTCAAGTCGACTGCGAACATACGGATTATTTTGTCCGTTGAAAGCGCGCAATTCCAATTCATCTGCCATCGTGAATGGATCGAGAATCGCAGGTGCCTGGCTGTTGGTTCGCACGATCGGCGTTCCATCGGTCGCAAAGTATCCCTCCACTTCACCACCATTACTCATCGCTTTAAAGTATTTTGTTCGGTCCAAATCTGAAGAGAGGAAATTTGGGAAAGCGGGATTGACAACGGGCACCGCAGCGGTCGTCACCACCCCAAGTTCTGAAAGAAAGGTCTGATTCGCTCGGTTGTCTGCAATGGTCGTCGCCGTCCCAACTTTTTCTCCAAACTGCTTTGGGCTAAATGCGACAGTAACACTTGGATAGGCATTCAACGCAGCAGTATTCAACTGCGAACTCAAATAGCCAGTTTCATCTCCGGCGGTTTGATTCAGCCTCCCCACCAACGCCAAATCCGATGGCGTCTTGCCCGCAGTTGTCGCCTGGTCAAAGCGAGTTGCGATATTCACATTCAACAGCGCAGAGTTGTCGACAACAGAAACTCCAACCACATGTCGAATCGATCGATCAATCGATGTCGGCGCAAGAAACCAGAAACTGTCTGTGAATCCATCGCCGTCTGTATCACAAAGCGTGCGCGTGATGATGTTGCGTGGACTATTTGTGACAAACTCGTCCGCCTTCTGCCCAAACCATTTCAAACGCAAGAAATTTGGCAATGCAGAAATGGTGTCCGATTCATTCAGCACTGCGCGCTCATGATTGCTTGAAAACCATCCGCCGACCGGCGTAAATGTAGTAGTCGGGACACCACCAAATGCTAAGAACTGAAATGCGCTTGCCGCACTTGCAGGAGTTTCGGTACTCGTTCCAATCGTTGTTGCAATCCAATCGATCACTTCGGGGTTTGGTCCCACGGATGGCAACCACTGCTCGTAAGGAATCTCCAAGGACCAACGCTTTGGGGGTGATGGAAAAAACTGTGCAGGCCTTTGACTTGGAGCAACTTCAGTCAGAGTAAACTTTGTGACATCGGATACATCCGTCACTAATCGCCAACCATTGTTTGCGGTTGGAATCCATGAGAGATGTGACCAATGGGAAAATAATGGTTGACCACCATAGACAACTCGAACTGGTTCCGTGCTTCGCAACCAACGACAATCTCCAAAGCCTGGATTGCCGGCAGGGTTTGCTTCGGCGAAACGAATATCCGCATCGGGTGAAACGTTGTAAACATCAGGCCAATTCGTCCACGGGCGAACTTCGAAGGGCGCAAAGTTATAGCCGTCAATGATTCCGTCACCTCCAGGAACTTGCGCCATTGTGCTGTTATTCATTCGATCAATTTGATCAACCGAAAATCGAGTTTGGGTTTGATTTGGAATGATTCGAGGGACTGCGGTCGATGCAGATGCGATCAAAACCTGAGTATCCACTAAAGCCGCATCAGTGATATCAATAGGTTGAACGAAAAGACTCTGCGCAATTTCATCGGAAACAGTGTGCGCAATCGGACCTATTCGATCGGTTTGAGCAGCGGTCAATTGCTGTGCGCTGGAGAGGACTCGCAGCGACTGCGCTCGACTGACAAAAGCAGCGGCGATGATCACTAATAGCACCAACATAGATACCACCAAGATCATGGTGCTTCCTCGACGGCGAACTGGTGGCTTTGGATGGCGCATTGGGTTCTCCTTCATTACGAGGCTGGTCGCTTTGGAAGTTCGACAATAAGTTGCAGTGCCTTCCCCTGTTCGATTCGCTTTTCAGGATCGTGAAGCTGCATGGTGATTCGCAACGCTGTTGGCCATGGGGTGTAATCGTCGCGGAAGTCAGCTGTGCCATTCACTTGCATGCTCATCGTCTGAAACAGTTGCTTGTCACCGTTGAAGCCAAAAACTGCCGTATAGATCTTGATTGGACCAGATGGGCCGAGAGGACAGAGATAAGGAATCGGTGTTCCGTTTGCCCCTTCGATGACGGATGGCACGAGCGATCCTGCTGGCAAGTCCAAGTCCTCAGTCAATGTTCGCACACCACGGGCTTCTTCAGTCAACCCTTGAAAATCTGAAAAGCCATACCACTTTGTTGGAACGAGTGGGTAGGTGACAACGCCTGGAATTCTTGGCCCCCAAGTCCAATCAACCATAAAGCCAGAACAGTTGGTTGCAAGGGTCGGTGTCGTCAGCATCACATCTTGTCGATTCATGCTCGGGGAAACTTTTTCGCTGCGAACATAACCCGCAAGTTGACCATATCCGGCAAATGGACCAAAGAAACCATTTACAATTCTCTGCCTCCAAGTAGTTGATCCAACTGGTGCGAGAATCTTCCGAATGTCATTCAAATTTGTTGCGGCGACATCGACGCGCGAATTGATGATGTTGGAATTTGGAATCAAATTGGCGTCGGCGATCACAGTCTCTAGATTCGCTTGCTCGAAGAGACTGACCGCAGAGTTGTTTCCATATGTCGTCGGCGTTGTATCCGTTGCCTTCTGAAAGCGCTTCAAATCTCCGCCATCGTCTGCCAACAAGATTGCTTGGCGTGCCAAAGTCCAATCACGCGCCTCGGGTTGGGTTCCGCTTGTGACTCCTCCACCGCCGCCCCACCAATACTTATATTCCAAACTTCCACTTGCTACATTGTCAAAGCTCCATGGAAGCAGCGGAGCATCGCTAAAGGCAATTGGGTCTGGACGTGAACCTGTCGCACCCTGCGGAATCAAATCTGGCAACTGAACACCATGCCCATACAAGATGCGCGAGAGATTGCTTCGTGCTAAACCGTTGAATGGACCAAGGTCTTGATTGCCCGCAAACCGCGCAGATGTTTGTGTGCCCTTTGAGAAAAACACCAATTGATCACAGCGAATGGTCGCGTTCACTGGGCGCGTTGGATCAATAAGTGGAGCGGATGGTGAAAAAATTTGATTCGCATTGTTCTTGATCGCAACGCACTGGATGACCAAGACTCCGTCATAATCAAGCCTCGAAATGTCGGTTCGAATCTGTCGTTCAATTGCGCCTGTCTCTTGCAGAATGTCATTGACTGCTTCGCCCAAACTTGCAACTTTGCTTGCGGTGCTGAAAATGCGGCTGACTGCGACGATGACCACAAGCAACAATCCAACAGCGACCATCAATTCGACGAGCGTGAATGCCCGGTTTGTTCTGCTGTAAGTGGAACGAATGAGCAATTTCATGATCAAAGTTCCTGCACCGATGCATAAACCGGAACAAGTGTGAAACCCTTCGGATCAGTGGCGGGGACAAACCAGATGAAGCGATCTCCGGGATCTGCAGGAACTGCTCCAACAGTTGATCCTCCCGTGTAAGTGACTCCGAATAATTCGGCAAGTGGTGGATGTGCTGGAACTGGCCGAGTGAGAATGACTGGACCATCCTTAGATGTTTTTCGACCAGTCAGCACTCGGTGCACAGTGTTGTATTCATCAAGAATCCACTGACCAGGATATTCCCAAGTCTGTTCGACGGGGATGTTTCCTGATGTTATTGTTGGAGTTGGATTGAGAACTTTTGCATTATCCACAATGGTAAGTGGGAGTCCATCCAAACCGCCGTATTTCCAAGGAGCAAAAGGCGCAGTACTCAGATCGACAAGAAGCGGCAGAGGCGGCAAAGTCAGTCCAACTCCAGAGCCCTGCGAAACGATGTATTCCCGAGGCTCTCCTCCACCATCGACAACGCGATATACAAAGATAGCAACTTGAATACGACCAGCGAATCGGCGAAACATGCAATCCCAGTAAAATGATGGTCGCTTTGTTTTTCCTGCTCCAATAAAAGTATTGGGATAAGCGCGCTCACTCTGAAAGATGAGTACTGGCGGTGGCTGGAAACCCAGCCTTGTGTTGTATGGAATGCCAAAAAGCGGCGAAGCTGCTCCTACTCCGTCGAAATTTTCAGTGGCGATCTTTGACGTATCCAAAGCGCTGCCCATCGTTCCACCGAGTTGGTTGCTTGTGAAATAAGCGCTAAAAATATCAATTGCGCCTCGTTCATCGATATTTGCGTCCGTACTCATCTTCTTAAAGAGAAACCCAGGTCGCTTCCATTCCCAGTCTCCAGGAACTGTCGAATGATGAGTCGCAGACGATGACACATTTGGAAAAATCAAATCTGCAGAACCGAATTCTTCCATCGTTCCAAACCACTCTGGATTCAACTTCGTTCGCAGAATCGCCATTGCATTATCAGCGACGATTGGACCCATGATGTCATCGTTGGCCTGTCTTTGCTGTGCAATTCCTGCGGGAAAGAGTGCGGAAATTCCAATGATGCCGATGCCAAGAATGAAAACGGCGAGCAGAAGTTCGACCAGCGAAAAAGCTCGGCGCGAGAAAATCATCTTGGCAAAACCTCCGCGACTCCAGTGAATCGATTGAAATGGATTCGGTCGGAGAATTGGTTGATGAAGTTTGATCGGGCTTTATTTAATCCATTCATCCACGCATCTATGCCTGTGTAGACATTCCATGCTGCCAATTCAACTGGTGTTGCCTGAGAATGAAAGAGGTCGTCATCGAAAACAGCAAGAAACATTGCATGATCACCAAGAGATTCATCGTAAATCTCATCGAGGGCATAGAACTTTCCATTTGAAGTCCCTCCTGTAGTCCCAATTTCCATCAGACCATTTCGATTGAAGTCAATCCAAGGCGCGACACTCGAAGTATCTGTCACCGAACTCGTCAGGTTCGCAGTGAGCGAAGGATTTCTTGTCTGCATTGATCCATCTTGAGCAAATCGAACGACAACGGTGGTCCCGCGTTCTCGTATCACTGGATCGGCGGGTGAAATCGGTAAGGCGGGCTGGGAAAGCCAATAATCATCTTGACCGATCTCATTGATGTCTCCAATATCCGCTGCGGATCCTGCCACCTTGATCCCAGTGGGAAGAAGCATTGGTGACAATCCTGTGACCGGCTGAAACTCTTCCAACAACAAATCATTAATTGCAGCGCCAGGATAGACAACAGTCCATGACCCGGTCGTTGCGACCCCAGGAAACCCAACTCTTCCTGTGGATTTTGCAATCACAATTTCAGTTTGCTGCGGCTTGGAATAGTCAATCGTTTCTGGACTGTTTGATGTCGCCCGATATGTTGGCCGTCTGACGGTGAATCCAACCAGCACAGTCGCTCGATCTCGAATGGCGATCGCACGAGCTTCGCCAAGTGCGGCCAAAACTTTATTTGTCGCACCCGCGAGTTTTGCATCTTTGGAAATGCGCTGCGCACTCGTCGTGATCACCACGCCGAGAATCGCGATGATGCCCATCACTGCAAGCAATTCAATCAGCGTGAAGGCTCGAATTGTTTGCATTGATCGGTTCATTGCGCTGGCCTCGGAAGTGGTTCGTATGAGTAGATATTGTCGGCCGTGGTTCCCATGTCGCCGTCTGGTCCTGCAGACACAAAGCACATCTTGCGATTTCGACAGATTCCCAAAAAGTGTTCATCCATTGTTCGAACTGAACCATCCTCGACATCGATACCTTGGGAGGTCGGAGCAGTGACCGCAGCTGCGACCTCGGCCTTCGTCGCAGCGCGGCCTGGAAAAATCACGCCGATTCTGCGATTCCATGGATCAAAAATTTCTCGCACGGATGCATATGGTGGCATCTGATTGGGATCTTGTTGAGGTGCTGTTTGAGGCCAACCCGCTGGCAAAGGTTCAACGGCATTCGCCCCATTCAGCGGCACGAATCGAATCGCTGTATTTGGAAGACGAGAGATGATTTCTGCAGAATCTGGACTTGTGGCCAAGCGTTCGAGAACGACGCAGATGGCATAAGTGCCATTAAAGTTTTCCTCGTAAATTTCAAATCCTGCTGTGGGGCCATTTGTGCCAAGAGTGAAGTCAGGAACCGTTGAGGTTCCCGGTGGATTGGCGAGCCGACCAGCAGTCATCTCGCGCCCAGCTTGGCTCTGCCAAGAAGTAATTGCTTGGTCAAGCAACACAAAAGTGTTCTGCACGCTTCGGCGATCATTCGCTGCGAGAACCACACTTGTCACTGTGAGCGCAAGGCTCATCAGAACCAGGATGACGCCGATGACGATGACCAGCTCAAGCACAGTGAATGCACGACGATTATTCAATTACCCACCTCCACGACATTGTCTTCATTAAAAAGAGTTGCATCGCGGCGAACCGTGAAGTCCGCACGCTGGTTCGGCCCAGAAGAAAAGAGCGCGAAGTCAGCCATCTGCAGCGAACGGGATGTTGTTGTGTCGCCATTGTTGTCAGCGATTCCGTCCATTTCCGTATTTGGTTCAAATTTTTGGGGCCGCAAAACAAAAATGTCAGAGAGGTCCCAACCAATTCCCACGCCAGATCCGCCACCGACTTGTTTTCCGCCGATCCGTTTCGGATCGCCATTGGCATAGCCCTTGCGGTAATACCGAATCGGTTGACCGTAGTAATCCAAGAGAACCTTCGGCGCAGTTGGACTCCAATTGTTGTCTCCGGCACGTGCAACAATTGGTTGACCAGTCACAGAATCCGTTCCCACGATCGCTCCCAGAAGAGATCCGTCTTTCAGTTCGAGATATGGGCCAAGTATCCTTCCTGAAACATTGGCAACAGTCGAAGTGTTTGCAGCAATTCCTTGCGGCAGATTTCGCCTTGAAAAATTACCGAGTGATTGAGTCCCTTGATTTGGATTCGAATACGCCCCCCACACACCATCCTTCAGTGGACTTCGGATTCCCGCTGGCGGCAATTCCTTGAAGCCTTGAGTGGTGTTTGCTGGAATTCCAATCGCACCATACCCATCCTCGTCACGCCCCCCTGGCCCAATCAAATATTCCACCATCGCAGTCATCGAATAGTAATTCTGAATTTGCGTTGCTTCCAAAGGTGTTGACCCACCTGTCAGGATCGGTGGAAGAACCAAGTCTCGGAGATAACCCACGCTTCCATTTTGAGAAGCGCCAGTCGTTGGCAAACCCAATACTGGGGGGAGATATCCCATATCAGTTTTGAATTGTGTCAATGCCCGTGAAACAGCACCCATCATGCTGCGTGTGCTTGCCGCCTGCGCAGCCTTGGACGCACTCGATACAGCAACGATCAGGAGTCCAACCAAGACCACAATGATCCCAACAACTGTGAGCAGTTCGATGATGGTGAATGCGCGGCGTTTGATCATGGGATTCAATCAGTTGTTTCCGAAACAATCACTTTATTTTCCACCAGCGACACTTTCGATCATCGATACCAGTGGCAAGAAAAGCGCCAAGACGATGGTCCCGACAATTCCACCAAGAATGACAACCATGAAAGGCTCGAGGAGAGAGAGAAGGCTTGCAACTGCCACATCAACTTCTTCTTCGTAGTTGTCTGCGATCTTCATCAACATCGCATCAAGATCACCAGTTTCTTCTCCGACGTCGATCATGTTCACAACGAGTGCATCACAGACCTTGCTCTCGCGAAGTGGCTTTGCAAAAGTCTCGCCTTCTCGAATCGAGTCATGGACTTTGGTCAAAGCCTTCTCGAAGACATAGTTGCCGGATGTGTCGCGCGTGATGAGAATCGCCTCAAGAATCGGTACACCCGCGGCGATTAAAGTTCCAAGCGTCCGAGTGAAGCGTGCGATTGAAGTCTTCTTGATCAAGTTTCCAATCACTGGAATCTTCATTCGAATGACATCGGTGGCCGCTCGACCAAATTTTGTCATGCGTACCAACTTGAAGAAGAAAAAGATCAAGAAAGGCGATGCAATAATCCAAATTGCACCAGGCACCTTCTGATCGACTTGTTGACCTGCAACCCACTTACTCGCCCCAATCAGCCAGACCGTCAGCCCTGGCAAGGCAACATCAAAGTCTGCGAAGATCTCTTGGAACTTGGGAATCACGAAATACATAATTCCCGTGACGATGGCAACGGCGATTGTGATCACCACTGCCGGATAGATCATCGCGCCAATGATTCGGCGTTTCAGTCGCTGGGCTTTTTCCATGAACTCGGACAATCGCTGCATGACAACATCGAGCACGCCACCAACCTCGCCCGCTGCAACCATCTTGACATATAAGTTGGAGAAAACTCGAGGGTGCTGCGCAAAAGCCTCGGACAATGACGAACCACCCCCGATCGATTCGCAGACATCATCAAGAACATTTTTTAGTTTTCCAGGCTTCTGCTGATCCTCGAGAATCTGGAGTGATCGCAACAACGGCAAACCTGCATCTTGAAGCGTCGACATCTGGCGAGTGAACATAGTCAGCGCCTTGGTACTCACTCCCCCAATTGAAATCGACATACCTTTGCTTTTCTTCTTTTTCTTTTTGCTTTCCTCTGCGGCTTTCTTCGCTGCCTCTTTCTGTTCGCGCACAGAAGTTGGAAACAACCCTTGAGTTCGAATCTTGCGAACGGCTTCTTCGCTCGACGCGGCTTCGACTGTTCCCTTCTGTGTCTTCCCAGCAGTATTTGCAGCTTCGTAAGAAAAAATCGGCATAGTTTTAATCTCCGGAGGAAATCGTCTCTCGCACGATTTCGTCGATCGTCGTTTGACCCTCATACAGCGCCAACAAACCTGATTCACGAAGGGTCCGCATTCCACGTTTTCTGGACTCTCTCTGCAAGACTGCCGTGGAAGCCTGTTGCATAACCAGATCGCGCAACTCATCATCGAGCAACATGATTTCAAAAATCGCCATTCGGCCCTTGTACCCTGACTTCGTGCAATTCTCGCATCCGCTTCCGCGATAGAGTTTTCGGCCCTGAATATCGGCTGTCCGAAGGCTCAATTCCATCAGATGTTCTTCTGCTGGCACAAACTCTGTTTTGCACTTGGTGCAAATACGGCGCACGAGTCGCTGGGCGACGATCGCTTCGATTGTTGCGGTGAGAAGAAATGATTCAACCCCTAAATCTAAAAGACGAAGGATCGAACTTGGTGCATCATTTGTATGCAGAGTTGCAAAGACCAAATGTCCAGTCAGGCTTGCCTGAATAGAAATCTGAGCAGTTTCCAGATCACGAATTTCACCGACCAAAATAATGTCGGGATCTTGTCGAAGAAAAGATCGAAGCAATCGCGCGAAAGTGAGTTCCTGCTCCAAGTTGACTTGACACTGGATCATTCCGTCAATGTCGTATTCAACAGGGTCTTCCGCCGTCAAGATTTTTGTATCGACCTGATTTAATTCGCGAAGAGCCGCATAGAGCGTGGTTGTTTTTCCTGAGCCTGTTGGTCCTGTCACAAGCACGATTCCATTGGGTTTATTGATGATCAAACGCATCTTTGCAAGTTCGTCTTCGCGCAATCCAATGCGATCCAATTCGAGTTGAACAGCAGAACGATCCAGAACACGAAGCACGACGGATTCGCCATACATTGTGGGCAAAACTGCAACTCGAAGATCGATTGGCTCTTTGTCCGAAGACAAGCTGTAACTAATTCGTCCGTCTTGCGGCAGACGCCGTTCGGCAATATCCAACTTCGCAAGAATCTTCACGCGACTCACAATCGACATGGCGATTTCTTTCGGCTGATTCTTCATTTCATACAGAACACCGTCGATGCGATAACGCATCTTGAATTCGTCTTCGAAAGGCTCGAGATGAATGTCCGATGCTCCATTGGCGATTGCCTGAGCCAACATATTGGTCACTAATCGAACGACCGAATTGTCACTTGCGGCATCTTCAAGTGATGCGACGTCAATGGAGTCCCCACGCCCTTGAAGGTTTTTCACTGCTTCGGATCGATTGACCTCAGAAAACAAATCGACCGTATCAGTCTTACGGGAGTATTCCCTTTTAATGATCTCCTCAATATCTGCCATTGGAGAAACCACGACCGTAACCTCATATCCCGCGAACATATTCATGCGGAGATTGTCGATTGACTGAAAATTGGCAAGCGAACCGAGAGCGACAGTTATGGTCTTTTCCTGAGGATTGATCTCCAACGGAATGATCCGCATTACATTGGCGGCCTCAGATGTCAACGCGCGAAGTGTCTCTTGAGGAATGACGATTCCAGACAAGCGCTTGAAGCGAAATCCTCTCTGCCCCGCGAGAGCAACTGAGATGTCATCGGCGGTCACGAGCCCCATTTCCAGCATTACTTCGCCAATTTTCTTTTTTGCATTTGCCCCATCGCTGTCGCGAGCTTGCAAAGCTGCATGCACTTGCTCTCTTGTCAACTTTCCGAGTTTGGTCAATATCCGACCAATTTTTCGGTTTTTTAACTGCGAAGGATCAATTTCGAGTTCAAGATTGGACATGACTATCTCCTTGAATGTACGTCATAAATATCACTTTAATCGCAATGAAATGATTTAAAATTATGACTTTAAGTTATCGAAGCCTAATTTTTCGTTTTTATGCTTGGCGATTGATCAATCCCCTTTGACATCTTCTTCGTCCCACTCTGCTCTGCCTACTGTTGCCCCGGACTTATGCACCTTGTCCCGTAGAGCCCCTGGATTCTTACCTTTATCAATCATCTCTTCGGCGCTGATTTGATCCTGACTGAACATCCTCCAAAGATGGTCATCCAGCAACTGCATGCTGAACCGTTTTCCAGTCTGGATAGCGGAGTCGATTCGGAAGGTTTTATTTTCACGAATCAGGTTCGAGATTGCAGGGGTGACCATTAAGAACTCATAAGCCGCCAACCGCCCTGGCTTGTCCTTTCGAACGAGCAACACTTGGCTGAGCACGGCGATCAGAGTCACCGAAAGTTGAACTCGAATCTGCTCCTGCTGATTGGTTGGAAATGCGTCGATAATTCGGTTGATAGTTCCCGCCGCACCCGTCGTATGCAAAGTTCCGAAAACCAAATGGCCTGTTTCGGCTGCTCGGATTGCAGCCTCGATCGTTTCGAGATCGCGCATTTCACCGACGAGCACAACGTCAGGATCTTGACGCAATACACGCTTGAGAGCCTCACTAAATGACGAAACGTCCGACCCTACTTCACGCTGATTGACCACAGACTTCTTGTGATAGTGATAGAACTCGATGGGGTCTTCGACAGTCACAATATGACGTTCGAGCGTGTCATTGATGATGTCGATCATCGTTGCCAACGAAGTTGATTTACCGCTTCCGGTTGGGCCTGTGACAAGAAACAATCCTCGTGGACGCCGAATAAGTTCCAAGCAAATGTCAGGCAATCCGATCTCCGCAAATGTCATCAGACGATTTGGAATCTGGCGAAGAACCATTGCCACAGTATCACGCTGCTTAAAAATAGAGCAACGAAATCGAGCCGCAGTTCCAAATGCAATTCCGAAATCAGAACCACCTTTTTCCTGCAGTTCTTGTTGATTCTTTTCTGGTGCAATCTGCTTCATCAAAGACATTGTGTCTTCAGGACCGAGCACTTTGGTCGCAAGAGATCGAAGTCGACCATTCAGGCGCAGAGTTGGCGGTCGACCAATACTGATGTGCAAATCGGATGCACCCTGCCGAACAACCGTATCGAGCAGCCGATCGATCTGCATCGAACTTTCGGTCGTTGTTGGCCCGCTTGTGATTTCACCAGATGACATCGAAAAAACTCCTTACATTGAACATTCTGCCGAACACACCATCAAATTGACTCGAACATTTACGAGACAATATCCGCCTGTGCGAATTTCGCGACCTCATCCGCAGTCGTCATACCGTTGAGCACCTTAATCTTGCCGTCGCCCAACAGCGTTCGCATTCCCGCCCGCACCGCTGCTTGTCGAATTTTCGTGACTGTGGCGCGCTGAAATGCAAGATCTCGGATTTCCGTATTCATAAC
>CAMAXY010000038.1 GCA_945862215.1 Singulisphaera sp. GP187 | reverse complement strand
TCGTGAGTCGCCCGATACGCGATTGAGATTCCAAAAATAAGAGGAATCATCAGAAGCCACCAAAGCGTGCCAAGCGATCCAGCGGGTTGCAGGAACGGAATCCAACTCAGCGTGGGTGTTGAAAGGACGATGGCTGGGATCATCTCGCGTCCCCTCCATTACCTTTGTCGATCGGACGCCGTTTGAGGGCATCGAGCAGAACAACAATGTTCATGAGACCAGCGAGGAAGCAATAAAGAGTTCCAATTTCGCTTGCATAGGTCACGGTCTTGAAGGAACTCACGAGCGGCGCAGGCGCTCGGGGGTTGGAGGGCGGAGATTCGATCAACTCGCCAACTTTCCCAGATTTGAGAAGTCCAGAGTTTGCCCAATCAGCAGCGAAAGCGATTGGTCCAGCACCAGCTTGTGCATAGAACCAGAGCGGATCTTCGCGGCGATCAACACAATCAACGCCGCCAATAAAGATCCCACACAAAAATAATCCAAGAACGCCAGTCATCGCCAAGAAACCACGGCGACGATGCCCAAGCATAATTTGCCCTAATCCAGGGCAAATCCAACCAAAAACAGCCGCACCCCAGTGAAGCGGTTCATCAAGTTGGTCGTCGTTGTTTGTCATAGATGTCGATTGATACGAAAGAATACAGTACCCTTATGAAAGAGCAGAAGGAGCTCTCCACGATGACCAAGGAAACACCAAGCGACAATAATTCAGAGAATCAATCATCCAGTCAAGGCGAATCGGTTGTTGATCGCCGACTTGGGGTAGATCGCCGCGATGTTTCTCCTGCGAGCCCTTCGAATCTTGAACGCCGCCGCGGTCCAGGCCGACGATTGACAGATTTCGTGAAGTCTGCCGAAGAGGGGGAGATGTCTCGTGAGCAATACACCTTTTTGCTGGCAATTGATGTCTTCAAGAGAGTGAATCACAAGACATTTCCAAGTTGGACAGATGTTCTGGAAGTCGTTCGTAAGCTGGGATACCGCAAGACGATGCCATCAGAATTGAATTTGGGTGGCAAGAGCCAAGATTGGACCGAAAAGGCGGACCAAGTCAGTGGGGTCAACAAGCCTTCTGTAGATTCTGATTGAGCAATTCTTGGGATTATTTTTAGACGGATTTTTGGTCAGTTTCGGGGTTCAAAAAAAATTTTCAGATTTTTTCCTTTTTGAACCAGTTTGCATTGATTTCGATGTACTTGTGCCATTCGGCAGGCAAATCGTCTTTTGGAAAAATTGCTTGCACTGGACACTCATCAACACACAAACCACAATCGATACAAGTTTCTGGATCAATATAAAGTTGATCAACCTTCTCGTGATGCTCACCTTTTTTTGTTGGATGAATGCAATCAACGGGACACACCTCAATACATGAAGAATCTTTTGTTCCGATACATGGTTCAGCAATAATGTGTGGCATAGTCGAAAAATACTATCAAATAGCGGGAAAATTTGGTCCTTAACGCACCGAAAGCCGGCGCAATGCCGGCTTTCGGTACAAATCATTCAGTCACTACGAATTACCGGCTCTTCTTAGCCTTCTTCGCAGCCTTCTTAGCAGCTTTCTTCTTTGCCATGGTGGGCTTCCTTTAGTTACGCTTGTGCGTCGGAGAGAGTGAACGTCAGCGTAACTAAGACGCCCACTCAGTAACAGTCAGTTATGTTATCGACAAATCAAGAACAGAACTTGACATGATGCTTGCAAAATCAAATTTGACCTGTCAAATCATCCCTCTGCGAGTCTGTCTCAATGGGGCATCTGGGCGCATGGGACAACGCATCGATCGAGCGTGTCTTGAGTCCAATGGAACGGCAATTGTGACCGCTCGAAACAGTCTTGATGCACCACTTGATGCCACTTCATCCAACTTCGATGTCGTGATCGACTTTTCGAGTGATGCCGGGACTCAGATTGCTATCAATTTGGCACTGCGCGCTCGATGTCCTCTCTTGATTGGCACAACGGGTATCACGGATTCCACCCGCGAGGTCTTGCGATCATCTTCGGTTCAAATTCCGGTTTTGATTGCCCCAAATACATCTATTGGCGTCGCGGTCATGCGTCATCTTGTCAGTGAAGCAGCGCGATTGTTGGCGGAAGATTTCCATATTTCGATTTCAGAAGTTCACCACACCCAGAAGCGTGATCAACCATCTGGAACCGCGCTTGCGTTGGCGGATTCTGTTGCAAAGGGTCAAGGCGCACCATTCCCATTGAATGAGATAAAGTCGGTTCGTGAAGGTGATGTGATTGGTGATCATGAAGTTGTGTTTGCTGGACCGGGCGAAGTCCTGACACTGCGGCATCATGCGAAAGATCGCGATTTGTTTGCTCTTGGCGCAATTCGACTTGCGATTTGGATTGCGAAACAACCTTCAGGAATATATGGTTTGGATGATTGGTTTTCCCAGTTTATGAAGGCAAAACAGTGAAAAAGCAGAACATTGAAGTTTTTACAGTTGCAGGCGGAATGAAGTTGGCGATTGAGCCAATCGAAGGCGCAACAACCGCCACCATCGTGTGGACCGTACCCGTAGGTTCGGCTGGCGACCCAATTGGAGGTCTTGGAGCTGGTGAATCAAACGTTCTTTCTGAAATCATTCTTCGAGGCGCTGGTGATCGCACGAGTCGAGAATTCAGCGATGCCCTGGATCGATTGGGTGTTCAACGAGCAACTTCTAGTTCGGGATATGCCATCACGGTCTCTGCGACTTGTATGGCCGCACAGACTGAAGAGACACTTCAATTGCTTTGCGATATGTATTTGAGACCACGTATCGAAGCAGATGCGCTTGAAGCGAGTCGAGAACTTGCCTTGCAATCACTCGGATCGCTCACGGATGATCCGCAACATTTTGTCAACATCAAGATCAACGAGATTGCAATTCCCGCTCCATTCAATCAGCATGGATATGGTTCGGTCGAAGGTCTGAATGCGCTGACGCCTGAGAGCCTTCACGCGTCTTGGAAGAGACGATGTCGTCCGACGGGCAGCATCATGGGAATTGCTGGAGCAATTGATCCAACGAAGATTCGAGATGTAATGGAAAGGTTGCTCGAGGGATGGCGCGGCGTGTCGGTTGAACCGAAAGAGACCACAGCAGCTTCGCGCGGTTCGATCTATGAAAAACAAGTCTCGTCGCAAACCCATATGTGTTTGGCGCTGCCGAGTCCGCGCGAGGCGGATGATGCCAGCCTTCCACATCGCTTGATGGTTCGAGTTTTGGGCGGTGGCGGTATGTCGAATCGTCTCTTTTCCGAAGTGCGCGAAAAGCGCGGACTTTGCTATTCAGTTGGGATGAGTTATGGATGCGGGCGCGATCGTGGTCTTTCGACTATTTATGCCGGCAGCACTCCTGAACGCGCAAGCGAGACATTGGCGTGCATTCGCACGGAATTGGGTCGAATGGCGCAAGGGGTGACCGAGGGTGAATTCACCCGTGCAATCATTGGATTGAAGAGTGGAATTGTGATGGGCGGCGAAAGCACGATGGCGCGCGCGGCCGCTCTTGCTGGAGATCTCTTTCGGCGAGGTCATGTTCGGATGCTTGCCGAGGTTGTTGCCACCGTTGATCGGCTGACCCTTCAACAAGTAAATGATCACGCTGCGCAAGCGCTCGATCCAAAGCGCATTGACGAAGGCGCTCTTGCTGTGGTTGGTCCAGAGCCACTCTGAATCGAAACATATCGATCTCCAAGGGACAACCCCTATACTCCACGCATGTTCAAGAGTGTTCCAATCGAGCCAGGTACGCGAATCAAGGTGACGCAACAATTGCCGACACCAGATGGTGCGTGGACAACCACCATTGAGGGAACGGTTCAGAGATGGCGTCAAGCCACGACAGGTTCTTGGTTTGCGCACAGCAAGGATGATCGCTTATGGCTTGATCGACTTGAAATGCGCCTTGATGATGGCGAGACCACCGTGTTGAATCTCGATCAGTATTCGCTTGTTGAAACGATTTAAGTTTTACGAATTTTACGAATTTGGCGCTACGGTCTGCTGGGGTGCAGCTGCTGGTCTGCCGTTTGAATTTGAATTCGATGGCATGTTTGGCGTTCCCTGCAAGATTGGCGACGATTTGCGAGTGATTGGTGGTGTTTGAAGCTCAGCGGGAAGTGGAACATGCATCCATGCCTTTGATACAAGTGAATAATCCTTGATGATTTTTCCGCGACGAATTGTCAGCACAATGGAATCACCTGGGGTCATCACTTTGAGCCGATCGCGAATCGCTTCTGGTGTTGCTGGCGTTTTTCCATCGACCGCTGTGACAAGATCGAAGTCTTCGATTCCAGCCATGTATCCAGGACCATTTTCCATTACAGCAACAACAAGCGCGCAATTGGAAACATCAGAACCTAGATGTTTGGTGAGCGCTTTCCCTGTGGTTTCAAAGCGCACGCCAATCATCACGGGCGGATGTTCTTTTGGTTGAGGAATGAGAATCGTTTGCAAAACTTGCCCATTGTTGCCAATGATTTCAATTGAGTCACTCGTGCGTCGGAGGTGTTCTTTCGCGACGCGCTGACCATTGATTGAAACAAAAATTTCTTCACCAAAAAACTCGACATCGAATCGTGGTTCTTGGGTTGGCGCTGGTGTGGGGGTTGGTTCAGCGACGGGTGTGGGCGCATCCGGTGGAACAAGTGCGGGAATTGGTTCTGCAACTACAACGGGCATGGGTTCTGGCGCAACAACCGGCACATCGATTGCAACAGGCACATCAGTTGCAACAGGCACATCAGTTGCAACAGGCACATCGGTTGCAATAGGCGCATCGGTTGCAATAGGCGCATCGGTTGCAACAGGTGCATCAGTTAAAACCGGCTCTTCATTTGTCGTGGGCGCGGCATCAACAGGTACATCGCCAACACTTCCAGTTTCAACCGCCTGTTCTGAGGCGCATGCGCAAAGAAATGAAAAAGAGATAAGAATGGTTAGAGAGGTCCTCAGCATGAATAAAGAGTACCCGTACTATTCGTGAATATGTTCCGCTGCCTCTTTCTCGCGAGCACTTGTATTACCTTGTTGGTTGGTTGTGACCTTGTCCCCCAACATACGACAAAGGGTGGCGTGGATTTTCCATATGGACCCGAGACCTTTCAAATACACCTGTTGAGTCGATTGGAGTCTGTTCCAGAAGGACAAGTTTCAGGCGCAATAATTTGTGTTGAATTTGATGACCGTGATCAACAAGCCACGCGCGCGACGGGATTATTAGAGATAAAAATCACCGCCCCCGATCAAGACAGTTTAGAAAGAGTGTTCGATTTGAACGACCTGAAAATCAACGAGAGTATTTGGAATCGAACAACTCGCATGTATCAGGTCAATATTCTATTCAACCCAGTGTTGGCGAATGCACCCAGTGGTGGAATTCCGATCAGCGTGACATGGACTCCTGTCGATCGACAGCCCATCATGGAGCAGGGGATTTTGCGGGCGTTGAATCTGAAGTAGCTGATGCGCCACTTTTCGGCGCATACTTTTGGTCGTACTTCTCCTTGAGTTCTGTTTGATGGCTTTTCAGTTCGATGCTTCGCCCATCGAGCCACGCACTGCGAACACTCGACTTCACTTCGAGCGGATCTCCTTCGTGCAACAGTAAGGTCGCACTGTGACCGACAGCAATCACACCATATCGATCACCAACTCCGCACAACTGCGCTGGAACGCGAGTGATCGCCGCAAGCGCATCTTCACGCGGCATGCCAAATGACGCAGCCATTGCAGCGTGATGAACAAGATTGCGATCATTCGATGGCTCGTCGCCTGTAGCGATCGCAACCTCGATTCCCTTCGCCGCCAAGCGGGCGGGCAGTGTGTATGCAGAGTCATAATCTTCATGTGCAAATCGCGGCAAACTGAGGACTCCTTGCACGATGACTGGAACCTTATGAGCAAGCAATAAGTCAACAACAGCAGGCGCGCCTTTGCCTCCAACAATAATCGGCTTCATGCCGCGTCTTGTGGACCAGAGAATCGCGGATTCGATTTGACCCGCGCTCGCCGCTTCGATGAAAAGTGGTCGAGATCCATCAAGCACATCCCGCAATCTTTCAAAGCGTAAATCAATCGACAACGTGGGGTCGGCAGCGCGCGCTTTTGAATATGCCTGAGCTGCGTCAAAGAAATCATCAAAGGCACGAAGGGTGATGCGGCGTTGCTTTTCTTGTTCTTGGGCATTCTTTGTGGTGAACCACCGAGGCGCAGTCTCAGTGGATGGCCATTGAACAACTGTTCCAGTATCAGGCACGACAGCAAGATCATCCGTCGTCCAACCATTCAATCGAATCAAACTCGCTTCTCCACTGACGTTTCCACCCTGAGGAAAAACGAGAGCAAGCAACACGCCGCCAAGTCGAGCAACTGGAATCAAGTTGCTATCAGGATTGACCGAAAGCCACGCAGCAACTTCTGGATGGAAGGGACCAAATTCAGTGCGGTCATCAGTCGCTCGCACTTGTTGGGTCTCGATCAATCCAAGAGTTGTCGCGCTGGAAATAAATCCAGGCGTCAGGTGCATTCCTGTTGCGTTGATGCGCTGTGCGTTGGTCGGAGGCGCTTCGCCCTTTGATCCAGCTGGCGCTCCAGTTCCCACAGAGACAATCATTCCATTCTCCAAAATCACAAATCCATCTTGAATGACGGCAGCACCTTGGACGGCTGTATGAATGATCGCGTGCTCGATGATGATCGGCGTGGTTTGCGCAGGTGCGGGAACGATCGTGCTTTGCGCAAAGATTCCGCTGAGATGAATTGAAATGAAAACTGAAAGAAGAGGTGTCATCGTGATATTTCTCCACATCCACAGTCGCCTGCAGGACGAGCGGATCGACTGTCGACTCCACGCCGCCAAAGGTCCATCAAGTAAGTATCTCTCGAACCAAGCATGCTTTCACGAAGTCGCGTTGGGTGCGGCTTTGATTCATCGGAATCGCTTTGCTCGTTTGGTTTTTTATCTATGTCTTTCTTTTCAGTCTTCTCATCGGGCTTGCCCTTTAATTGTGCTGCAGAAACAATCAATTGTTGACGAAGCGTTTCCCGTGGCGCTCGCGCGGCGAGATCATCAATGCGATCAAATCGCTTTGTCCCTTCGACCCAAGTTTGTTCGCAGAAGGCGAATGGGCTGAGCGGATCGCCAGACCATAAAACGAGATCGGCATCTTTCCCCTGTTCAATGCTTCCAGTTCGATCACCGATGCCAAGTTGCTTTGCAGGGTTGATTGTGACAAATTCAAGCGCATTTGTTGGTGGCAGATTTCCATACTTCACAGCCTTTGCCGCTTCAGTATTGAGATGTCGAGCAAGTTCATTCGAGTCTGAATTGAAAGACATCAACACTCCTTGACCACGCATCATTGCTCCATCCCACGGAATCGCATCCATCACTTCCATCTTGTATGCCCACCAATCGCTGAAGCACGATCCGCCCGCACCGTGTCGTGCGATTGCATCGGCGACTTTGTATCCCTCCAAAATGTGCTGAAAAGTTCCAATACGAAATCCAAATTCATCAGCGAGGCGAATGAGCATCAGGATTTCATCTTGGCGATACGCGTGACAATGAATAATTCGCTTGCCTTCGACAATTTCTGCAAGAGCTTCGAGTTCGAGGTCAACGCGCAGAGGAATATGAGAAGCGCTATCCACACGAGTCGCAAATTCTTTTTGGGCAGCGCGATATTCGACAGCAGCACGAAATTGATCGCGCAGGAATGCTTCGACTCCCATACGTGTCTGTGGGTATCGCCCATTTGGGCGAACGACATTCTCTCCAAGGGCAAATTTGATTCCAGGCTTTGCTGTTGACACCGGCCACTCAGCACCCGGCGATCCCCATTTCAATTTCACCACGCTGTTCTGACCGCCGATTGGATTTGCGCTTCCATGCAGTTGATTTGCGCAAGTCAATCCACCGGCGAGTTCGCGATACCAGCCAACATCAGAGGGATCGATGACATCATTGACTCGTACTTCAGAAGTGCACGCTTGAGTCCATTCGTTGACACCACCATCAATTCCAGTGTGACTATGACAGTCGATCAGCCCAGGAGTGAGATGTCGACCAGCGCAATCGACAACCTTCGCGTCGCTTGGCACTGATAGATTTTTTCCAACTTGCACAATGATTCCATTTCGAATGATGACGTCGGTGTCTTCAAGAATTCCAGCGGGGGTGCTTGTCCAGACTGTTGCTCCACGAAAGATCACATTTTCTTTGGTGGGAATTGCGGAATACCCAAAGTCGCCAAAGGGAAACGTAATAGGGACATCAGGGCGAGCAGTGGTTTTGGCAAGAGTTGCTTCTGTTGATTTTTCGGGTGGCTTCTGTGACGGATTATCAGTTTCTTTCTCTGTTGGCTTTTCTTCCGCCGCAACCTTTGCTACTTCAGGTGCAGCAGGAACAGCCGTGAACATCACAGAGATGCCACTCGCAGGCAGAGCTTCTATTGTTAAGCGATCTCCATCTGCACGCAGTGTGCAGCGCAGGGGCCCTGCCATACCTAGAGCCTCGCCATCGATTACGAATCCACCACGCAATCGATCGAGTGAAAGATTACTTGCACTTGTTGATGTCTTGGTTGCGTCTGCAGCCGTTGCCTCAAACACGATCGTTCGCTTCTTCGCATCAATCACGACGATGCGTGTTGCGCCATCGACAAGAGTGAGGGAGTAGCGTCCGGCTCCCACAAAATCATTTCCGAATGGTGTTTTATCTTGAGCCGCTGCGTCGTATGAACGCCCCGCAATCCAAACTTCGGTAATGCGAGAATCTTCGGCAAAGAGTGGACCATCGCTGACAGTCAAATTTGCCATTCGTCCTTTTTCGATTGTTCCAAGCGTGTCGCTCATTCCAAGCAATGACGCTGGCGCAGTGGTCAAGGCGGCAATCAACTGCGCCTCACTCAGACCGGCCTCACGTGCTTCGCGTGCGCGAGCGGGAAACGAATCACGCTGCTTCAGACGGCTTGTCGTCAACGAGACAGAAACTCCGGCGGCGATAAGTCGAGCAGCATTGGATGGCGCTACGGCCCAACTTTCCAGATCCCTCAGCGAGATGCTTTCTGATAATCGTGGCGAAGAAAGGTCTGGTGGTTGAGGGAAATCGAGCGGCACAATAATCGGCAGTTTCATCGCTGCGATCTCGTTGAGATTACGAAACTCGCCACCGCTTCCCAATATCGAAGCATTCAACTTGAATTCTTGCGCGAGTCCCCCAGCACGCAGCGCATCAAGTTCGGTTGAAGCATCAAAGAGAACTCGCGCCTTTCCAGCGATCTCTTCAGCGAATGCATCGAGCGCTGCTGCCGCAACAGGGGGATCGTTTCCAGTTGGGTGCGCATTCCAGACTTCAACGGATTTTGCACGCCATCGTGCATCGAGAAATGTTTGCCGCAAAAGCGCAACCGCACCCATCGTTGAGTTTGGATATGTAGGAGCTCGCCACATATCTTCATCATCATTCTCTGATCGTGCATCGGGGGGGCTTCGACCAAACGATACGAACTGGCCTGCGTCTCCTCCGATGGTTCGCGTTCCGTTTGGTTCCATTCCCAGAAGTACAACCGCACCACTGCCACGAAAGATTCCAGAGTTTGGATATGCAGCGGCAATTGTGAATCCCAGCGCGCGCAATTCTTGGCTTACTTCGGCAGAAATTGGCGGTAAATCTTTGGTAGAGACTTGAGGAGTCACATTGGAATTCCAATGCGCGCCCGCATCACCCGCAACTTTCTTTGCAAGCGCAGCGGAGTTGAGAATCAATGCGGGCTCGATAAATCCAGCCATCACCGTTTTGCCACGTCCGTTATGAATCGTGGCGCCGGCAGGTATAGAAATATTCACAGTGGGCCCGACAGCTTCGATCCAACCATTTCGCATCAGAATCGTCGCGTCATCTATCTTGATGAGCGGGGAAGTGAAGACGGTGGCATGCTCGATGGCGTCCCATCGAACATCGGACGGGCGCATGCCGTTGACTGGTGGAGATTGCGCAACTGCGCCACTGTTCCAAGCGAAGGCGAGGAAGAGAGAATGAAGATAAATTTTTTGACTGCTCACCTCTCAAGTGTATGAGTGGCGACCAAAAATCTGTTGCGAAAATATTCTTTGGATTTCAGAGGTTGACCACAGAAACAATCAAATATTTAGTGGTGTCGAAGTTCTTCAAGCATGCGATCAATCGCAGCAGAAAGCCTTGATTCTGTGTCGAATGATCCATCAGCAATCATTTGCTTGATCTTTGCGATGCGCTCTGCTCGGACTTCCGGCAAAGCCCGCAAATGCGCAAGGTGTCTGGCGTGTTCCTCTGAATGATCCGCCAACTCAGAAGCGAGTGGCCGAACATTCGAACACTCGTCAACTGTCATAGGGTGTAAAACGGAGGTCATTGTTTCGGCTGCGCTTGTCATGGTTCTATTCTTCGTTGTTCGTATGGATTCGGACATTGATAAAACTCCTGCGACCGTTGCTTCAGATCCATCTTCAGCATCGGCCTGACGTCGTACTCGTGACATCCTTGTAGTGAGCCCAAACTTTAGGCACAAGATACATATCGTCCTATCGAATCCAAAGTCTTCAACTATTCAAATTGTGTGTGCAAGGTGAGTTATGATCCACCAATATGTTTGAGCGCAATTCAACTTTGTTTGTGAAAGTCATATCTTGTGTCTTGATTGCTTCGACATTTGGATGTGCGAATACCCCCAAAAATTCAAAGAAAACGGCGCTTTCTGAAGAGTCGAATGACCCAGATGCACTTTTCAGCGATAACGGAATCGCAAATAGTGAAGAGTCTGGCATCTTGGCTGGAACCACTGGCAAGACCACAAAATCCACCGCAACAGGGAAATCACCGAATTGGTCCGTTCCAGGAAGTCCCCAAACTGCGGCGCAACCCACCGCAGCGATTGAGGAGCCAATTTCAGTTCCCTCCAAAGTTGGTGCAAAAACAAATTCTCAAAGCGGTGATTCTAAATCTGCAACGAAGGAAGATCGGCGATGGGGAATAATTTTGTTGTCATTTTCTGGAGATGATCACGCCCAACTCGCGCAAGCTTCATGTGTTCAACTGCGTCGAAAGTATCCCGTGTTGGTCGACGCATTCGTGCGAGAAAAATCAAACGGATCCGTGGTTATGGTTGGTCGCTTCACGGGCACAGATGATCCGGCGGCGAAACCAATGGTGAAACAAGTTCAAGCACTGACCGATGGAAATGATCGTCCCTTTGCCCGGTCATTTTTGACGCGTGTTGATACTGCGCGCACTGGGCAGATGGGTGCATTTGATTTGCGACGTGCACGTCTCGCAAATCCAAACGCACGAACTCTGTACTCGATAGAAGTTGCAGTTTGGAGCGATTTCGGTTCGGGCGAGATCACAGTCGAAGAAATTCGTCGCAAGGCAGAAGCGTATACAGCTCAGCTGCGTGCACAAGGGTTACCAGCATTTTTCAATCACGATGATGATCGGCGAATGAGTATTGTGACAATAGGGATCTTTGGTGAAGATGCTTATGATTCGAAGACGATGCTCTATTCGGATGATGTCATGGCCATCAAAAAACGATTTCCAAAATTGATGGTCAATGGCGAAGATCTTCTCAAGCCAATCCGCAAGGGATCACAAGAAACAGTTCCAGAAACAACTTTGATGGTTGAGATTCCAAAGTGACCGTACCTCGTACTGTTGGCAAACCCAAATCGGTGCGCACTCCGCGCGCAGAAGCAGAGGCAGGTTCTCCAGGCGATTTATATGTCTCTTCTCTGGCGCGTGTCGCATTGGATGGGCAGATTCTTGGACAAGATCGAGCGCTAGAAACACTCGCTAAAGCGCTTGGATCAGGCCATTTCCCGCATGCGTGGATTTTTCATGGACCAAGAGGAACGGGCAAGTGCACAGCGGCATTACGTGTTGCCGCAGTGATTGTTGACCCACTTTCCGGCGATGCCCAGCGAACAAAGTGTGCTGCGAATTTGCATACGCCAAGTGCCACATTTTTGCGCGCCGGAACACATCCAGATGTTCGGATCATTCGTGCAGAACTTGCTGGGTCGAGTGCAGATCGAGAATTGCGCGATCGCAAGCAGAACAATATTCCAGTTGCTCTTTTACGCGAGCACATGATTGGCGGAGTTTCGAGTGGAGGCGCGAGAATTGACGCAGCTGTCTATCGATCAAGCGTCATGGGCGCTGGAAAAGTTTTCATTATCGACGAAGCAGAGCGATTAGAAACAGACGGGCAAAATGTTCTCTTGAAGACACTTGAGGAGCCTCCGCCAGGGACAGTCATCATCTTGGTGACAAACAGTTTGGACCGATTATTGCCAACAGTTCGGAGTCGTTGTCAAACACTCGGATTCTTTCCGCTTGATGAAGCGCAGATGTCTGGATGGCTTGACCGAAATCTTGGAGAGGTGAATGGCGCAGCGCGCGAATTTGTGCAGATGTACGCAGCGGGATCTCCAGGCGCCGCGGTGACAGCGGTCGAACTTGGCTTGCAATCATTACACGCCGATCTCTTGCCAATGATCGATCAATTGGAGCGCGGAGATTTTCCACTCGCTATGAGCGACCGCATGAACGACTTCGCTGCAGAAGTCGCAGAAGCAGCGGTCAAGCGAAATGAAAACGCAAGCAAAGAAGCTGCAAATCGGCGCGCAACTGGAGTGATGTTTTCAGTGATTGGAGCAGAGGTTCTGCGCCGAATACGTTCGAGCACAAACTCTCCGGACAGGTTGGAGTATTGGGCGAAGGTTCCAGATCTGATCGCTGACGCAGAAAGAAATTTGCATGCGAATGTCAATCAAAAACTTGTTCTTGCCGACTTTGTCGCGCAGTGGTCAAGCCTTTCTGGAAAGTCAGCGGGAAAGTCGTCGTGAAGGAAGGTCTGGAAATCGAACGCGTTTGGTTGCTTTGCGGATTGCCAAAGCTTCCGGTGGACCATGCCATTTGGCAATTGGACCAGGGGTATCTGCTTTGTGATGATGGTTCTCCAATGGGGCGGATTCGGCGAACAGTATTGCCAGATGCAAGCGAAAAATTCCATCTGAACCATAAAACTGGAACTGGACTTGTTCGCCAAGAGAGCGAAACTCAGATCTCCGCTGTTTCCTTCAACCAACAATGGCCGGGCACAATTGGTCGCAGGGTTTGTAAGAAACGCCATCGCATTCCTGCTGAAGATTTGGTCTGGGAAATTGACGAATTTGCCGACTTTTCTCTGGTACTAGCTGAAGTCGAGTTACCGACCACAGATCATCATTTCGAGATTCCAAAGTGGCTTGCTCCATGGATTTTGCAGGAAGTGACGCTCGATCCACAATATCGCAATTACAATCTTGCTCTAAAGGGACCGCCACCTTTTTCAGGTCTTCCACCAGCGTCAAAGGGCGGTTAGTATCAAACTTTGGTAACTATTTTATGACAACATTTCACTGCAAAATCGTCACCCCATCCGAAGCCGTTCTTGACGAGGAAGTTCAATATGTTTCATTCCAAGCATTTGATGGCCAACAAGGCGTGATGCGCGGAGCCTCTCCATTTCTGTCCAAGTTGGGTGGCGGAGTTTGTCGCATCGACAGCGCAGCAGGAAGCACTGAATATGTGCTCGCTGGCGGCTTCGCACAAATGAATCAGAACTCGTTGGTGCTCTTGGCTGATGGAGCCGAACTCGCGTCTTCGATCAATCCAGAAGATGCGCAGAAAAAAGTATCGCAAGCGGATGCGAAAGTGAATGCGGTGAATGAAAAGCCGTTGACTCTTGCTCAGCGAGAATCTATCGAGAACGAACAATCACTCGCACGTGCGCGCCTGAACGCATCGCGTCGGCGATAATTATGAGTGCAAAGCCAACTGTCGAAGTTGAAGGAGCCGAGCAGGCTTTGGGTGTTGTAGGTCCTGCGGCGGATGTCGAAGAGATTCCATGCGCCGATCTTCCTTTGGTGCGACGGGTCGAAGCTTTATTATTTGCCGCCGATCGACCGCTTTCAGATTCACGCATCGCAGATTTACTTGGCGTTTCTGGCAAGAGCAAATCAACGACACAAATTCGAGACGCTGTTGAAGAGTTGAACGTCTCTTATCTCGCAACTGGCTGCGCATTCAAAGTTGAACAAGTTGCTGGCGGTAGACAAGTTTTAACTTTGCCAGCATTCGCTCCGGTTGTCGCGAGATTGCGCGGCGAGAAGCAACAAACACGATTGACTCAGCCTGCGATTGAAACACTGGCGATTGTTGCGTATCGACAACCCATCCAACGATCTGAAATTGAAGCGATTCGCGGCGTTGCGTGCGGCGAAGTTTTGCGTGGGTTGCTCGAACGAAGACTTGTTCGCATTGTTGGTCGCGCAGAAGAACTTGGTCGACCAATGCTCTATGGAACAACAAGTGAATTCTTGAAGGTCTTTGGACTTTCGAGTTTGTCTGATCTTCCGCAATCAAAAGAATTGCGAATCTGATTCATTGCGATCAGCCTCGTCGGCGTGATCGCACAATCGGCAGAAAACCAATCAATGCCAGCGATGCTGGTCCGGGAACGGCTTGGAATGAAAACGCGCTTGTGAAACTCGCTTCACCGCCAGCGGAGAGGCGAAGTGAGAAAAGAATTGAGGCTCGATCAGTGATCGAGTTCATTGCAAGATTGTTGAAGCTGAAACTTCCTAGTGATACCACTTGGAAAGGTTGCGCAAAGAACAGCGCATTATTGAGTTGTGTGTTGACTGTTGCGCCGTCAATTCCCGCGCTCCACAGCGCGCCAGTACTGGTCAAACTTCCTAGCGATGCAGATCCGTTGACATATTGTCCGCCGACCGATCCAGCAGCAACCAATGGTCCAGTTGCATTTCCAAGCATTGCAATCGTCACGTTAAAGTCTTGCGCAGCAGAGGTATTGTTTCGAATCACAATGTTTCCGTTGGTAAATCCCGCTGAAGTTGTCGAATTCCATCCTTGAATATCGTTCGCCCAAGTCACCGAAGCGTTTGTTCCAGTCCAGCTGCCAGTGTTTGACCACGCCGTTGGCGTGATTTGAGTTGGAACATTGACGAGGGTTCCGCTTCCCGCTGAAGATGTGACACTGAAAGACGCGCCAGATGAATCAAATCCTGCGCTCGCTGCGCTAGAGATAAGGCACCCAAATATGCACCTAAGTCCAAAGATAAAACATGTTTTATTTAAATTCATTATTTTCAACCCTTTCCATCTATAAACCCAATCCCATTCCCCGAGCAAATTTAAATCATTCAATCAGTGCGTCGTCGTCCGCGTCGCGCAGCCAATCCAGACAAGAGCCCCATCGCCAACGCGCCTGGTGTTGGCACGGGATTCGCGACAAAGATGCTTGAAAACGAGACAGAGTCGCCTGCGCTCAATGTGAACGAAAAGCGAATTCCAATTGTGCTGTTGATTGCGGGGCCGGCGAGTGGGGGCAATCCTTGTCCGAATGAACCGCCACTGAAGGAAGTTGTTCCAAAGGCAGAGGAGACAGTTTGATTTGCATTCGACATCAATGATTGAACGAGCATCTCATCTGCAAGCGCGGTGTAGACCGCACCACCACTTGTTGAAGTCATCGATGCAGATCCCGAGCCATTTGAATCTGTCAGTGTTCCCGCCATTTGTCCAGAGACAGTGCTTTGGGCGATCGCCGGAGAAATTGGAAGCGAAAAGTCAACGACATAAGACTTAGCCAAAAGAGTGTCGTTGGTCAGCGAAAATGTTCCAGTAATGAATGGATCTGGGTCGACCAAGTACGACCAACTCATCGATGTTCCAGTGGTATTCGAGTGCTTGCCTTGAAAGAACCACTCGGTTGCAGACACTTGATCCACACTTCCAAAGTTGCATGCTTCTCCGCCAGAAGAAACACCGCTTTCAAAGACACGGAATAAAAATCCTGGTGGAATAAAATCTGCTCGTGATTCAATAGTTGCAGACCCCAAAGAAAATAAAGCGCAAACAACAGTAATCGTATTTTTCATATCCCTTTTCCTTCTCAAGTCCGAAGACTTGTTGTGACTCCCTACAAACTTTACTCTTGATCCTTAAACAAGGTTCGGCAAAAACTTGAACACTAAAACACACTCCCACAAAACACAAGAGGAAAACAGATTAATAATAAACGTAAGGTTATTTTTGTTAGTCCAAGAGCTCTGCGCCCACACCAACAACATTATGGCGAATTTCTTGCTCTTCGCTGGCCATCTTTATCCACGAATCAATCGCGCGAACCATCTCTGCAAGAGATAAAGCCGTTCTTATTGCTTCTTTCAGTGGTTTTATAGGACCCATTGTTTTGCTATACCACGCGATCCTAGAGCGCATGGTGTGCAGGGCGTGCCTTTCGGATGGGGCAAATTGGGTCAGGAGGTCGATATGGCGGCGGATCATCTGGCACTTATATAAGAAGGAAGGGGCAAAGACCTGTTCCGGAATTGGGTTGTCTCCCATTTGAAGCAGTTCGAGGGCTTGGCGAAAAATCCAAGGTGTGCGCAGCGCGCCACGCCCGATCATCACGCCGGCGCAGTTGGTCAGGCGCATGAGGTCTATGACATGCTGAGGTTCTGTGACATCGCCATTGCCAATGACCGGAATAGATTTTACGGCCGCGACCACTTCGCCGATTCGTTCCCAGTCAGCCTTGCCCGAGAAGAATTGAACAGTCCATCGCCCGTGCACAGTGACAGCTTGAATGCCGATGCTTTCCAGATCTCGTGCGAGTATTGGAGCGACAAAATGTTCGCGATCCCAACCCAAACGCATTTTTGCAGTGACTGGAATGCGCCCACCGCTATGTTTGCGCACTGCTTCGACAATGCTTTCGGTCAGTCGCATCGTGGAAGGACAATCGCGCAAAAGAAGAGAACCACCGTGTTTTTTAGCTACTTTATCGACTGGGCACCCCATGTTGATATCGATCAATTTCGCTCCGTGATCAATTGCCCAGCACGCAGCTTCGGGAAGTGGATCTTCATAATTTCCATACAACTGCATTCCGCATGGATTATCAAGATCGTTGGTGGCAGCGAGTTCGAGCGTTTTCGCGGATCCGTTTAGGATCGCGCGAGAATTTAAAAGGTCAGTGCTCGCCAACCCAACTCCACCTTGCTCGCGACAAAGAATTCGAAAGGAAAGGTCGCAGTGACCGGCAATTGGAGCCAAGAGCAGCGGAGAATCGAGCAGAAGTGGACCGATCTGAAGCATGAGAACTTTATTGTGGCGTAATATGTCGTAATGCCAAGAGGTTTTCCAAGTTTTTTTATGAGTCAGGTCGCCGCAATAGCCATATTTGTGTTTTTTATGGGCGGTTGCTCGAACCAGTTCTTGACCACCTATCAGGGAGAGCGTTTCGAGGCGACAACATCACCAACCGTTGTCATCGCCCGTCCTGCAAATTCCGGTCTGATTGGATCGTCGGACTTTGTTAGTGCAGCAGGCTTCGGAGAACCTGAAGCTGTCAGCGCCGCCTGTGCGGTTGGCGCAGATTCTGTTCAGTGGTCGCGCGGATTGGATAATCGCGATGCACCTGCAGGAGCTGGCGTTGTGAAATCGAGTTTGTCTCCCACTGGACCAGTGTCATCATGGGCATCAGTTCAACCAGGCGGATTTGTCTATCGATATGTGGCGCGTTATTACAAGAGCGGCGTGAAAGACTTTGCTCCTGCTGTTGAATCCACGCCACAATTTCCTGCTGAAGGTGCCGAACAAATTATTGAGGACGATCAGGCGGCGACGCAAAAAGCAGCTGGTCGCTGAAAGCGTCGCATTGAAAAATGCGGTCGCGTTGTCGTCCTGTAATTTCTCGAAGAATTTTTTGTGAAACAAATTTGTCGACAATTGCTTGTGCTGCGCGGAAAGTGATATCCATACGAATGGCAGCGTCGGCAACATTCGTCTGCGGCTTTGCAATCAATGACTCTGCGAGTGCAATGCAATTCTTTGGTGCACGCATCTCGGCGGCGGCTTCCAAAAGTCGAACACGTTCTTTCTTTGCTCTGACAAGTGCCGTGATTAAGCGATCTGATTCGGCGGCAACTTCAAGCAACCAAGCGTTGTGCCAAAGAGAAAACTTTTCTGCAGTTAAGGCGTTCGCAAGTGCGCGTGCAAGAATTGTGCGCTGTGCATCAGTCGACGCTTGGCCAGAGACCAGAGTTGCTGGCAATCTTGCGCCGATAGAAATGAGACGTGCTCCATGCGCGTGTGCAATGTTGTCACTGTCGTTTGCGTATGGCTGTGTGATGCCGTAGAGCCAGATGGTCCACGATGCGGCGCGCAACGCAAAGTCGGCTCGTCTGTCTGTTGGCACCACAGAAAAATCAACAGCATTATTCCAACTTTTCAATATCGATGGCAACCACGATGGTGGTGGGGGAACACTCGCGATGCCGTCGCGCGCATCGGACGCAATACCAAGCCATGCAGTTGTGATGCGTGGCGACGCAATGGTTTGTGGAAACGCATAACGCGCTGCGAGCCGTGCTTGAATTGTTGCGCTCCAATCGCCAGCTTCCAACCAACCAGCGAGTCGTCCAAGCGAATGCAATGCAAGTGCGGATTCGTTGGTCGTTGCGATTGCTGGAACGAAAGCCTTTGGGCGAAGCGACCAAGTAGTCACTGGGAGTCTGCGAACGATTTCGAAACTGCCGAGTTCGCTTGTTGGGACGACGTCATTGGCGCGAGCCGAGAGAGATGGGATTGTGCTGGTCATTGTGATTTCCGCCACAAAAGTACATCAACGGGCGAAAGTGTCCAATCGTTGCTAAAAAATGCGGCACCAGCTGCGCCCACAGAGCCGGCTTCGAGCATGTTTGCCCGAAAAATAGCCAGGTCTGGATATCCCGTTCCAGCAACAAAGTATGGAGCCCGATCGATCAGACTTTGGCCAGCAGCGCCTGTTCCAGCTACGACGCCGACAAGTGCCGTGTCGGAATATGGATGAGGAAACGCAAAGACCGCGCCAAGATCATCCCCCTTGATTGTTGTTGTAGCGCTGTCGGAAGTTTTCACAATGATTTCATTGTTGCGCACAGTGATTGGCGATGTGGCAAGCAGAGAATTCCAAGCAGCGTTTGTGTCTGCGTTGCCATAGAGAATGACATTTCGATTTTTGAAACGTGAGTTTGCAGATTGCAGAAAAGATTTGTCGTCGACGATCTCGAATGATGCATTGCCGCGATAGACAAACTGTTCATTGTCGTATCGAGCTTTCGCCAGCAATGCTGTTGTTTGGATTGACGTACCTGTAGTTCCATAGACAAGGACAGGATGATTTGTAAACGCAGTTTTGAACGGCCCCATGCGCGCAGCGCACTTTTGATTGGGATTTGGTGGAGTGCTTATTTGCCATGGCGTGATCGTTCCATCTGGTGTGAGTGTTCGCTCGATCCAAAGAAGGTCGCCACCATCTGGTTCTGTTGCAAGCAGTTTCACTCCGTCGATATCGAGCGTGATTTGATCATCGTCTCCATCGAGATCAACTGAAAGTCCAAGCCTTGCGACATTTGAAGTTGTGCCAGTGACAGACTTCGCCTTACGATCAATTGTCATATCCGCGTGACTTGGTTCGAGAGCGACCAACTGTGTATCGATTGTCACCCAACCATTTGTTGCGTGATTGTTTGGAGAGATGGTTGTGAAAGAAATATGATCACGAGATTCTTGTAGAGGCAAGGTGCGTGCTTTGAGAAAATCCATAAGCGGCGGCCAGTCGACACATTCATTTCCCCACCAATGTCCAGCGCCAGGTTGTTCGTGATATGCGAAGTCGGGATGAAACGTTGCAAGTTGCGCACGCATCTCTCGCGCTTCAGTGACCGGAACATTGTCGTCCGCATCTCCATGTAAGACATAAACACCTTGTGATGCATAGTTGTCTTTTAAGAGCAACGTCCGACTTGGATTTGCAGAGCGATCAAGAATTTTTCCAACGAAATCGTTCGCGTCGATTGCGGCCGTTGGAGCATTGACATATGTAAAGAAAGAAATCCAACCAGCGCTCGGAGCAATCGCCGCAAAAAGATCGTTGTTTTGTGCGCCAATTTGCCACGTTCCGTGTCCACCCATCGAGTGACCAATCAACCACTGGCGCTGTGGATCGGTACGAAATCGTTCGCGTGCTGTGTCGAGAACTTCAAGCGCATCGATTCGTCCCCAATCTTCCCAGTCGAAACCATACGGCCTTCGATTGGTTGGTGCGATGATGAATGCCCAATCGCGTGGCGCATAGCACTGTGCTTGACCGAGTGCTTCAACACTTGCGCCGTGAAGAGAAAGGACGATTCCTGGATGGGCGTCACTTTTTACGGTTGGCTTTGCGGCAGGAACAACAGCAAAGTATTGCGCACTGCCTTCGATCTTGCTTTGAAAAGTTTCTTTGCGTGTTGCGGTTGAAGATTTCACCGTCAGTTCGATCGTTGTTTCGTCGAGCACTCCTTTCGCATCTCCATCTGGAGAATCCGCGCGAACGAGTGCAACGCGAAATCGAGCTGGACCTTCAAGTCCAAATGGACCGCTTCGAATCCGCGCAGGCGCTTTGAAAATTCCAAGTGGCACGATCATCGCGACTGGTGTTCGTGTCGTGATGCCATCTTGCGATTCGATTTCGATCGTAAGATTTGTTGCAGGAATAATTGCCGCGTTGATGATTCGAATTCCAATCCACGCATCCAGTGACTCGCCAACAACAAGATCTGGTGCGGTCAGATCGCGCGTGTCAAACTGTGGTCCATTGATACGCGGGGCGACAAGCTTTGCTGAAATAGATCCCCGACCCGCTGCGAAGACAAATTGATTTGCTCCTTTTTTTATTTCGAGTGGAATGCGTTGATATCCAGTTGCGTATGGATCGCCCATATGCGGACCATCGAAGTAAACCATTCCGTGGCCGGTGGCTTCCAAGATCATGATTTGATTCGCAGGGCTTTCAAAGGAGAGCACGAGATAGCCGCCTGAGAACGAAGTGGAATCAAAGGATCCATTTTCATTAGGCTTGATTTCTGTCCAAATGCCGCTTTTTTCAGAAGACTTTTCAGCAGAAATTGGCAGCGGAATTCCAACACGATCGCCTGCCTGCGGATGAAATGTGCCAGCAACAATTTGTGCAGCGACGCCATCAATTTGGATCGGTGACCTTGCTGATCGCGCAACTCCAGAAATTGCGATGCCTTTTGAGGCGACGATTGAATCTGCTGGTGTCAGCGCAGTACAGAATGCAACCAACGAAATGATTGTTGTCAACATTCCAAGACTTTACCCGCCGAAGCCTTCAACTTGTCCATGTTCGATTCGGTACAAGCCCAGCAAATATTTTCCTGCGCTGAACGGTTCAACACGAAGAATTCCACGGATGGTTCCATATTGAATGAGATGCTTTCCTTTGATGGGAACTGCTTTGTCCAATCGCACTTCAATGCAGTCAAATGGAGTCGGCGGCGTGCCGATGCAACAACCATCCCATCGGTTTCGCATCACCAGCAACTCTTCCGTCAGATCGCGCGCAACGGGTGGCGCGAGATAGCCGCTGATTTCTATGGATGTGCCGTCAAGAAGTGATATGTATTTCGGCACTGCGATGACACCATCAGAACCCATCCCGCTTTGTGCAGACAACATCAGTGGCCATGTGATTTTATATGGATCAGAAATCGATCCTGTTCCAGAGACATCGAATCGTCCATCGAGTTGGATTGTTCGCGCGTCGACGCGAATGACATTCGTGGGTTCAGGAGATGGTGAGGCAGACAATGCCTCGGGCCGCGCTGCAGACAAAGTTGGCGGGTCCATCACTGGGACCGAATCATCGTTCGTGTTTGAACGCATCAGCGCAACAAGTGCCGCGATAATCAAAACAATAAAGAAGAGCCAGAACCAACGCATTGAAGCGATGCTATGCGGTGATTGCCGCGAAAATTTTTATCGCACAATCTTGCGCGCTGCTTTCGTGTGTCCGCACATGCACCTCTGGTCGTGTCGGCGCTTCGTATGGATCCGTGACGCCAGTGAAAGTCGGAATCTCCCCAGCGCGTGCCTTCTTATAAAGACCCTTGGGATCGCGTGATTCTGCGACCGCAAGGGGGGCATCGACGAAAACTTCGATGAACGCAATACCAATTTTGGCGTGGCGCGCGCGCACCGCATCTCGGTCCGCACGAAATGGGCTGACCATACTGACGATCGCGACCGCACCACTTTCAGCCAAAATCAGCGCAGATTCTCCTGCTCGACGAACAGCTTCGGCGCGGCCACCCGCATCAAATCCAAGACCTGCGTTGAGCCCATGTCGAAGCGTGTCGCCGTCAAGAATCAGCGCAGGACGTTTTTCTGTAAGCAACTTTTCTTCAATCAAGAGGGCGATCGTGCTCTTGCCAGACGCGGGAAGCCCAGTGAGCCAAATCGTGCAACCACGACGGCCAAGTAACTGAACGCGACGATCGATCGAGAGTCGCTCGTGCGGAATTGCTCCTGGCGTTGGACTTGGGGTTGAACGTGGAGTTGACGAGTGGTTCATCATGTGGTCGTCCAGAGACCATACTGCCAAGCGAGCAATGAGATGGTGATGATGAATGCGATTATGTTCAGAGTAAAACCAAATCGTACGAAGTCGCTGAATCGATAACCGCCGGGGCCATAAATCATGAGATTGGTTTGATAGCCGATCGGAGTTGC
>CAMAXY010000037.1 GCA_945862215.1 Singulisphaera sp. GP187 | reverse complement strand
AAACATCGCACGCTTTTGCGAACTCGTTCATCGTCGCAGTTGTGGCAGTCGCCTTCGCTTTCGTCGAAACCTTGCCAAGCGCAGGCAAAAGAATTCCGATGAGAACCATAATGATTCCGATCGCGACAAGAAGTTCGACAAGCGTGAAGCCACGGCGGTGCGATTGAGATTGGATTTGGTTCAATGATTTATCCTTCTATGCTTGTTCCGTGCAAATGGACTGTGAAAAATTGACACGACGATTCAACACGATATCTGCTCATAGATCATACGCAGAGGGCAATCCCTCAGTTCCGAGCGAGATCTGCCGAACTCCCTCATAGACGCCGCACGCAACGGCCGTCGCAAGGTTCAAACTGCGTGCACTCTGCGCTGCGATCATCGGAAAGGTGATGCGGTGATCGATACCGAAAGTTGCAGAGACCCATTCGTGGATTTCAGTCGAAATCCCGCCTTGTTCTTGACCGAAAAGCAGGTGGTCTCCACGGCGAAAGTCAGCGTTCCAGTGCGGCCGCGTGGATTTCGTTGTAAAAAGCCAAAGACGCTTTGGCATTTCTGATGCAATATATGCCTCCCACGACGCGTGTTCGCGGCAGTCCACATGTTCCCAGTAATCCAAGCCCGCACGGCGGCAGGCTTTTTCGTCCATATCGAAGGCGATGGGATGAATCACATGAAGTCGACAATGAGTCGCCATTGCGGTGCGCCCAATGTTGCCCGTGTTCTGGGGAATTTGGGGTTGCCAAAGCACGATGTTGAAAAGGGGATCGTCCATCGGTGAAAGCGTCAGAGTAGACGCAGTTGCCGTGAAAATCACTTATGATCTTTGCTTATGGAACTCGTCCTTCTTTCAAATATTCTTTGGATCATTTTTCTTTCTGGTTGGTGCGTATTTTATTTCGTCCAAGCGAAGGCTGACCGAAAGTCGGGCGGACGCTATCCAGATTATGAAGAGCCGCGCTGATTGCCGCGTTGATTTCCCCGCTGCTGGTCACCTTTGGGGAGTGGGGTTGTGGGGTATTCTTTCGATATCACGAGCCCGATTAGCTCAGTTGGATAGAGCACTGGTTTCCTAAACTGGAGGTCGCGCGTTCGAGCCGCGCATCGGGCGTTGTCATTTATAAAGGCGGCCAATTTGGGGGGCGCATTTGGCACCACAAAGAATCTCCAATACGCCACACCCCTGTTTACGGGCACAAAACGCTCATTTTTGGATAATTTTTGCCCGTAAACAGGGGGTACGCAAACGGCGTGTCGCTTTCTGCCCGTAAACCTTGCCCGTAAACCTGTGCCGTAAATCTCAACGAAGATTGAGATTCAAGTTGTAATGCAAATTTTTAAAATTGCAAAAAACGCCATCGTCTTCTGCAAAAAAAAGAATCCTCAACACTCAATCCCACTCGTTTCACACCGCAGAAAAAACGCGCGCAGCATGATCAACTGCATCAGCAAGTCTGCCCGTTGCAAATTTTAAATTGGTCAAAAAGGCTTCTTGCACGGTTTGGCGGTGATCAACCAAATCGGTCACAGCTTTCAGCGCAATGAATGGTGTCTGAAAATCGCGCGCGACACGAATGATTGCGGCAGCTTCCATATCTTTGCATGTCACAGATTCTGCAGCGAAGAAAGCCATTTCATCGACAGTCGTGTCGAGACTCGATCCTGTCGAACAAGTTCCGTGCTTCGCATTGGTCGCCGAGCGAATCTTTGGAAAGTCCGCCGTCGTTTTTTCGCCCTTCGCGAAGGCATCAAACTTCGGCAGGGCAACGCGCTGATCGTGAAATAGAAAACGAGTCGGCATATAGATGTCGCCAATCGTCGCGCCTTGGGATGCGAATCCTCCGCACGTGCCAGCATTGAATATGAGTTTGGGGCGGGTGATCCGCAAAGCTAGAAAGGCAACAATCGCTGCAGATTCTGTGCCGATTCGATCGCAATCAAATTCGGGATCACAACCGTTTGTGACCAGAGAAATGCAATGACCGTGAACAATGCCTTGCCATAATTCCGAGGGAAGATTTGGGTCCATTCTCCCGATAGGTTTCAAAGACAAGAGATGAATGATTGGCAGAGCTTCTGCCCGCATAGCAACCTGAATGAGCAGGTCGCTTGTGTTTCGGTCAGTCATTGTGGGTTTCCATTTGCCCGCTCGAAAGTACGAGCGGGGCTGCTATTTTTACAGTGGCGATGGGCGGACTCGAACCGCCGACCTAAGAATTATGAATTCTCCGCTCTAACCAGCTGAGCTACATCGCCGTGGATCGCAGAGTATATCGGAGTCTGCGAAATGGTCGCTCTGCAAGCCAGCGAGAATGTCACGGGCACGAATTCAAGCCGAATGCGACCTCGTCAAGCTGAATGCGAGTTGGCGGTCGAAGCGGATCGAACCCATCGGCGTCCCGCAGCAGTCTGCGCAAACGCCGGTTCCTTCTGGGCGATCGCTGCGGCGAGAAGTCCCATGAAGAGCGCTTGAGGAGCGAGCGGTCGACTTGTCAATTCTGGATGGAATTGCGCGCCAATAAAATATGGATGACTGGTCAATGGCAATTCGAGAACCTGCATAATGGGTTGCTTTGGATGACGCCCGCTGAAAATCAGGCCTGCGGCTTCGAGGCGAACGATGAAAGCTGGGTCGACTTCATAGCGATGTCGGAAGCGTTCGCGAACCAACTTCGATCCACCACACAGAAATGAGGCGAGAGAATTTGGAGTGATAGCAACATCTTGCGCACCAAGTCGCATTGTTCCGCCCATGATTCCTTCAAGTCTTTTTTGATCTGGAAGTTCGCTGATGACTGGATATTTCGTTTTGCTGTTGAACTCGGTGGAGTTGGCGTCAGACCATCCAAGCACATTGCGTGCGTATTCGATGACTGCCATTTGAAAGCCAAGACAAATTCCCAAGAAGGGGATCCGTTGCGTTCGCGCCAATTCGACGCAGTGAATTTTTCCTTCGACTCCGCGCATTCCAAAGCCACCGGGAACGATGATCGCATCGACTCCATCAAGTGCATGAGAAGCATGTTCCGCAGTATCAAAATCAGATGTGTCGAGCCAGCGGATATCCACCGTTGCACTCAAGTCAACCGCGCAATGTTCGACTGCTTTGTCGATCGAGGCATAAGCATCGCGCAAGGCGGCGTACTTGCCAGAAATACCAAGTGTGATGTTGTGATCGCGCGTGCCGCTCAATCTCGATGCAAATGTAGACCATACTTTTCGTGCGCCGTCTTCTGCGACATTATCAACTCGGTCATGCAGTTGAAGTATGGACAGGATTTCGCGATCAAGACCTTCGGTTCTCATTGCGTCAGGAATCACATAGATCGATTCTCGGTCATGCATCGAAAAGACGCGTTTCATCGGCACATTTGAGAACATCGAGATTTTCTGGGCAACTTTTGGAGTGACAGGATTCTTCGCGCGGCACGCGATAATGTGAGGCTGAATTCCAGCTTCCATCAGGCGCTTCATTCCAAGCTGAGCCGCTTTGGATTTTTGTTCGCCCAAGATTGCGGGTTCGATGATGTATGTCAATGCGACGAAGCAAGTGCTGCCATCGCCCTCTTCGAAGGCGAGTTCGCGCAGTGCTTCGATATAAAAACCATTTTCATAATCGCCAGCGGTTCCACCCACTTCGACGAAGACGACATCGACTTGTTTGCCGCCGGGACCCTTCATCGCAAGTTCGCGCAATTTCATTTTGACAACGCCCGTGACGTGCGGAATCATTTGCACATCGCGTCCGAGATATCCGCCGCGTCGTTCGCACTCAAGGATTTCTGTATAAATCTGACCAGCGGTCATAAAATTACTTCGAGACAGATTCTGTCCAAGGATTCGTTCGTATGTCCCCAGATCCATGTCGGTCTCGAGTCCATCATCGAGTACGAAGACTTCTCCATGTCGATATGGATTGAGAGTTCCAGAATCAATATTGAGATATCCCTCCAACTTCACAGGAGCAACCGAGAGCCCTTTGTCTTGAAGAAGTTTCGCAAGGGAACTTGCAAAGATTCCTTTTCCAAGCCCGCTCATCACGGTGCCGATCACAACGACGAATCGAGTTCTGCCTTTGATATATCCAGGTGGTGTTGGTGAAAAATGTTCACCCAAGTCCTCGCTGTTTGAAAACTGCGAAAGAAAGCCTGAACTGGCATCTGAATCCGAATGGGGCATAATTTGATGGTAACCACAAGCCTATTGTGGGTACAAGATGCACATGACCAGAATGCCAAGAAAAATTTTGATCTCAAATCGGGTTGGCGCTTTAGAAAAGACCGTGCACTTTTGTGCTCTGTTTGCAGTGTTCTGTTTGTCGATGACCCTTGCAAATGCAACGGGTGATGTGCCCTCAGCGCACTTCCCCCCCAATCCACAAGTCGAGTGGAAGCATCTGCGCTTGGACATCAAGGTTCCCGATCTGAACGCACCGGTATTCGACGGCAAGGCAACTTATACGGTCGCGGCGTCAGGTCAACGGGTGGAGTCTTTGCGATTGGATGCTGCGAATATAGAGATCGTCGCAGTCAAAGGCAATGATGGGAAGCCTCTTGAGTGGTCGCACGATGATGGAGTTCTTCAAATCCGTCTTCGTGAAGCCATTGGGCCACGAGTCGCGGATCAAGCTGCGACACCGCTGCAATTTTCCATCGAATATCGCGTGCGCGAACCTCGGCAAGGGATGAAATTTTCGAGCGCCATTCCTGGAGTTGATGGTCAAGCTGGAATGGCGGCGGAGATCCATACCCAAGGTGAGCCACAGTCCAACCATTACTGGTTTCCAGTGCATGACTTTCCAAACATTCGTCTTGCGACGGAATTGGTCGTTGATGTGCCTGCGGGAGTTTCAGTCAGTGGCAATGGCCGATTGGTCGAACACCGCACCGAAGGGGGGCGTGAAATATGGCACTGGCTGCAGGAAAAACCTCATGTGCCATATCTTGTTTCTCTCGTCGCCGGAAATTTTCAGCGCACAGAATTGTCGGCGCCAATCAGCGGAGTGCCGATGTCGGTGTGGACTCGACCAAGTCATGCGGAATTGGTTCAAGCAACGTATGCGAACACGGATCGAATGATGGGTTGCTTCGAAAAAGCATTCGGGCATCGCTATCCATGGGATCGATATGACCAACTTGTCGTGCGAAATTTTTCAGCGGGTGGGATGGAAAATACTTCTGCGACGACGATGAACTCTGGCGCAGTGATGGATGCGACGGCGTTGCTTGAAGGTGATTTGGATGGTCTTGTTTCGCACGAACTTTGCCATCAGTGGAGTGGCGATTTGATGACTTGCAAATCGTGGGATCACTTGTGGCTCAATGAAGGTTGGGCGACATATGGAACTGCGCTTTGGATGGAAGAACGCGACGGAGCCGATGGGTATTACGATCAAGTTCTAGGCAATGCCGGAGTCGCCGATGGCGATAGTGGGATGCCGCGTGGCGAACCAGCAACGATTCCGCAGGCAATGTGTTCGCGGGTTTATTCCAATCCTGGCGAGACTTTCAGTCGCGCTGCGAATCCATATCCCAAAGGCGCGTCCATATTGCACATGCTTCGTCGAATGCTTGGAGATGAGATTTTCTTCCGCGGCGTGCATTTGTATGTCTCTCGCTTTGCAGGAAAACTGGTAGAAACCAGCGATTTTCGGCAGTGTTTGGAAGAAGCCAGTGGTCGCAGTTTGGAGCAGTTCTTTACGCAGTGGTGCTATCAATCTGGATGTCCTGTGGTGAAAGTCGGTTCGAGTTATGACGCGGGGTCGAGGTTGTTGACGATCGAAGTGGAGCAGAAAAATCGCAATACTTCTGCGGGACCGATGGAGTTTTTGTTGCCCGTTCTTGTTCGCACCGCATCGAGCGAGCGGACTGTGATGATTCCAGTGTCGAATGCGACGGCCCAGCGACAGATCGAACTCGATGGTCCGCCAACGATGATTGCTGTCGATCCGATGCTTGATGTGTTGAAAGTCTTGGAAGTTTCTCATACGACTCCACTTTTGATCGAGCAGATGAAAAATGGTCCAACCTCTGCGACGAGAAGGCAGGCGGTGCGTGCATTGAAATCGAGTGAATCAGCCGAAGTTCGCGAAGCGCTTGCGCAAGTGGTGCGTGATCAAAATGCACGATGGACTCTGCGAATTGAAGCTGCCGAAGCGCTCGCAGCGTGGGCTTCACCAGAATCTCGCGCATTGACCCGCGCACTCTTCGATGAGTTGGTCACGCCGACTTTGGGAAAGTCTGCGCAAGATGCTGCGAAATTATGTCATCCCCAATTGCGCGCGACATTGACCGAATCAATTGCAGTCGCTCCAATCGATCAGGCGCTGCCACGACTTCAAAGCGTTCTTCAACAAGATGCGGGTTATGCCCCTCGAATCGCTGCGGCCGGAGGCTGCGCTCGGATGGGTGGTGTTGATTTCCCTGAGCAGCGAACTATGATCACGCAAAGTGCCGAGATTCGTGCAGGAATTGGGAAAATGTTGCAGGTCTCAACACCAAACGAGAGGGTGCGAAGTGCGGCGCTTGATGCGATCAAAGCGCTCAATCTTGTGGAGTTCAATCAGCAGGTCAAAGAACTTGCAGCAATCGGACATGTTGAACGCTTTCGTCCCACCGCGATCGCCACATTTGCGGACTTGGCACCGCCCGCGTCGGATGCGATTGGACGTGCTCAGGTCGTGACTCACCTGATCCCGCTGCTTGATGACCCCGAGCCGAGGGCGAAGGAGGCAGCGGGTAATGCGCTTGCATCGATGCGCGCAACGGAGGCATTGATTCGAATTGATTCAATTGCCAAAAGCGATCGCGATGAATCGACGCGAGAAAGAGCAGCAGGTTGGGCGAAGAAAATTCGTGGTGATCCCGCGGCGCCCGCGGCGCCAGCGAAGCCATAAGAGTGGCGAAACTTTACGCCTTGCAGCGGCTGACAAATGCTGCGTATTGCTCTGGAGTATCGATGCCGTGCGATCGTGCAACGCCGTGAGCGACGGCGATTGAAAATCCATGTTCAAGCGCGCGAAGTTGTTCGAGTTGCTCGGTCTCTTCGAGTGGAGTTGGAGCAAGCGTTGCGAATATGTTTAGGAATTCTCGACGATATACATAGAGCCCAACATGTTTGCGCGGCTCAGCGCGAGAGTGCCCAAGATCGCGGACGCACGGAATGAGAGCGCGAGAAAAATAGAGCGCACGGTTATTCAAGCTGACCACGCACTTCACGATGTTGGGATTTGCAGGGTCTTCGTGGGGCAGAAATGGTGAGACGACTGTGGACAGCGATGCCCCATCGTCGGCCTCGAGTGCTGCGATCGCCGCGGAAATCAGCTCGGGTTCGATTTCAGGCTCATCACCTTGCACATTCACGATGATCTCTGCATCGATATCGGCGACCGCTTCACAAATGCGACTCGTTCCATTGGGATGATCTGATCGAGTCATCACACAACGCGCTCCAAATGCAAGCGCAGTTTTGCGGATCAGTTCATTGTCGGTTGCGATAATGATTTCTTGGATTCGTTTGCAGAGTGCGGCGCGTTCCCACACATGTTGCAGCAGTGACTTGCCTGTTTCGTTTGCCAGAAGTTTTCCTGGGAATCGTGATGAATTCAGGCGGGCAGGAATGATGGCCGCAACACGCAGTGGTGTTGATGGTGGTTTTGCGTCGGTTTTCAACCCAGTGCTCAACCCAGTGCTCAACCCAGTGCTCAACCCAGTGCTCAATCCAGTGCTCAACCCAGTTCCTTCACTAATTCATCAAGATCTTTTCGGCGTTGACGAATATCGCGATAACTGATGTCCTTGCGCAGGATGCTCGAGCAAATATCCGCAGCATCTCGTGCGTGCTGTCCGCTCTTTTCACTTCGAGCGAGTTCGATGAGGGAGAGCATCAAGTCGTATTTGATGTGTTGTTCTCGCTCTGCCTGCGACGCATCGATCGCTGAGAGCGCGTCTTTGAATTCGCCAATTGCTTCAGCGTGCCAACCCGAGACGGCAAAGCATTTCCCAAGCATGTGAGCCGCAGAAACTCGCATTTTTGGTTCTTCTTTGGCGATTTGCAGGCACGCCATTGCGTCTTCGAACTGGCCGAGTTCGAAAAGAATTCGTCCAAGTTCCGCTTTGATCGAACGATCTGTTGGATAATTGGTTGCGCGTTCGCGATACTCCGCAGCTTGCAGATCAAGAACTGCCTTGCGAACGCGCGCAACGTTTGCTTGAGCAGTCGCATCAGTTGGCGCAACCTTCGCCGCTTCTTCTACTGCGTTCAACTGGCGTACAGCTCGCATCAATTTGATATCGCCTGCCGCCATCCTGAATCGATATTCTTTCAGCGCTTCAAAGGCAGCCAGATAAGTGCGGTACGCGGTCGCTTCATGTTCGGGCGTTCCCATGCGTCGCAGGGAAGTACAGTATTTTTGAATGTTGTCTGGGATGGTGGGATTTGCGTCGTAATCCGCTTTTGTCCGAGCGAGGTTGCGGTCTTCAGAACCAGCGCTTCCCGTGAGCGCATCCTGTTCTTCCATCGCTCGCTGCTTATCGAGATCGCGCACGTTCTCGCGGAAATTTCCAGTTCCACCGTCGGCACGATTGAAACCACTGGCAATGATCGATTGATTGGCAAGAATTTGCTTGAATTCGCGCTCGAGTTGGATATCCGAAGGATCGACCGCCAATGCCTTTTCGATACAAAGTTTCGCTTCTTCCCACGAGTTGACCTCTATGAAAAGATTCTTTGCGCGCAAGAGCATTTTCTTATTTGGCTTGTCGCGAAAGGAAACAGAAAGCAGATTGAACACTTTCGGCCCAGCCCAAGCGCCGAATCCAATTTGATCCGCCTTGACCGCAGCGTGCAACATTTCTAAAGCACGATCAATATTATTCAAGTCACGCATCCAATAGAGTTCGGCAACAGCAAGTCGATCCTGAGGTGTTGGCCCATCGAGTGATTTCACGTCCGGACCTGACGCAGGCTTTCCGCCTCCTATACAAAATGATTTCCCACATGCGTACATCGCTTCGTGAATGGCGATCTCTTGTGGATTGACCTTGACGGCATTTGCAAAGTAATAAAGAGCGACGTCGAAGGATGACTGCGACTGCGCCTTCTCGGCGCGTTCGAGAAACATCTTCGCCTTCTCAGGCGATGGAACAAATGCAGGTTTGTCTTTGTCGTTCTTATTCCAAGGCAAGATCACTGAAGGTCACCTCTCGATTCACCGAACAGTTGGGCAAGGTACTCGACAATATCGCATTCTCCATTGTTGGGCAAACAGGGTCGGTTTCTCGATAGAATTGATTTGACATGCGCAAACTGATCCTTCACCCTGATGCGGTTCTTCGACGCCGTGCCGATTCGGTCGAAGCGATCGACAGTGTCATTTTATCCCTTGTCGCCGAGATGATTCATATTATGAGGGAAGAACAGGGGCTTGGTATTGCCGCTCCGCAAGTGGGCGCTTCGAAGCGAATCTTTGTTACAGAAGGCGAAGCAGAGGATGGAGGGGATGAAAAGGTATTCATTAATCCAAAGTTTCTGGTTGTTGATGGGCTGCTCGAATCGTATGAAGAAGGATGTCTCAGTCTTCCCGATATTCGTGGAACGGTTCGTCGGCAACCGCATGTGATTGTTGAAGCGCTCGATGTGCATGGCAAGACATTCACAATGGAAGAAAGCGGTTTGATGGCGCGTTGCTGGCAGCATGAAATGGATCATCTTGATGGTGTTTTGATTATTGATCGAATGTCTGTGATCGATCGAATTGTGAATCGAAAGCGATTGCGTGCGCTCGAATCGACGGGGGATTCGGATTGAAGAGCGGTGATATCGCAATCGCACTCTTTGGAAGTGGAGAGTTTGCAGTTGCACCATTTGAATTGATTCGACAGCGCAGCGAGCAATTGGGCGTGCGAATTGAATGCGTCGTTTCGCAACCTGATCGCAAAGCTGGCCGAGGTCAGGAATCACAGGCGACGCCAGTCAGTGTTTGGGCGCTCTCACATGGTCTCTCACTGTTGCGGACCGCTGATGCAAATGCTTCTGAAGTTCGAGAGATCATTCGTGCGTCTGGAGCAAAACTTTTTGTGGTCATTGCATTCGGTCAGCGGATGTCGCCTGAATTGCTTGACGGAGTCGCGGCGTTCAATTTGCACGGATCAATATTGCCAGCCTGGCGTGGAGCTGCGCCCATCCAGCGATCACTGATGGGCGGCGATGCAAAAGTGGGCGTGAGTGTGATTGGTGTCTGTGACAAGATGGATGCTGGACTGGTATTTGCCATAGCAGAGACTTCACCAAAAACCGCAGAAACAGCGGGAGAATTGCATGATCGCCTCTCGCTGTTGGGATCTGTGCCGCTGTTTGAAACGGTCGCAAAATGGGTGAACGCATTTCAACGCAGCGCGGCATCGCCGAGCAGAGCGATCGATGCGCAAGCCGCGCTCTGTGGCACCGTGCAGGATGAATCGCAAGTATCTCGAGCGAAGAAGTTGTCTCGAGCAGATGCCTGGGTCGACTTTTCTTGCAGTGCGTATGAAGTGAGCGCTCGCATAAACGGCCTCAGTCCTTGGCCAGGAGTTGACGCGTCGATCAATGGAAATCCGCTGCGCTTGCTTCGGGCGCGAGTGGTCGAGAGTTCAGTCGATATTGCAAATGATGGGGCTCAAACATTTGTGGGAGAAATTCGTGCCGACGGATTCGTGGCGTGCGGAAGTGGATCGATTGAGTTGCTCGAAGTGCAAGCGCCTGGCAGTCGTGCCATAACGCTTCTTGCTTTTATGAACGGCCGACGGATGGGAGCGGGGGCGCGAATCGAATCCAAGAGAGAGGACTCGGTTGGTGGGAAAGTTTCATGACGCAGCAAGTTCCACCAAGGCAAGACGAAGCGATTGCCGCCGATCTTGATAGCACTGAGTTGGAATATCCGCTCGATCCCCAGCTGATAGCCACGGCGCCTGCACATCCGAGGGACCAGGCGAAAATGATGGTTTTTCACCGTAAAAGTAGCAGAATTGAGCATCGAAAAGTTGCAGATTTATTGGACTATTTGGAGCCGAGTGGAAAGCTGATCGTCAACGAGACGCGCGTTGCTCCACTTCGATTTGTCGCACGCCGAATCGCAGATGGTCGGGAAACGGAAGGACTTTTTCTTGGCAAAGCCGCCGAGGGACGGTGGCTCGCGCTGATCAAAGGTGCGAAGCGATTTGCTGAAGGGGACGAGTTGCAACTTTGCCCGGCTGATGGTGCAGAGGTTCTGGAGTCGGATCGGATCAAACTCCACGCTCGCCGAGAGATGGCTTGGGAGATTTCTTTCCAATCGGGATGCGATCCATCGATTGTTTGGGAGCGATCGGGGCGAACGCCGTTGCCGCCATACATCTTGCAGGCTCGAAAAGCGGAGGCTGTAGGAAGGGTTGGAAGTGGTGAAAGTCATTGCGAGTCGGTTGACCGTCTGGAATATCAAACGGTCTTTGCTCGAACATCGGACATGCCAAGTTGCGCTGCGCCGACGGCTGGCTTGCACTTCACCCCCGAACTGCTGGCGCGAATTGCAGATCGTGGGATCGATCGAGTGGCAATCGAATTGCAAGTTGGGACTGGAACCTTTCGACCAATCGAGGCTGCGCGACTCTCTGCACATCCGATGCACCACGAACATTGCCGGATCAGCGCTGGAAATCTCTTGCGGCTGGCTGAGGTTTGTGACGATGCAAGTCTTGTTGTGGGAACGACTTCTGTTCGGCTCTTGGAATCGATTCCTCGCCCAATTCCTGCTGAGTACTTGGCAGTCGCTCGTGAGCGATCCGCGGCTGGTTGCCCCGACGATATCGCCATGGACTTTTCCACCAACATCTTGATCGCTCCAGGATTTGATTTTCGGTGGACAAATCGACTGCTTACAAACTTTCATTTGCCGCGATCGACGCTCTTGGCTTTGGTCGGCGCGATCGTTGGAATGGACCAGTTGAAGGAGCTCTATTCGATCGCCCAACAGGAGCGTTACAGATTCTATTCTTTTGGTGACGCAATGCTCATTCTGCCTTGAAGCGTAACGCTGCGAAATGCCGATAATGAAGATGTCGAGCGGTGCATGAAGTTGTCGCAATTAGTAGCCAATGTGGACGGCGTTTCGGTCTCTAGTGAATTCGATCCCACGGTGCAAGCCGTCACGGACGATTCGCGAAAAGTCGGCGCAGGCACGCTGTTCATCGCCCGCGTCGGAAGTTCTGGAGATGGTCGAGCCTTCATTGTTGACGCCATCGCTAAAGGTGCGGTTGCGATCTGTGTCGATTCGCCTTCTCCAATCGGTGATTGGAATCAGAGCGGAATCCCAATCGTGCGGGCGATTGATGCCAACAAAGCTACGACTGCGCTTGCGCATGCTTTTCACGGTTTCCCATCTCGTGCAATGCGAATGATCGGCGTGACCGGAACCAACGGCAAGACAACAACCGCATATCTCATCCAACATCTTGTTCGACAGAGCGGGATTCGTTGTGGCTTGCTGGGAACGGTTGTGACGGATGATGGAGTGACGCGAACATCTTCAGAGTTGACAACTCCTGGTGGCACGGAATTAGCGGGGATTTTGGGTCGAATGGTTCGTAACGAGTGCAAGGTCGCTGCAATGGAAGTTTCGAGCCACGCGCTTGATCAAGGTCGCGTCGACGAGATCGATTTCACAGTTGGTGTCTTTACGAATCTGACTGGGGATCACTTGGATTATCACCGAACGATGGATGCGTATTCGCAAGCAAAGGCGCGGCTTTTTCGGCAGCTCCGCACTGGAAGTTGTGCAGTTGTGAATATCGACGATGCCGCTCATCGCACAATGCTTGAAGGTTGTGGCGCACACGTTCTGCGTTGCAGTTCGAAAGATCCTCAGTCCGAGTGCTTCGCAGACACGATGAAAGTTTCATTGGGATCGACTCGGCTGAAACTGCATGGTCCTTGGGGCGATATTGAAGTGGACTTCCCTTGCGTTGGTCCGCACAATGCGATGAATGCTTTACAAGCTGCGGCAGCGGGATGGGCGATAGGCATCGATGGCGCAACGATTCAAGCTGCGATGAACTCTGCAACGGCACCTCCAGGCCGATTAGAGCCTGTCACTTCGCCGAAGGATCCAATTGCAGTGCTTGTGGATTATGCCCATACAGATGATGCGCTCTTGAATGTATTGACTGCGTTGCGTCCAGTTGTTGGTTCTGGACGGATCGTTCTCGTCTTTGGTTGTGGAGGAGATCGCGACCGCACGAAGCGACCACGAATGGCATTGACCGCGGTGACGCACGCAGATCATGTGATTGTGACGAGTGATAATCCAAGAACGGAATCTCCCGATGCGATTATTGACGAGATTTTCACTGGTATTCCTGCGAATTCTACCGTATTTGTTGAACGCGAATGCGATCGTTCGGCTGCGATACGACGAGCGATTGCTGTGGCGCGCCTCGGCGATATTGTGCTGATCGCAGGGAAGGGTCATGAGGATTATCAGATCATTGGAAAAGAAAAGCGTCCATTTGATGATCGCCTTGAAGCACGCGCTGCATTGAACGAGTTGTGCGCGAGTGTTTCGAAACAGAATAAAAAATCTGTGGACGATGTGTCCGCAAATGTGTCCACACAAAATCTCACCGCAGGAATTGGAGCGCGATCATGAATGCCATAAGTTCGACATCGATGAGTGGGGGAAGCACAGCAACGCAGTTCATGACTCCAGAAGAATTGCGGTACGCAGTGAATGGTTCGTGGGCGATTACGCCGAAATCATTGGCTCCGACCCGAGGCGTTGGAACGGACACACGGTCTGACCTCTCAGGCCGGGTCTTCTTTGCGCTCTATGGCGATCGACACGACGCACACGATCATCTCTTGGATGCAGTGCGAGCGGGCGCGCGAATTCTGGTTGTCGAAGAATCGAAGTGGGGGCGAATTCGGTTGAGTGCTCAGCCATCCGCAGCGGTGTTGTTGGTTTCAGACACACGTAAAGCCCTGCAGGACACGGCGCGCTCCTGGCGACAAAGTCTTGTGGGAACAAGCGTCGTGGGCATTACGGGAAGCGCAGGAAAAACCACGACACGCCGGCTGATTGAAGGGGTTCTTGCAACGAAGTTTCGTGGGTCTGCAAGCCCCAAGAGTTTCAATAATGACATTGGTGTACCGATCACCTTGTGCGGAGGTCGTCGCGGCGATGATTATTTATTGGCTGAAATCGGGATGAATGCACCTGGCGAAATCGAATCGCTCTCTGCGCTTGCTCGTCCGGACATCGCTGTGATCACGATGGTTGGCCGCGCACATCTTGAAGGTTTGGGTTCGCTCGATTCGATCATGCGTGAAAAGTTTGAACTGGTATCGAGTCTTTCTTCAGGCGGACTTGCGGTGGTGCGCGGCGACAATTCATTGCTTGACGCTGCGCTTGAAGGCGCTCTGTCGACCGGCGTTCGTGTTGTTCGCTTTGGCGAAGGTCCGATGAATCATGTTCGTCTGCGAAGTCGTACTGTGAGATCCGAAGGCGGGCAAGATCTTGAGATCGAAGTTTGCGGGCGAAAGTTTGGCGTTCGGCTTGCACTCGACGGTGCGCATAATGCGATGAATGCACTCGCTGCGATTGCAATTGGAATTGATCGCGGATTGAGCGACGAAGAAATTGCACGCGGATTAATAAGTGTGCGAGCGACTGAGATGCGATTTGTCCGTCAACAGATCGGTGGACTGACAATCTATAACGATGCATATAACGCGAATCCCGATGCGGTATTGGCTGCACTTGCGACTTTCACGGAAATGGTTCCAGCGAATCAGCGTCGAGTCACAGTGCTCGGTGATATGTTGGAACTCGGCGAATTAGGCCCGAGTTTGCATGCAGAAATCGGTCGTGCGGTTGGTCGTGGTGTTGGTGGATTGCCGCCAGACATTGCGATTTTTATTGGTGCGCTTTCAGCACACAGCGCACAAGAGTGTGCCGACGCTGGAACATGCCGTGTTATTCACGTGCCGAATCTCTCGCCAGATTCGATCATGCGGGTGGTCAGTGAATTCGCCAGTGGCGATGCGATCTTGTTGAAGGGCTCGCGTGGTTGCGCGCTCGAGCGACTTCTCGCATCACTCCAAGAACGACTGGCAGCCTGATGCTTTACAACTTAACGGAAGCGACGCAAAGTTGGCTCGATGATCGAGGTTTGTCATGGGTCGTTATGGTGATGTATCAGTTGGAATTCCGCGCACTCTTTGCTGCGTTGTTTGCGTTCGTTCTCGTGCTGACATTTGGACCAAGAGTGATTCGCTGGCTTGCGCAGCGCAAGATTGGCGACACTCCAGAATTTGGCAATGACAGTTTGAATCAACTCATGCAGAGCAGAGCAGGAACGCCGACGATGGGAGGCATGATCATTTGTGGCGCATTGATCGCCAGTACGCTCCTGCTTGCCGATGTGATTCACAATCGTTACATCCATTTGGGATTGATGGTGGTGATCAGCTTCGGAGTCTTAGGAAGCGTCGATGATTGGTTGAAGCTGACGCAGAGTCGTCGATCGCCTGGAGTTCGCGATGGGCTTTTCGCATGGGAAAAACTGCTGTTTCAGTTGGGACTTGCATTGATCATCGGTTTCTTTTTGTATCGCTGGGGAAGTTCCGCCGACTCTCATGTCTTGAATCTGCCATTTCAGCGGACATATTTGCCGACGCCATCGATCGAGTCGCTTATTCAACCGCCATCGATTGCCGATGGAGTTTGGATATTGGGACTTGGATTTTTTCTCATAGTGGCGATGCTGGCAATTGCAGGAACTTCAAACGCAGTCAACATGACTGACGGTATGGATGGTCTTGCAACTGGAACTTTGATCATTTCAAGTCTCGCCATGATGGTGCTGATCTGGATCGCAGGAAGTCCGCGCGCCGCATATTTTCTGATGGTGCCGAGTGTGGCTGGAACCGGCGAATTGATGGTGATGGCTGGCGCTATGGCGGGGGCGTGTCTGGGATTCCTCTGGTTCAACTGCAGTCCAGCGCGAGTTTTTATGGGCGACACTGGAAGTTTGGCGCTTGGCGCACTTCTTGGATTTTTCGCTGTCGCCGTGCGGCAGGAAATTCTGCTTTTGCTGATTGGTGGAATTTTCTTTCTTGAACTTGGCAGTGTCTTTGCGCAGCGAACTTGGTTTCGCTGGACACGAAAGAGATATGGACAAGGTCGAAGAATTTTTCGATGCGCGCCGATTCATCATCACTTTCATCTTGGTGGATGGAAGGAGCAGCAAGTTGTTGTGCGGTTTTGGTTGATCTCCGTTGTGTTGACGATGATTGCTTTGGTGAGCTTGAAGTTGCGGTAAACGCAGCGGAAGCAGCGGCGGAAACAGCCACGGAATTGCATAAGTGGACAGCCGTGAAAAGTCCTCTCGGGGCTCAGACAGTCCTCGGCGACCGACACGATCCGGATTACGAAAATTTATTTACAAGTGCCGTCGGCCGCCTGCGGAACTCGCCCGAGAGAACTTTCCAACGTCTGGGCACGCAAGCGTAAGCGCGACCGAATTCGAGCTACGGATACAGCCACGGAAATGTATAAGAGAGCAGCCGTGAAAAGATCCCGCCGGGCTCAGACAGTCCTCGGCGACCGACACGATCTGGGTTTCGAAGTTTGATCGCAAGTACCGTCGGCCGCCTGCGGAACTCGCCCGAGAGAAATTTCCAACGGCTGGACACGCACACAGAATCACGACGGATCTGAGAAACGTTCGAGCGAGAATTTGATTCGCCATCAGCGAAACGACAGCAGTCGCCCCACAAATGGCGGCAAGGTTCAATGTTGCTCTTTTAGTCCCCGTGCAATTTGCGCAAGCGTGGCGAGAGCCGCAAAATCAATTGCACTCGTTCAAATTCTGCAATCCACTCAGCAAGAACAGCGACATTTTCATCCGCGGGCGGCGTAAAAGATGGAAGAGGGCAGGATGGGCCGATCTGAGTCGCCGCCATACGGCGATAGCGTGACAGAGTGCGATCACCAAGGAGATGCACGAATTCAAATTCTTCGCTGAGCCAAATGACAGTCGGCACGCGATTCCCGCCTGCAATTCGAACTTCGTTCGAAAGATCTGCGTGTTCATCGCGGTCGAGAAAAACTAAGTCGATCAGAGGGGACGCATCAGCAATAGCCGCAATCATTGGGCACTGAATTGCGCAGTCGCCACACCAGATTCCGCTGAGGCAGATCACAGGCATACGGCGAATCAGTCCTCCAAGATATGCACGCTGTGAATCTTCGAGCGAGACCGCCTCGCGCTTCGATTGCCAATTCGCTGAGCGGTTTGGATCCGTCGCAATGTATGCATCGAATCCAAGACCTTCAGCATGTTTCGCTTTGAGAAATTCAGCTTTCATAGTTTTAACTTCCTAGCGCAAGGACGAATGTGGCGCTCGCAGTCAAGAGTTGCGCTCGGGACTTGATAAGTTCGAATCGCGAATCAAACAAGAACGATTCTGCAAGCAGAAGATCATTGATTGTCGCCAGTCCATTAAGGTAATTTTGATACACGCTGTCGTACGAATCTTGAGATGCAACCAAGAGAGCAACTCCAGCCTCGTATCGTTTTTGCGCAGAAAAGAAATCGAAATAACTCGCCCACACTTGACCAGTTGTGACGAGTCTCAGTTGTTCAAGTTTCGCTTCGGCCACTCGCACTTCACTTCGCGCTTGACGCAAAACATTTGCGCGTTCATAACCGTCGAAAAGCAACCACGAGCCAGTCAATTGTGCCGAATATGTTCCTACGGTTGCAGCGTCGCTGCCGCCATTTGTTCCAGGCTGGGTGTAACTGAAATCATTTCCTGTGACTCCAACGCCACCTGCAAATGAAACAACCGGCAGAAAGTCAGCTTCCGCTCGCTTTGTTTTTTGCTCGAAGGCGCGAACATCCGAAATTGCTGATGCAATATCAGGTCGTTGATCAAGCGCAGATTGAATGGCAATGTCCACGCCCTTGGTCAAAGAATCTGGCAGCGGTAATTCACTCAATGCCAAGATATTTGGCGCGCGATCAGCAGGAATTCCCATAACAACAGCAAGCGCGGCCTGTGCTGTGAAGACCTCGGACTTTGCATTTTCCAAGTCGTACAGAGTTTGTAAATATTGTTGGCGCGCTTGCAATACTTCGGGGCGTGTCGCCAACCCAACCGTCATTCGATCATCGGTCGCATCGAGTTGCTTGCGTGCCGTCGCAACATTTTCGCGTGCAGCTTCGCGCAATGAAATCTTTGCATCAAGTGTGAAGTATGCGTTCTGCACGTCATAGACCAACTTCTGCATGGTGCGATTGAAGGTGTAATTCGCGGCAATAAGTTGCGCTCTGGCACGCGCACTGTCAGCATCTCTCCGACCGAAATCCATCAGCACCCAGTTCATCCCGATTGCAGCAGTGCCAGCAGTTTGCGTTACAACAAGCGGAGCTTCCGCCAATTTCTGCGGACCCATTGCACCTGTGAATGCAATTTGCGGCATGTACGCAGCATCCGCGATTCCAACTGTTGCCGCAGTTGCGCGCGCAGATTCCCATACTCCACGAGTGACAGGGCTATTGCTCAGCGCTTGATCGAGACAGTCGGTGAGCGTAAGTTTTTTCGTTGGATCGTTCACCAGCAGTGGCGCTCCAACTACGGAATTTTCTGCTTCGCGGCGTGATGCGTCGGACATTGTTTGCGCAACTGGAATGGCAAGTGGCGTGACGGGCGCAGGGGATCCCTTGGGTGCCCATCCAACCGCAGAATCATGAGAGACAAGTTTGTCGATGTCTTGGTCGACAAACGGTCCATCCATAATGCATCCTGAAACGAGCGATGAAAGCACAATCAATGCACAGCATGGCACGGTTGCCGAAACAATGTTTTGACGTGCGCATCGCATCCCCCGATTTTAGCAAGTTGAGTACTCTAGGGTGATGATGTGGATCGTTCATTCTTTGGGCGCAAAAAAGTTGTCGAGTGCACCGATTGCTCTGCTGATGATGGGCTGCATCTTGCTTCTTGGCGGTTGCGATCCAATTCTTGAAATTGATGGCGCATTCTTCCCTGCGTGGTTGGTATGCATGATTGCCGCGGGCTTCATGCTCGGTGGAATCCGCTGGATTGTGTATCGACTTGGTATCGAGCCATTCGTCGGTCCCCGCGTGACAGTTTATTTCTGCGTTTATCTCTCTTGCACGCTTGGCCTTTGGCTTGGGTTCTTTCGACTATGACCGGCGAACCTGCAAAGCCAACAATGGAAACTCCAAAGCCTGCGAATCCCGTGTCGCCGGTGGTGATTCAGAAATCATCCCTTCGCCTGAAGAAAATCTTCGGTCGCCTCTTCGGCATTTCTGCGGTCATCTGCGCACTTGCCCTTTCTTTTCTGACCTGGTGGGAATTAGATATTCGACCGCGTACCGACGATGCATATCTGCGCGCAAACATTGTCGGGATTGCTGCAAATGTCTCTGGATACATCACGGAACTTGCAGTCGTTGACAATCAGAAAGTCAGTGTTGGAGATTTGCTTTTCCGCGTTGATGTCCGTCCGTATCAGGCCGAACTCGATTTTGCGATTGCGAATCTTGGATATGTCGATCTCGAAATTCAAGCTTTGAAAGACGCCATCGCTCAGCGTGAAGCAGACATTGTTAATGCGGAAGCGGTGGCGCTGTACAACGTGCAATACCTTGCACGCATCGAACCGCTTCTTCCAAAGCAGTTCGTGACACCCGATCAAGTCGATGCTGCGAAGCGAAATGTGCGCTCTTCAGAAGCAATGGTCCTGCAATCGAAGGCTGCGCTCTCTCAAGCGAAGGCAAATCTGGGGCAAATCGGCGATGTGAATGTTCGTCGCGCACGCGCGCAAGCAACGGTTGTCGAAAAACAGTTGAATGTTGGTTATTGCGAAGTTCGCTCATCGGTCAATGGCTATGTGACCAACTTCAATAGTTCCGTTGGTCAATTCGCACAAATGGGCGTGCAGGTTTTCGCACTCGTTGATACTTCGAGTTGGTATCTGCTTGCGAATTATCAAGAGACCGACATTCGAATGATCGAACCAGGAATGAATGTTGCGGTCTATTTAATGGCATATCCGCGCATTCATTTTCACGGCGTGGTTCAGGGAATTGGTTGGGCACTTTATGACCCAAATCAAGGGAGTAACGGAGTTCTGCCAACTGTCTCTCCGACGCTTGATTGGGTTCGGCTTGCGCAAAGATTTCCAGTGCGAATTGTGATGGATCCTTCTCAGGATGCGCATCCATATCGCATGGGAGCAACTGCAACAGCAATCGTCGAATCAAATCGCCGAAGAGAAGTGCCGGACATTCTCAAGCCACTCTTGCCAGATGCGCTTGAAAGTTGGCTGAACACTCTGGCGACCCCGCCTGCGCCAATGCCCGATTCGCCGGGACGGTGAGAGCCAAAGTCCAGTTATAAATAAAGCGAATGGATATTGGGTTTTTACCCAAGAACGGTCCTCATTCAGGAATTTGCAAGATTCCAACGTGCTTTTTTTGGATTGATTGCATTTGAAACCTATTCTTTTCTATGTCGGATATTGAGGCCAAATGACTAAGCAGTTGTTTTCAAATTTGAATTGTTTCGTGCGGATCACTGCACGAGCCATTCCATGCCTCCTCGCACTTTTTGTCGCGCAGTTCTCTGTTGCTCAGGAAGTGCCCACATTTACTCCCATTGGAAATTTCAACGCCAATTCAGGCGCAATGTTTGTCACTGCTGATGGAAACATGGTGACGGGTCTCAGCGCAAATCAGACATTTCGTTGGTCGACGTCTTTGACTGAAATGATCAGTCTTGGCAGGCTTGCAGGATCAGAGCTCCCAGCGATCGCAACTTCTGCCAATAACGATGGATCTGTTGTTGTTGGGTTTTCAGAAAGTTGGAATGGGATTCCACTTCAATCCACGCGCAAAGTTGTCCTTTGGACACCCGAGCAAGGATGGATAGATCTTGGAACGCCATTGGAGAGCGGCGAATATTGGGACTGGAACAGCGAACCACTGGTCAGTGCGGATGGCTCGGTTGTTCTCTCAATCAGTTGGAGCAGCATCGGAAATAAATTATGGCGCTGGACTACTGCGGAAGGTTGGTCCAATCTCGGCCAAGCGCCAAATCAAAGCGCTTGGATATCTGGTTCTCAACGCATCTCTGATAATGGATCCGTGATTATCGCAAATGCTTTCAATCAAGCATTTCGATGGACAACTTCCGGTTGGGTTGGGCTGGGCGTTCCCACCGCTTCGACTTCTTTTTATGCGACGTGCATGAGCAACGATGGATTAGTTGTAGTGGGATTCATTACCGGATCAAATCAACAGTCCGAAAGATTTGTCAATTTGTTTCGATGGACAGCAGGTAGCTTGGTTGATCTTGGATCGCCTGCATTTGGCACCCTGAACGAAGAAGATCTCTTTGTCAGCGGTGATGGATCTGTCATCGCGGGTTCGGCAATGGACTCGCAAAGTTTGCCTCATATCTTTCGATTGGCTCTTGAGAGTGAATTCCAAGACCTAGCACCACTGCCAGAAAATCACACAGATGCAGACGTTGCAGCAATAAATCAAGATGGAACCGTTCTCGTTGGTTTTTCCCAGCGTACGAATTTCCAAACAGGCATCATCGAAACAACCCAACCTTTTCGTTGGACAGTCGCTTCTGGAATGAGTTCGCTTGGTCAATTTCCGAATGCTTCAACCGATGCTTTGCCCAAAGCAATGAATAATGATGGATCCGTAATCGTCGGGGTCATGGGACGTCAAGTCCAAGGTCTTCCAGAACAATTCGTTGACATCCAAGCTTTTAGGTGGACTGGCGCACTTGGGTTGACTGTTATTGGAACATTTCAAACTGCAATTCATCCAGAGGATCTCAGCCACGACGGATCGATTCTGGTGGGAAATGCAGAGTTTGGTTCCTTCATACATTCGAATGAGCACCTCGGTTTCGGAGATCACGCTTTCCGTTGGTCGAGCGCCCTACTGCAGGATTTGGGCGTCAATACATTGCAAGGCGAGTTTAATTCTCATGCAGAGTTTGTCAGCGGTGACGGATCGATGGTTGTTGGAACGATGAAATTTGATGGCGGCTCTTCGTTTGATTTTAGTCGTGCATTTCGCGTGACAAGTTCGGGCGTAAAAGTAGATCTTGGAACTTTGCGCACAGCGGGTGGGGAGTTTGATTCATCTTCGTACATCAAGAGTAATTTCCCTTTATCAAGTTCTGGATATGAACAAGAGTCGGGAAAATGCGTGAGCAGTGATGGTTCGGTCATCGTTGGAACGAGCGAGTCTCTCGTCAGCGACATTCCGGTTCGCCGTGCATTTCGCTGGACGAGTTCAGGCATGTCCAATCTCGGCACTTTGGGTGTTGGTGAAAGTTCTGCAGCTCTCGCAGTAAGCAGCGATGGTTTGACTGTCGTTGGCGCAAGTGGAAATTTTCAAACCCATTTGACCACAGCGTTTCGTTGGACGAGCGGCAATGGCATGGTGTCGCTAGGGAAACTGAATGGGACAGATAGTTCCGCCGCATTTTTCACAAGCAACAACGGTGCGGTTGTTGTTGGAACATGCACAGGATTCAATGGGCCTAACGAAGTTCGTGAAGCGTTTCGTTGGAAAGACGGCGTGATGGTGAGCCTTGGGTCATTGCCCGGAGGAGCGCAGGACCTGTACTGGCCAGTGGCTATAAATGATGATGGATCTGTTGTTGTTGGTCTGAGTGAAAACACGGACGCGCAAGGGGTCACAACACGACGCGCATTCAGATGGACGACTGTGGGCGGTATGTCCGAGCTTCCTGCAGAGATCACATATCTTCACGGATTGAGTCTCAGCGGAAATGGTGCGATTGTTGTGGGAACTCGCATTGATGGGGAAGTTGGGCGAGTTGCTTGTCTTTGGAGTTCCGCGCTTGGAATTGTTGACCTTCGGACCTACCTCGTCGGTCTTGGTGTTGCGAATGTTGGAAGTTTGAATTTGAATAACGCTGCCATTTCGCAGGACTCAACGTCGATCGCAGTGACGTATCAAGTCGATGGGAGAGACGCTGCTGGAATTGTGCGAGGCCTTGAGTTTGTGAACAGCAACGATGATTGCGCAAATGCACTGTCGATCGAACTTGGCAGTGTGAGTTTCAACACGACGGGGTCGACAACGGATGGAAATAATCCAACGGCGCAGTATTGTGCTACTGCTGATGGAAGTTTTTTCAACGATGTTTGGTACATCTTTACACCCTCATCGACGGGGGTTTGTTCCGTAACTACTTGTAATCAAGCGGACTTTGATACTCGTATCGATGTTTTGGATGGATGTGGAGGAACCCTACTCGCGTGTAATGATGATGCTTGTGACAGTCTTTCTTCATATGTCGAATTCTCTGGGGTAGCGGGGCAGATTTATCTGATTCGCCTAGGTGCCTACTCAAATACTTTCGGCGCTGGAACGCTCACCCTTGCTCAGGTTGTTTCTGCACCAACGATCTCGGGAGTGAGCCCATCATCGGGAACAACTCTTGGCGGCACTGCGATCACCATCACGGGAACAAATTTGACTGGCGCGAGCAGCGTGACAGTTGACGGAGTTGCGGCGACGAGTGTGAATGTGGTTTCTTCTACGAGCATCACGGCGGTGACACCTGCTGGAAGCGCTGGCGCAAAGAGTGTTGCGGTGACAACGGCGGGGGGAACGGCGAGTTTGCCGAGTGCATTTACATTTGTGTTGCCAGCGCCAACAGGAGTTGCTGCAAGCGATGGAAGCTTTACAAATAAGGTCTTGGTGAGTTGGCTTGCGGTCAACGGCGGGACGGGAT
>CAMAXY010000036.1 GCA_945862215.1 Singulisphaera sp. GP187 | reverse complement strand
TGGATGCGACGGTGGGCAACATGTTCCAACGGAGTTTCCTGGCCTGTGCAGTGCGCAACGGCGGCGCTCTATTCACCTGAAGGGCGTCAACAAACGCGCGCGTTGACAGATTTTTATATTGCCAACGCGAAATTGCTTTCGGCAGCGTGTGAAGAACTTGGACTGAAGACATATGGCGCCGCAAATTCTCCGTATGTTTGGATGACATGCCCGAGCGGAATTGGATCATGGGAAACATTTGATCTCTTGTTGCGTGAAGCGCAAGTCGTCACGACACCTGGCGCAGGATTTGGAAAGTGCGGCGAAGGATTCATTCGAATCAGTGCTTTCAATTCGCGTGCAAATGTCGAAGAAGTCGCGCGCAGATTGTCAGTGCTTTCGCCGAGCGCGGCGCGATAAAGCCGAAATTACGCACAAACGCTCACTCTCCCCAACCACGCTTTTTTGCCGCCGATTGCCGCGGTTGCTCGATCTTCTCGCCGCGATAATCCTGTCCCACAATAAACATCTCGACACTTTCGCGCCGCGAGGATTCTGGTTTCACTCCCTTCACTTCGCGAAATAATTTTTCGGTGCGCCGCAAGAGTTCGGGATAATCCGCACCTTCGTAGACCTTCATCACCACATGCCCGCCTTTCTTCAGCCAGACTGGCAAGCGATCGAGCAATGTGTTGCAGAGAGCGACAGATCGAATGCTGTCACCAGATGAATCGCCCGATGTATCTGGACCAATGTCGCTGATGACAACATTGAACAACTCGCCGTCGAAAGAATCTGCGTCAAGATTATTCAGATCTTCTTGCATCACGCGAACGTGACTTGGGAATCCCTTTGGATCAATTGCTTTCAAATCAAATGAGCAAACAAATCCAGTTGGGCCAACACGTGCTGCGGCAACTTGTGTCCACGATCCTGGTGCGGCGCCAACATCAAGCACACGATCGCCACGACGAAGAATTTTTCGGCGATCGTCGATCTGAATCAATTTGAACGCACTGCGAGCGCGATAGCCTTCTTCTTTGGCTCGTCGAAACCAGATGTCTTGGACTTCACGCATACGAACATTCAGAGTAGCGTCGAATCGCAATCACTCGTGATGACCTGCGCGGCGGAGATATTCGCGGATCTCTCCGTTGAACTTGAATTGTGCGATTGGAAAAACAGAATCGTGCGTGGCTCCTGGGACGATTTCGATATATCCAGGCCCAGTCGGGAATTCTTTTCCCGCAGCGGCTTGTTCTCGTGTGTGTGCGGCGATTGCATCGCGCAACCGAATCGCGGCTCGCTCGAGATAGAAAGAATCGCGCTCGCCAACAATCACGCGCACGCGCTCGACGAATAATTTTCCCCATCCATCCCAGTCCTTCGAAATGCGGCGTGCAATATCGAAGCGACTCCATGCTTCAACGGTCACCGGGTCGATGACTCCCGTCATCGGGTTACAAAGTCGGCGCGGCTTACGCTCCAATTCAGCGGCAGGACTGAACATCGCCGCCCAAGAATCCCACTGCTCGCCAGAAGTTCCGTTGGGAGAAATGGCGCGCTCCATTTGGACTTCTTCACGAACCAGCATCGGCACAAATTCGTGACCAGGCCCAATCGGTTCTCGAAAACTCGGGCGCTCGATTCCATCCTCGCCAACGAAGAGATTTTCATCGCGATAGAGATCGTTCATTTGAAAAGCATGGAAGTCCAGCGGGTCAGGAGAACTTGCGAATGCTGCGCCGAATGTCTCAGGATAATTCAGCGCAAGCCAGATACTCGTCCATGCCCCTGATGAATGACCTGTGAGCACGCGGGCGGATGGATCTCGAATCAATCGGAAGCGTTCTTGTAAATATGGAATGAGTTCGGAGACCAGCGCCAAACCGCGTGGCCCATTGAGCGCGCTATTGACAAACCCATGATGCCCTAATGGACTTTCGGGGTCAAGAATCACATAAACAGCCTGCGGCCAAAGCAGCGAAACTCCTGCGAGATTGATTTTTCGCGCCAAATCTGCAGCATCGGTCCATCGACCTCCAAATCCAGGAATGACATAAATCGTCGGCCAAATCCGACGCTTTGCTTTCAGATTGTGATACTCCGCGGGGAAAATGACGCCCGCTCGGTGGGTCACAGCTCGACCAGCGAACTTGGAAAGAAGCGCGCTTGGCAAATCGATCCACTCCACATTTTTCAACTCTGGAAGAACCGCCGAAGGAATTTTATCTGTGAGTTCCAATGCGATCACTTCTGCCGTATCACGAGTCAATTCGACGGTGACGACCTTCGACACAAGATTTCCAGCAGCGAGGTGCCCTCTCTCGTCAATGTTCACATCGAACACCGCCTGGACTTCGTATTTGCCTTCGAAAAGTTCGCTGCCACCCGGCCACCAAAGGCTGGCCTCCGCGATTTTGATGGGCGTGCCAGGCTTGAGCGAATCGACTTCCACAGACCCAATCGGCTGAGGGTCCTCAAAGAATGGACCATCCAACGGTTCGCCTTCGGTGCGACTGTCGACTGCTCGAAAGAACAAGATCAATCGACCAGACTTCGCCTTGGGATCAATGAGATCCGCCTTGTCAATTGGAAGGGTGACAGTGATTGTGTCCATCGGCAACGCGACTCCCGATTGCGCGGGGGCGATCCGATGGACTTTGTCGACCCGCTCAGGTTGCGGCTTTAGAGTTGCTGGAAGTGACGGAGAAATCGGCTGATTTTCGGATTGTGCGAGAGGAGGCGCAGTCGCTTTGGCCGTCGGCAGTGCCTGCGCAGATGCGATTGTGGACAGAGAAGCGCAGAGAATTGCCAGCATGTCGAACACAACGTAATCCTACGACAGGCGGGTGAGCGTTAGACTGCTTTCGTGAAATCAGCCGCTCTATATATGAGACAACTTGGATTCATCGCCGTGATCGCCAGTATTGCTGGCGGCATGGCATTTGCAAGCGGTTGCACTGCTCATCCCAGACCTGGGCTTGCATATGGCGCCGTTCGCGCTTGGAACAAGACCGTTGGAGGTGAAGTGCAGCGGAACAAGTCTGTTGAAATTCCGATGAGTGGCGTGATGGATGTTGAGATAGATAATTTTGCCGGCGATGTCGTCATTCATTCGACCGGCAAATCGGAAGGCGGAACAATGGATCTCGTTCGTCGAGCAGCAAGCGAGATGGGGCAGCGCTCAGAACTCGAAGATTCTCTCAGCGACATTTCCTTGACATATGAAGTGGTCGATCGGGGTGATCGCAAAGCACTCGTCATTCATGCGACAACGAAAAATGCCAAGCCGTGGTTTCAAGCAATTGATATCGACATTGCGGTTCCGCGTCTGGGCGTGGTCATCGTGCGAACAAATCGAGGTCATGTAATGGCAACCGATTTTGAAGATGGTGTCGACATCGAAACAACAAAAGGCGATGTACGAGTCGCAACGAACACTCCCATTCGTCTTCCATCGACAGTTCTCAATAAAGAAGGATCGATTGATTGGCGCGTACCTCCGGGCAGCGCGGGCGCATATCAGCTGGAGGCGATCAATGGTGAAGCGCAAGTGCGAGTACGAAAAGGTTCTTGGTTGGCGACAGACAAACGCAATGACAACAACTCGAACTTTGGAATCTTGAATAAGGGATCGAATCTTGTGGTGCTTCGAACAGTAGAAGGCGATGTCCAGGTTTATGTTGGGGATAATCCAACGGAAATGGGTTCTTTCATCGACTGAAAGAGGCAGTCCGAATTCGTCATGGCTTGGGGAGCCCAGAACTTGAATGAAAAAAAGATGTTTTTTATGAAGAGCTCGTCTGCAGAGTTAAGATTCTGCGATGCTCACTCTCAATCATCTTGAAAAACTTCAGCTTCAAATATTGCAGCTTGAAATACTGCAGCTTCAAATACTGAAGAGGGTTCGTACGCTTGCGACTGATATTTTGACAACATTCGCGGCTGGAATTGTCCTGTTGAGTTTTGCGCCCAGTCATGCACAGAGTGCGCCGCGCATTGACTTCCAAGCGCCGATTTCAAGTCATGAGTGTCGCGAACGCCTGCGCAGCTTTGGCACTTCCGATGCTGGAATTGAGCTTGCGATGCCTGCGATTGAGGCGTACATCAAACTGGCTCTGCAAGCACCAGTCGAGAGCACAGCGATCGCTCTTGCATTCTTCCCTTCACCGCTGGAACTGAGTGAGGCAACTGAATTGCAGAATCGATTTGAACATCAACTTGCTCAATGTGATGCTGCAGATGCGCAGTTGACCAACGGAATCAACTCCGCGATGCACAGTGATACAGATCAGCAAGCTGCACAACGATTTCAGCATTGGGTGAATCTCCGCCGCGATAAACTTTTTTTAATCGCGGCACAAATTGACACCAGGCCTTTGGATTTTTCTATCGAGAACGCATTAAAGAAAATTGATAAAGACGACGGAATTCGCGTATCGCTTCACTCTCAATTTGCTGCGCATGATGCAGAGGTGGCTCGTCTGAGTCGTACCGCACGAAATGTATTGCTTGAAACTCCCATTCGAACTGCGCGACTTGCGAAAGAGCGCTCGATTACGAAGACGATGAATCAAGCAGAACGTATTGACACAGCGAACCCTACTGAGAATGAGGCAGAAAATACTGAGGAAAATGCGTTCGAGAAGCTCGAGGCAATGAATAGTGAATTCGAAAATTGGAAAAAGTCTATTCAACAAGTACGAGCGGATGGACTCCGCAGCGTATCCAAAGCATTTCAGAAAATCGGAGAAACGCAGCGATCGTTTGTCGGACAGATTGCGAGTCATGCCAATGTGGACGCGGAATGGGATATTTGGATGAACTTTTATAACCGCGCATATCCACGAATCGAGTGGGATCGAAGCAGCGCAGAAGCATCCGCGAAGATGCTGCGAAAAGTTTCTGGCGTGACCGCAGAATCATTGGCGGCATTAAGCACTTTCGAAAAACAGTGGCGTAGCGAAAGCTTGACGTTCTTGGCTGCGGCAGCGAAGCGATATGACGAGAGTTGCTGGATTCGCTATTCAAATGGAATCGAATTTATATTGCCAGCCGAGAATGAATGGAGGAAAACATTGGTGACGAGCACTGATTCTTTTCGAAACCAGTGCGCCCTGCTTGCAAAGCAGCATCCAACGAACGCAAAAACCGAATCTGCAGATGCAATTGAAATATCGCCTGAATCGATTCAAATGGAGATGGCGATGACATTTGGAACGCTGTGCAGTGTCAGTTCTATTGACAAAAGTGAGATGAAAAACATTCTCGATGCGACGGAGGCGACTGCGGATCAACGAGCGCTCGCACTCATGATTCAACGAGATCTCTCTGAAGCGATCATCCGCTCGACCGATGACGTATCGAATCGATGGCTCGAAGTTGGCATTCGTGTGGCAAGTACGCCAGAAAATAAAACTGGCAAGCCATCCACTGACGACTTTCAGGAAATCGCACTTATCCGACAGGAACAACTTCGAGCGGACAGAATGGACTCTGATCAATTTTTCTCGCAACTCTCTGCGATTCTTTCCACTGCTCCCAAGGGTTCGCTGCTCGAGACATATCGATTGATCCATTTGCGAAATATTGAGCGCAACATGATCAAATGCCTGTTGGAACAAGTCCCAGGAATTTCTATCGAACCTCTTTGGCGAGTCGATTTAGAAACGATTGTGCGCGCAACACATGTTGCTGAATCCCAAGCACAAATTGAAGACTCGGTGGCAGCGATTATTCAGGCAAATAATCAAACGCTCTTACTGCCTATGCGCAGGCTTTCCGATGCGCTGATCGCTCTCCTTGCTGCGAATCAAATGATGTTTGCTGCCGAACTGACGAAGCCTGCCATTGCTGATGACTTCAAAGTTCGATCGATCGAAGAGGATGCGGATAATCCCAGAGTCATGAACGATTTAGAATTCCATGCAAATCAGAAGGCAGCTGAACTTGCGCGGTGCATATACGAATCGAAGCAAATTACATCGTTTCAAAATGCGTCTCTTGCGAAGATTCTTTCGACTTTGCCGCCCAAGGATGCCAGAAGTTTTCAGGATGTATTTCGACGAACGGCGTATCCATCGCTTGCAAAGTTTCTTGGTGCTGGCGATCTGTGGATTATCCGCGCGCTTGAAATGAGCGAAAGAGACGAATCGAACAATCCGCCCGCCAAAGAAAAAATGGCTCAATCAATTATCAAATTGGCTTCTGCGTATGGGTCTGCAAGCGAAGCGCTCTTTCAGACCGCCGTTGAACAGCAAAGCATCGTTGATGCGATGGACACTCGAGATCAACCCGCAAGTGAAAATCTACGGCGTACCCTCTTCGCTCGCCAAGAATTAGATGCAGTACTGCGCCGCGATTTAGAACGCGTTCTTGGACCAGAACTGACTGTGAAGTTGAACCAAAAGACTGGCGAAAAGAACAAGTAAAGATTCAGCGAATCATCCCCGAGCCCATACGGCGGGAACGTTGCCGGAACTTGCAAGAATCCGCGAGCGAATTCCGCCACGGCCTCGCCAGTCAGCGATGATCTGCAGCCATGCAGGGCTCATGGCCTCTGTCAAATCTTCACAGATTCGGTTGGTCACGGCTTCATAAAAAATCCCTTCATTGCGAAAGGATTGGTAATACATTTTGAGAGACTTCAATTCGACGCACACTGCAAGTGGCTCATAGCGCAGGGTGATAATTCCAAAGTCAGGATGTCCCGTCTTGGGGCAAACTGAAGTGAATTCTTCATTGATGTGCTCAATGACAAATGGCTGATCGCTTGGAGAATCAAAAAATTCGAGAATATCAACAGTTGGCATTGGTCAAACTCACAGTCCGTAGGTGGTATACAACTTCAGAACTTTAGGCTGATTTGGATTTGATTGCATCGATGATCGAAATGCGCGCCGCGCTTCGTCACCAGCTTGGCTATCACGCTTTTCGGATGCGAGCCAACGATTCAGCGCGTTGACACCGATGCCATTCCACGCTGGCCAATATCGCGGATCAAGCACAACGGCTTGTCGATATGCAATGCTCGAAGAATCATAGTTTCCAGCACGAAATTCGGCCCAGCCCAATCGCTCGAAGGTTTCAGGGACAGACGAAAGTTTTGTCAACGCGAGCGCAGTATTCACCGCCTCGGGATATCGACCATCTGCAACATACGCATTGACCATATTGATCATCAACTGCGTCGTTGGGGGCATCAATTCAGCAGCAGCTTGATATTGCTGAATCGCTTCTGCAGGTCGACCCAATCGCTCGTATGACACGCCGAGATTGACATGTGCCGCACCATTGCGAGGCTCGAGAACGATTGCGCGTTCTGCAAATTGTGCAGCAACTCGTGCGTCGCCAAGCGAAAGATACGCAGTCGCCATATTGAGATTCGCCTCCGCGCTCTTTGGATTCGCCACAATCGCACGCTGGTATGCACCAATCGACTCGGCAAGTCGCCCAAGCATCTGCAATGAACGACCGTGTCCATACTGCGCTAGAAAGTCTGCTGGATCAAGCCGCGCGGCGCGGCGATAATTTGGTTCTGCATCGCTGTATCGACCTTGCGCAAATCGAACATCGCCAATGCCGACATAGGCCTCTGGCAACGATGGGTTCTGCGCAAGAACTTCCTGAAAAATCGCAAGCGCGGATTCATTGTCACCTTGTTTGAGCAGTTGATCTGCCGAAGTCAATTTCGATTGCTCTGTTTGAGTTGGTTCCTGCAGAGTCGCACTGGACTGCGTTTGACTTGAAGTTGGGCGGACATTGCTTGATGCGCGGCAACCGATGGCATTCAGCAGCGAACATACGACAACACCAGCAACGGTCATCGACACGATCGTCTGCATCAGTGGTCGCTGCGCAAGACCACGACGTGTCGTGGTGGCCAACGCAACATTTGCTCGAATGCGCTCAAGCGCATCGATGTTGACAAGATCCCACTCTTGTCCGTTTTGCGGATCTTCTTTGGGAGTTTCCAAAATCATTGGCGCTGCTCGAAGTTCACTACGTCCAAGAATAGCCTGAAAGCAAGCATCTCCACAGCAACCCTGACCAATATGCGCGTGCCGATCACGGCGCGATCCAAGCGCACCAACTGAATCATTCAGATGCACGACGCGAAGATTCGACAGGCCACATATGGCATCGAATTCATCAAGAACGCCTTTCGCCAGGCCGGGAGTCGACATGTCATAGCCCGCAGCGACAATATGACAGGTATCCATGCAAATTCCAACGCGCTGTGGATCTTGAAGCAAATCGCGAATGATTGCGAGGTGTGAAAAGTCATAACCCAAATTTGTTCCAGAGCCTGTGGTGGTTTCAAGGCATGTGATGGTTTTCCAACCAGAAGTGTCGGCATGTATCGCATCCAATGATGCCGCGATTCGCTTCAGTCCAGCGAGTTCATCCGCGTTTGGCAGTGCGCGCAAAATATTCGGGCTGCTTGGTCGCCGAGGCGTGCCAAGATGCGCACCTGGATGCATAACGCACCATGCAATGCCCAGCTTTTCGCAGCGCTCAAGTTCGTCTCGCTGAAGCGCGATGGACTTCAACCTTTGCGCATCATCTGGCGAAGCAAGATTGACGAGATACGAATTATGACTGACGATCCGCTGCGGAGCATGACTCCAATTTGTTGCGCGCACAGCAGCGCGCCATAATTCCACTTGCTCATTGGCAAGCGGCGGCGACGACCATTGCCTTTGATTCTTGGTGAAGATTTGGACTGCGTCCATTTGCAAACGCACGGCTTCTTCAATTGCAAGATGTACTCCACCAGCAACCGAAAGATGACTGCCATAAAGCGGTTTTGTCACAGGTGGATCCCGCAACTAGACCATACGCGAGCCAGCGCGACGGGCACATTCGACGATGCGCTGCGCGGTACGAACTGCGGCGAATCCAGCCTCGGCATCTACGAATGGATGTCTGCCACTGCGAACGGAATCAAGAAAGTTTTCGAGTTGCAACTTGAGCGGCTCGCCTTGGCCGACATCAAGCGCATCCACCTTGACCAATTCGAGATAATTCAATCCAGACAAGTCATCGCCTCGCTGAAAACGCGCGCGAATTTCAGCCAATTGCTCTGCATTGACTGCCTTGCGAACAACTGTTCCTTTGCGTTCCCCGAAGTCCGCAGAAACATATGTGTCTTCACTGATGATTCGCATTTTGCGTTCGGTCTTCAGTGCCAATCGACTTGCAGTGACATTTGCAGTGCATCGAATTCCATCGGGACCAGCAGGGAAAACAAGGCGTGCATTGCAAACATCCTCTGCTTCACCCAGCACGCTCACAGCGTTGGCGTGAATCTCTTCGGGCTCATTGCCCATCAACATAATAAGTACATCGAGATCGTGAATCATCATGTCCAAGACCACTCCGACATCAACCGATCGGAATGTCATCGGAGAGACTCGATCAACTTCGACGAAACGCGGTCGCAAATTTGGAATGTTCCGAATCGCAACCATCACTGGATCAAATCGAACAACATGACCAACCTGCAAAATCGCAGTGCCACGTTTCGCAGCCTCTGCCATAGCGCGAGCTTGGATCTCATCGGGAGCAAGAGGTTTTTCGACCAAGCAATGAACGCCCGCCGCGAGCAGTTGTTCAACGATAGCGCGGTGCGTCACAGTTGGCGTTGCGACTACACATGCGTCGACACCAGCTGCGATCAATTCATCCACCGAAGCGAACGCTCCGCAACCATACTGTTCGATCATGTCGGTTCGTCGAGCAGCACTTTCATCAACGACGCCAACGAAATCGGCGCCTTCAAGTTGAGCGCAGAGTCTTGCATGATGCTTGCCCATTCGCCCTACGCCAATGACGCCACAACGAATTGTTGCCGTTGGAGATTTCTGTGTGCCAGCGCTCATAATTCACTCCTCACTATTTTGCGACTTTACGAAAGGTCATCTCAAGGTGATTGCCGGGATCGTGATAACGCGCATCTGACATGTATGCGCGAATCAACATTAATCCTCGCCCCGAGGGAATTTCTAAGTTCTCGTCGAGCGTTGGGTCTGGAACGGCCTCTGGATCAAATCCTTCGCCTTCATCAATCACATGAAAGTTCGCAGAATTCGAATCGATCTGCCAACGAACTTCGACAAATTTGCTCGGATCGGCGAGATTCCCATGTCGAAAACCATTCATCATTGCTTCTTCGAGCGAAAGTCGGATTGCGAACATCGCAGCATCTGAATACGAGTGCTGAGAGAGAGTTTTAGCAATCGAATTCTGCACACGCTCGATCTCTGCGTTGATTTCAAGCAGTCGAACAGAGCCTTCGTCGAGAGGTTGAGGCTGTAATGTCATTGGTCCAGCCCTACTAAAATTATTTGCCGCCAAAGCCTTCGAGCGCCTTATCGGAATTCTCGAATATCTGAAAGAGCTTGTTGAGTTTGGTGATCGTGAAGACTTCCATGATCGAAGGCTTGATGTCAGAAAGGCGTAATTGCCCACCCCGCTTTTTCGTCAGGCTGTTGATTGTGATCAGAGTTCCAAGCGCAGCAGAAGAAAGATGCTCCACCCCGCGAAAAGAAATCACCATTCGCGGACTTGCCGCGGCCTCGACTCGCTTCACAAGTTCCGTACTGATCTGACGAATAGCCGCCTCGTCAAGAATGTCTTTGTCGACAAATTCAACACGCATAACACCACTCAGGTCTGTAACACGAATTCGTGATGTCTCTGTACTCATGTGATTAGTATCCCGCTCCCTTGGTTGATCCACTCAATTGATCTGAAAGTCCTGGGAAAAGAAGATCTTCGGCCTCTGCTTGGATGATGATTTCTGGACGAATCAAGAGCAGTGTTGTCGTTTCCAATTTGCTTGTGACAGAGTTTGTGAAGAACCGATTCACAAACGGCACCTTGGAAAGAACTGGAACTCCAACTTCGATTTCAGTTTCGTTTACGTCACGGCGACCACCAAGCAGAATCGTTCCCTTGTCGGGACATGAGACCGCAGTGTTGATTTGCGTGACCGCAACATTCGGCAACTGGATCGTTGCATTGAACCGACTCGAAGCACCGAAGCCACCGCCAGCGGCTCCCTGTGTTTCTTGAGAGTCAAAGTTAATCAGAATATTCTGTGCGAACTGAACCGTCATCGATACATATCGTCGGTCAGCGCTCGTAACAGCTTCGATGTCAAGAACGAAACCTGTTCGCAAATTCTGAACGATTGGAGTGAATGCTCCAGCGCCGTCACCTGTTGATGCTTGAACGTTTGCAACATATGCCTGCGATCCACCAAAAGAAATCCATGATCGAGATCCGTTAAACAATGTCAATCTCGGAGCAGTCAATGTCATCGCACGCGAATCGGCTTGTGTCGCCTGAACGAGAAGATCGACCTGGACATCGTCTAAATATGTAAAGCCAACAGTCAAAGCTGGATTCGCCAAAGCTGCTGCTGCGACTGTTCCCTTCAAGCCTGCACCCAAAGCTTGAATAAGAGGAAGACCTTCTTGCTGAACTTGAACTGGAGACATTCCATTTGATTCAGCACCGCCAGGATAATTCTCGCCATTTCTACGAACTCCGATTGGCTCGTAAATTCCCGTCTGCTGATATTGAATGGTGCTGCCGGGTCCTGGAGTACCAAGTGCGGATCCTGTTGCAGTGGTATTTATTCCCTGCGCAACAGCTGCTGCGTTGGTCTGCCCGAGTCCACCAAACGTGACGGGGTTCTTCAGTCGACCCGCGCGGCCACTATTGGCTCTGGTGTCTTGAAAGAAGAAGTCACGCAATTGGAAATTCGGATCTTGGTCGACGGCAGAATCGTAGAGGCCAGGATTCGCATTGAAATACAAATCGAAATCCAATCCGATCTGCTCGAACCACTGGACATCAACTGCGATCAATCGAGATTCAATATTGATTTGAATTGCTCTCACCGCTCGAAGCTGAGACAGAAGGTTCATGATGTCTCGGTGTGTCTTTGGAGTTGCAGTCACAATGAGATTGCCGCTGAAATCATCCAGACGACTTTCAGACAATGAACCTTGGTCCCACAATGCTTCTGGGACAAGATATTTAATGAGCTCCTTGAGGCGGGTGAGAGTCTGCGCTCGTTCATCTTCGATTCCAGCATCACCACCTGAACCGAAGAGACTTCCACCACCACCGGCGCCACCGCCGCCACCACCACCGCCACCACCGCCACCGCCAAAGCCGCCACCGCCACCACCACCTTGACCGCCGCCGCCTTGACCGCCGCCTTGACCGCCGCCTTGATTGAGCGCAGCATCAACATTGAAATTTGGAGCATTATCAAAGTAGGGAACTTGGTAAAGCAAATCCCGAATGTCGTAAACAATCGTGACCCGGCGAAGCGCGAGTTCTGTCGCAGATGCGATAACGATCATGCCATTTTCGACCATCCAATCGGGTCGGTTGGCTGCGCCATCACGACTTGAAGAAGCGCCATCGTCTTCGGTCGATCTTAAAACCATATCCAAAGCCATCGCCCATGAAATTGCGGCAGGCATTGTCAAATTGACGGTCGAATCTTTATCAAGCGTTGGTTCTGAAGCTCGCAGAGATTTGTAGTCAACATAAAAAGGAAGCTTTGTTTCCGTCTGAAAAAATTCAATCACTGAACTGAATGGTGACTCTGGGAAATCAATACGCGACTTCTCTTGCATCCTTGCGATCGCCTTTTGATCGATTTCGGAATCACGAAATCCAGATGCTGCGTATGCACCCTCTCTGCGGACAGAAAGCGCAGGCCAATCCTCGGGGTACGACATTTCGGCGTCAAGACTTCGAGGACCAGGACCGCTGAGATTAATCTTCGGCGGAATAAAAGAGGCCTGAGCATCAACTGCGAATTCGGAAAATGCGAAAGATCGACTTCGCTGGAGTTCGGAGTATCGACGGTACAAAATTCCAGATTGAAGAACGTCGCGCATCGCGAGCGCAGAAGGATTTGTTGGGTCGATGAACAAGATTTCTTCTACAACTTCCAGTGCTTCTTTATATTTCAACTCAGATTGGAGTTGTCTGACACGCACCATGTCTTCGTTGATGGTTCGTTGTCGCTGCTCGAGTTCTTGTCTGTTTTGAGTCACGGTCGACTTGCTCGCGTCGCTTGCCTGAATCGCTTTGGCGGCTTCGGAATTTAAAGTCTTCGCTGCAGTAATTTTCACCAACTCTGCTTCAACACTTGCCATTTTCGCATCAAAGTCCGCTGGACTCAGGAGTGCCTTATTCCTTTGCAGAGACATCTTTGCCTGTGTTGCGATCCGCTCAGCTCCTGCATAGTCACCACGGCTGAAAGATTCTCCAGAGCGAACCAGCGCGTTGTCGAACTCGACTTGAGCTTGCTCTCTTTGCACAGCTTCATCGCCAGCGACTTTATCGATCGAAGAACCTTGATTCAGCGCTGCTTGAGCATCGGACAATCCCTTTGTTGCTTCCGCATCGCCAGGAACCTGAACGCTGATCGCTGACCATAAGTCGGCAGCGGAAGCCCACTGACTTCTGGACATCGCTTGCCGAGCCTGTGCACGCAACATCGGAATATTGGCTGCCGAGGAAGGATCAGAAACTGGAGCTTGCGGTGTTTGAGATGGCACAGGTTCTGATGCTGGCGGTGTTTGAGATGGCGCAGGTTCTGATGCTGGCGGTTCAGCTGCTGGCGGTTCAGCTGCTGGCGGTTCAGACTGAGGGCTGGCATTGAGTGCCACCGCGACAGAATTCAGAGTGAACGAAAGTGCAGTAACGACAAGTACTAGTTTTTGAATTTTCATTGATGTGCCGACCATTGAAATTGAAGACTCGCAAAACAAACTCATACAAAACTCCGTTGGCTCCACGCAGTTTGGATCAACTCTTTCTACTGAACGACTTGTCCGTCGTACATGGGGTGGCGGCCGTGCCTCTGACGAGTTGGAATCGCCTCGCCTCAAGGCGAAGGGAAAGAGTAAACGGCATTGCTCGCATTCGCAAGCGGCGGGTCGTTATGATCAGGTCTAATGCCGAAGCCCAACTCCCCTTCTGTCCCTGCAATGCACCCAAGCCGCCTTGCTCTTGCTGATGGAAGCGTCTTTTCGGGGGTCGGATTTGGCGCTGTTGGCACCGGAGTCATAAATCTTGGCGAAGTTGTCTTCAATACTTCCATGAGTGGCTATCAAGAGGCTCTGACCGACCCTAGCTATACGGGACAGATTCTTGCTCTGACCGCCACCCAAGTGGGAAATTATGGGATCACCGCCGACGACATCGAAAGCGCGCGACCAACGGTCAGCGGATTTGTAATTCGCGAATTGAGTCGCGTCTGGTCCAACCAACGTTCGGTCGAAGACTTGTCGGGGTGGTTGGCGAAATTTGGCGTGCCGGGAATTCATGAGATCGACACACGCGCACTCGTACGAAAATTGCGCAATTCTGGATCGATGAATGGCGTGCTCTGCGGTGACTCAAAGCGTAGCGACGATGAGTTGGTTGATCTTGCAAAATCAAGCGCGTCGATGGCTGGGCAAGATCTTGCGAGTACGGTCAGTCCTCGGCAAGCATTGCGATGGGAAGAATCGCTCGGTGACTGGGCGCCTCGAACTGAAGGTTGTATGCGTGTTGCGCGCAAAACTTTGACAGTCGTCGCAATCGATTGTGGAGCGAAGCGAAACATTTATCGAAATTTGATTCAGCGAAACTGCGTTGTGCATGCATTGCCTCATGACGCCACTCCCGACGCGATTCGTGCGCTCAAGCCAGATGGATTGTTCATCTCCAATGGGCCTGGCGACCCTGCGGCAGTCGAATCGACGGTGCGGACTTTACGCGAAATTGCAGGGGAAATACCCACATTTGGCATTTGTCTTGGGCATCAACTGATTGCGTTGGCGCTGGGAGCAAAGACATACAAATTGAAGTTTGGACACAGAGGTTCGAACCAGCCTGTGCGAAATCTTCTTTCAGATCGAATCGAAATCACCAGCCAGAATCATGGATTCTGCGTCGACGAAGAATCACTGCGCAACGTTGGCGGCGAGCCAACACACATTCATCTCAACGATCACACTGTTGCGGGATTTCGTCATACGGTCAAGCCGATCTTCAGCGTTCAATATCACCCAGAAGCTTCGCCTGGTCCGCATGATTCGGATTATCTCTTCGACTGCTTCGTTGAGTTGATGGAAACGCGCGTTCCACTTTCCGAAGAAACCATGCGCGCTGCGCAATCAAGGTCCGCACTCCTCGATCGTGGCGAACTTGCGGGGCGATGACCACGACGACAGACACGGCGCGATACGCACGGATCGCAGTCGAGCGGGGAATTGACCGCTATCCAGATGGACTTTTGTATCGCATTCCAATTGCGCTCGATGGTGTCAACGGCATCGGCGGTGTGACATTGGGCGATCACGTGACTGTGCCGCTTGGACGCGGCGATTCGCGAGTACATGGCGTTGTTGTTGGAATCGGCGGCGATGAATTACTTGACAAAAGAATTGATGCGGATCGTGTGAAGGCGATCCTTGAAATCGATCGAACGAGCGATCCGATGCCCAGCATTGTTGTGCGATTGGCGCAGTGGATCGCTTCGTATTACTGCGCTCCAATCGGCGTGACAATCGCGGGAATTACTCCAAGCGCGGTGCGAAAAGGGGTTGGTCGCGTGAAGAAAATCGCCGTGGATATTGCTACGCCGCTTGCATCAGCCACGACCAAAGTAGGCAGATTGCATCCCAAGAGGCAAGCCGTTCTGGATGCGGTTGCTCGTCTTCCACAATCGCAGCGACCAGTGGACATCGACGAATTGCGCGCCGAATGTTCGCTTGGCACTCGCGCGCCAATCTTGGCGCTGATCAAGAGCGGACATCTGCAAGTCACACACCGAACTTCAGTGCAAGCGAAATGGCGCGCGTCGACCATCGAAGAGACACGTGCGCCTGAACCAACTGCGGATCAAAGCAAGGTGATCGAAAGTGTAGGAAATGCTTTGAATCAAGGGTTTTCGCAGCATTTATTGTTTGGCGTGACTGGCTCTGGAAAGACCGAGGTCTATTTACGGTTAGCAGCACGCGTGCTTGCAGCTGGTCGATCAGTGCTTTATCTCGTTCCGGAAATTTCATTGACTCCACAAACTGGTGGTCGCATCGTTGCGCGACTTCCAAATGACCGCATGGCGATTTTGCATTCAGGATTGACAGCGGCGCAGCGGCACGAACAATGGATTGTTGCATCGCAGCCTGGCCCCAAGATTGTCATCGGAGCACGCAGTGCAATCTTCGCACCAATTCCCGATGGAGAACTTGGATTGATCATCGTCGATGAAGAACACGATCAGTCGTACAAACAAGATCAAGCGCCGCGATATCACGGACGCGATGTTGCGATTCGTAGAGCGCAGTTATCTGCTTGTCCAATCATCTTGGGCAGCGCAACGCCGAGCTTGGAAAGTTGGTGGAACGCAAAAAAGCGTGGAGTTTCGCAACTGCATCAACTGCCAAATCGAGCGCCAGGATTGACAACCCCGCGCGTAGAAATTGTTGATTTCCGCAAGGAAACAGTGCTTCGGCGCGATCGCCGAGTGCATCTTGTTGGTCCAACTTTGGAGGTCGCTCTGCGTCAAGGATTTGCAGCTGGCGGGCAAGCGATCATCCTTTTGAATCGGCGCGGATATGCAAATTGGATCGCGTGTCCGGATCAGAATTGTGGATGGATGATGCAATGTGCGCACTGCGAAGCAGGCATGGTTGTGCATCATGATGTTGGGGATGGAAAGACGCTCAAATTTACGCGTTGTCATCATTGTCACGCAGAACAAAAAGTCCCGAACCGCTGCCCTCGATGCGCGAAGGCAGTCACAATTTTCGGACTCGGCACGCAGCGAGTCGAAGAAGAACTTGAACGCCTCTTTCCTGATCTTGCAGCGCGCGGTGGCATCGCGAGAGTCGACAGCGATTCAATGGCGCAGGCCAGTGACTTTCACGAAACACTTGGACGATTTGCACGAGGCGACATTCGACTTTTACTTGGAACGCAAATGATCGCAAAAGGGCTTGATTTCCCGAACGTTCAGGTCGTCGGCGTTATTAGTGCGGACACTGCGCTGAATCTTCCTGACTTTCGCGCAAGCGAACGAACTTTCCAATTAGTTTCGCAAGTCTCGGGCCGCTGTGGACGCAGTGCGCAGGCTGGCCGAGCGATCATCCAAACATTTCAGCCAGATGCAGAACCGATTCTCGCTGCAGCGAGGCAAGATTTCCCTGGCTTTGCTCAACGCGAATTAGAAGTGCGAGAGAAATATGGATTGCCACCAGTTCATCGCCTCGCGCGAGTCATTATTCGTCACGAACAACAATCTGAAGCGGAGCGAATCGCTGGGCAAGTCCGAGGGAAATTGGTGGGAATTCCCGCCGCGAAGTCAGTGATTATTCGCGATCCTGCCCCCTGCCCCATCGCGCGTATCGCAGATCGTTGGCGATTTCAAATCGAGATTCTTGCTCAGACACCCGCCAAATTGCAAGAGTTGCTCGCTGCGGGTCGGACTCTTGCGATTCTGACCCCAGGCGAAATTATGGCAGTCGATGTTGACCCAGTGGCTCTGCTGTAAAGCCACAAGATTCGGATGAATCAACAGTGCGCAAAGAGGCAGTTTTTACGACGCTCTGCTACAATCAAAAGTCGGCGAGAAGATGCCTTCTCATCGATTCACACCAACCCGTATGGAGTATCCCCGTGACCAACGAAGGCCACGACAAACTAGAATCCTCCTCACCTGCGAGGCAATCCATCAACGGATGGGATGCCGCATTTGTGGACTCGCTTTTCGCTCAGTGGAGCCGCGAACCCGAATCAGTTGATCCCGCATGGCGTCAGTTTTTCGCAGGATTTGAATTAGGACTTGCTCGTCCAGCCCCTGCGCCGAAAGTTGCGCCGACTGGAACGACTGGCGCATCAGCGACGAACGCACCGCCAAGCGCTTCGCCCACCACGGATGGCGCATCTGGTTGGGAAGCGCAAGGAAAAGTTGACATTCTCATTCATCGTTACCGCGAATTCGGACATTTGGCAGCGCAGCTTGATCCACTTGGAACGACACGGCCGTTTCCAGACGTTTTGACGCTTGAAAGTGCTGGTTTGGGCGATGAGCACTTGGGAGTGATGTTCAGCGCGGGATCAGTGCCAATCGCATCGCCAGCAGCACTCGGCGACATCATTGCGCAATTAGAGCAAACATACTGCGGCCATACTGGTGTTGAGTTTGTGCACATCACCAATCTTGAGCAACGAAAGTGGATCGAACGACGCGTCGAACAATCGCGCGGCAAACCAAACTTCAGCCAAGAACAACAACGACACATTCTGCAACGTCTCGTCGATTCGGATGCTTTCGAATCTTTCTTGGCAATGCGATATGTCGGCAAGAAGCGCTTTGGGTTGGAAGGTGCCGACACGATCATTCCGATGCTCGATCAACTGATCGAAACTGGCGCCACACTTGGTGCACGTGAATTCTGTTTCGCCTTCGCTCATCGCGGCCGAGTCAATTTGTTGACGAATGTCGTTGGCAAGAAATACGAGCAAGTGCTGACTGAATTCGAAGAAACATGGACAGCAAGTTTCTCTGAAGGTGGCGGCGATGTGAAATATCATCAGGGATATAGCTCTGATCGAAAGACCGCATCTGGAATGGTGCATCTGACCGCATCGTCCAATGCGTCGCATTTGGAATTTGTCAACGGAATCGCGCTCGGGCGAACACGTGCAAAGCAAGATCTGCGCGAAGACAGCGAGCGACGAGAAGTTGTTCCTGTGCTTGTCCATGGCGACTCTTCTTTCCCTGGGCAAGGGTCTGTGTCGGAGTGCTTCAACTTTATGAAGCTGACTGGATATGACGTCGGCGGCGCGCTGCATGTGATCATCAATAATCAAGTTGGATTCACGACGAATCCAGAGAACACTTTCGGTGGTCAGTACTGCTCTGATTTGGCGAAGGCGTATGACGTTCCTATTTTTCATGTCAATGGCGATGATCCAGAAGCATGCGTGTGGGCGATGCAAACTGCGACTGAATTCCGACAAGCGTTTGGGCGTGATGCACTCGTCGAACTCTGGTGCTATCGCAAGAATGGGCATAACGAAACCGACGAACCTTCATTCACGCAACCGATGCTGTATCGCAGAGTGCGTGAGCAGGTTCCTGTTGCTGCAACGTATCGAGATCGATTGATTGCGCAAGGAGTTCTTTCGGCTGAAGATGCGGAAGGGATCGTCAAGAAAATTTACGACCGAATGGATGCTGCGCAGACTGCAGCGAAGGCAAAGCCTGTCTTCCCTGGAATTGCTGCATTTCAAGGGCGTTGGAAGGAATTGGGAAATTCGTATCACAACGAAAACGTCGAAACAGGCGTCGCGCTTTCGACTCTCGTCAAGATCGGATCTGTTCTCTCAACAATTCCAGATCACATCACGCCGCATCGGACGATCGCTCGAACGATTGCTGGTCGCTCCCACATTGATACCGACGCAAAGATCGACTGGGCAACAGCAGAACTTCTTGCGTATGGAACATTGCTTTTGGATGGCTCGACTGTTCGTATCAGCGGACAAGATGTTGAGCGAGGAACTTTCAGCCATCGACACGCTGTTGTGATTTCTCAAGACACTGGCGGCAGATTCAATCCACTTGAAACTCTTGGGAAATTTGAAATTTGCAATAGCCCCCTGACGGAAAATGCCGTTGTCGGATTTGAGTTGGGATATTCCCAAACTGACCCCAATGCACTCGTGATTTGGGAAGCGCAGTTCGGCGATTTCGCCAATGGCGCACAAGTCATCTTCGATCAATTCATGACGAGTGGAGAGGTGAAATGGAACCGTGCCGCTGGACTCGTCCTGCTTCTGCCTCACGGATATGAAGGACAAGGACCAGAGCATTCCTCCGCACGACTCGAGCGCTTTTTGCAAATGGCGGCTGGCGATAATTTTGAAGCTGTCTATCCATCGACAACCGCGCAACTCTTTCATGTTCTGCGCAGACAGCTCAAACGTAATTTCCGCAAGCCATTGGTGGTCATGACCCCAAAGAGCATGCTGCGATTGCCTGCGGCGCAAAGTGTTGGATCAGATTTCGTTCAAGGACATTTCCAGCGAGTCATTGATGACCCTGATGCGCAGAAGGCGCCGCTGATTTCTCGCGTGTACTTCTGCACGGGAAAATATTTCCACGAACTTGTTGCGCAGCGAGAAATTGTCGCAGATCACAATTGCGCATTTGTGCGAATCGAACAACTTGCGCCGTTTCCTGTCGAAGATGTCGAAGCTATCTTGAAAAAGTACCGCGGTGCAGAGATGCACTGGGTCCAAGAAGAACCGCGAAATATGGGCGCGTATCGATTTGTGCAAGCACAGATGTTGGACTTGTTTGGCGTGAATCCAAAGTATGTCGGCCGTCCAGATTCGGCGACACCTGCAGTGGGTTCGACCAAGGCGCACGAAAAACAAGCGCATGCTTTGCTTGTGCAAGTCTTCCCTTCTATGGCAACAGAGAAACAAGAAGACGCGACAATTTTGGCGAAGGCGGATCTTGTTCCAAATGAAGGCGAGAATCAAAATGGTAAGGCGAAACAAAGCAATGCAACCAGTGGGCGCAAGCCTGCTGCGAACAAAAGATAGAAAAAGCGAAGTGATAATGAGAGGTAACACACATGGTTGAAGTCGTCGTTCCAAGTCCTGGCGAATCGATAACAGAAGTCACTCTTGGAACATGGCGCAAGAGCGATGGCGATTGGGTCGAAAAGGATGAGTTGTTGAATGAAATTGATTCCGACAAAGCAACTCTGGAGTTGCTCTCCCCTGCATCTGGCGCGATTCGATTGGTCGTGAAGTCTGGAACAGAACAAAAGGTCGGAACGCTTGTTGCAAATATTGACGAAGCCGCAGCGCGACCTGCGGGAGCAGTGGCAGCAAAAAGCGCGAAAGTAACAGCAGTGGTTGTAACCCCAGCTGCGAAAGTTGCTGCCGATTCACCAACTCGGATTTCGGGAGTTGCGAAAAAAATGGCAGCTGACAAAGGGATTGATGCCGGCGCACTTGAAGGCAGCGGCCCATCTGGGCGTGTGATGAAAATTGATATTGAAGGCGCGGCGAAAAGTGGAAGTGCTGCTCCTGCTGCCACCGCCAATGTCGCTCATGTACCGACATCAGTGCCGGGGACTCGAGGCATTCGTCGCGAAAAAATGACTCGTCTGCGACAGCGAATCGCCGAACGACTTGTCAGCGCGCAGCACACCGCTGCGATGTTGACGACCTTCAACGAAGTGGACATGAGCGAAGTGATTCGACTTCGTACAGAACACAAGGCTGATTTTGAGAAGTCGTACGGCGTCGGACTGGGGTTCATGGGATTCTTCATTCGTTCTTGCGTCTCTGCTCTGCAGCACTATCCGCGTGCAAATGCGTATCTCGCTGGCGACGAAATGGAATTCCATGACTATGTCGATGTGGGCGTTGCTGTTGGCACAGAACGCGGACTCGTGGTACCCGTGATCCGTAATGCAGAAGCGCTAGCGCTTCCTGACATCGAGAAGACACTCAAGTCATTCGCCTTGCGAGCGCGCGACGGGAAATTGACGGTTGATGAAATGACTGGCGGAACATTCACGATCTCAAATGGCGGCGTGTATGGGTCGTTGATGTCGACTCCGATATTGAATCCACCGCAATCTGCAATTCTTGGGATGCACACGATTAAGAAACGCGCGGTGGAAGACCCTCATAACCCTGGTCAGATTGCGCTTCGCCCAATGATGTATCTCGCACTTTCGTACGATCACCGAATCATTGACGGATCTGAAGCAGTCGGCTTCCTCGTTCATGTCAAAGATTGCATTGAAAATCCCGGACGACTCTTGCTTGGGGTGTAACGGTTCTGTCGGATCCAAAGGAGACTGACCATATGAAATCAAATTCTCATTTACTACAAACGTTTTTTTATTCTCTGATCTTGGGATCTTGTTCGACCATTCTGTGCGTCGGATGTGAAGAAAGTGAAGATGCCACATACACCACACCACCCAATGCGAATACCACGGACGGAAAAAAACCGAATCAAGGATTCGCCCCACCGGTTATCACTGTCGACCTTACGAAATTCGCCACAGACTTTGGTGCAAGCTTTCAAGTTCAAGCCGACAGTCTCGAAATGATGGCCAGTGGCAAGACGCTGAATGCGCAGCAAAGCACCGCATACTTCGAAGCGCAGAACAACAGCGCGAAGATCGCCGTACAACTTTCAGACTTGCTCCAGAAAAATCCACGTTGGCAAAGAGCCACAACCGAAGCACTCGAGGCGAATGCAAAAAAGGGAATTATTGCGCTCTATCACGCAGAGAAGGCTCTTAAGAAGGCGAAAGACTCTCGTTCTGCTGGATCGACGACCGGAAAATGCCCTGCAGAGATCAGTAAATATGTGAATGATCAATATCTCATTGTCACTCGAATTCGAGGACTCATGCCGTATTCCAAGGATGAAATGGCAACTCCGAGTTCCAAGAATGTCCCTGCAAATTCGGAATCGAAATAACGAGATTCGTTGAGTTATGAAATTTAGCGCGCCGTAGATGGATGCGCAGATTTGCTAGCAGCAGACTTACTTCCGTTCTTTTTCGTTCCATTTGAGTTCGAAGAACTCGCGGGCGCGTGAGTTGCAGAAGTCGATCGTGACTTTGGATGTGCAGGCAATGACTTCGCCGCGACTGCCATTTGAGAAGCACCAGGCGCATCGGGCGATGATTCTGCGGCGAGATCTTCATTGCCAGCAACATCTGTGAAAATCAGCGCTGCTTCAACTCGATCTTTCGCATCGGCTGGCAAATCTTGACCAGACGAAAGAATCGCTGCGCGACGACTTGGAATTTGATCGGGCTTGACTCCGAGATATTGGAGTGATTCATCTATCACATCGCGCACGACTGGACCTGCGATCGATCCACCAAAGTGACCTTTCTTTTTATCGGGATCATCAATCACGCAGAGCACGACGATGCGTGGGTTTTCAAATGGCGCTCCCGCAATAAAATTTGCGACGTAACGATCTTCGAAATATCCCTTGCCTTGTCCTGCTGGCTTTGGAAGTTGTGCAGTTCCAGATTTTCCGAACATCCGATAGAGCGCGCTCTGCGCTTTTCGTCCTGTTCCTTCGGTCAAGACGCCTTCCATCGCTGATCTGGTTTCGAGTGCAAGATTTGCAGGAATCACCGGCGTCCGAACTGTTGGCAAAACTCTTCCATCAGGACCGATTGGCAATGCAATCCGCGGTTGCGGCATCCAGCCACCATTACAGAATGAACTGAATGCACGAACCATTTGCACTGGAGTGACTCCGATTTCATGACCCATTGCGACCGAGGTCTGCGTGTACTTGGACCACGCAACGGGCGTTGTGATGATGCCGGTAGTTTCTCCAGGAACACCAAGGTTTGTCAGCCGACCAAATCCGAAACGCTCCACAACTTTGTGCTGCATGTCCTCGAACGACATGCGCTCCCCTGCGATCGCCATTCCACTGTTGAGACTCTTGACGAGCACTGTCCTCCAGGGAACTGGACCGTAGTACTTCACATCACGGATCGCTCGTCCAAATGATGTGCGATATGGACCAGCGCTCGGCGTGGGAACAATGGACTTCGGTGAAAAGATTCCAATTTCAGTTGCGGTTTCCCACACAAACGGCTTGAATGTCGAACCTGGTTCAAACGGATCGGTGAGGCAACGATTTCTTCCAAGCGCGGGATCGATTTTGCGCGAAGGATCAGTGGTGATTTCCTTCCATCCAGCGCGCGAGCGAAGTATGTCGACCATCGCCAGAACATCGCCAGTCTGTGGATCGAATGCAACGAGTCGCCCGCCACCCGCGTTATATTCTCGAACAGCTTCCGCGAGACGGCGCTCAGCAATATCTTGAAGTACGACATCGATTGAGAGGCGCACATCTGAACCATCATCGGCTGGAATAAAATTGCCGTCGTCGATGTGCAAAACATTGCGCTGAACATCGCGAAGAAAAGTCAGTTTCCCATTCTTCGCCAGCAGCTTTGAATTGAAACTGAGTTCTGCTCCAGAGAGGCCCTTCTGTTCGAAACCAACTTTGCCAATGACTGGAGCCGCGACAGAACCCTGTGGATATTCCCGTACAAGCTTTGATTCGATTCCGATTCCTTCGATGTCGAGACCTTTCACGCCGTCCAATTCGAGTTCGGAGAGATCGCCATCAAGCACGACATAGCGATCATCAGCACGAAGGCGCAAGATGCCTTCGATATCAGCTGCGGGTTTTCCCAAAACGGTCGAGAGCGATGCGGCGGCATCAGCAAATGGATCACTGGAAAAAGATGCCTGCGGATCACTCTTGAGGCCTTCACGGATTTTGTCGTTGCCTCGCTTCCAAATCGTCGCTGGATCTGCGAAGAGTCGATATCCCACAACACTTGTAGCCAGAATTCTCCCGCGGCGATCAAGAATTCTGCCACGCGCCGCGAGTTCTGTCGATGTCGAGGTTCTCGATCCCATTGCAGGAATCAACTTCGATGGAGGAAGAGTTTTCAGTTGGGCTGTTCGCAGAAGCGTTGCTCCAAGCGCGAAAATAGTTATAGCCACAACTCCGCGAGATATTCCGCGGATGCGCGAAGA
>CAMAXY010000035.1 GCA_945862215.1 Singulisphaera sp. GP187 | reverse complement strand
GTTCGCTGAAAGTGTAATTATTCTTGCGCAGCAAATGGCGCGCGGCATCAGCGTTCGAAAAGATCATGCGCACAACGGCATGATCACTTGAATCCATCACGCTGAGAGCGGCGACATTGACCATCGAATCGTCCTCGAAAAGCTTCAGCAATTCGAGCAACTTGCCGACTTTGTTATCGAGAAAAACAGCGAATTGGCGCACGGATGGCGGGGAATATCCTTGTTCTGTTGGAATTGGGATTGCGCTGCTCACTGGGATCTTCTCTGAGAAGAAGGCGAGTATAACTTCACGCCCAGAGCCTGCTCATCGAGGAAAGATCCTTGCATCCTGTATTGTGCAACACGGGACTGACTCATTCAATATCGCATGCGCAAAACTAACAAAATACTGCCTTTTTTTATTGCACTTCCCAGCGTGTTGGGCATTCCTGCAACACTGCACAGTGTCAGTATTGCCAAACAATCTGCACCGGCGCAAGCATCCGTGATTGTCACTTCTGATTCGACTTTCGATGCGCTTGCCGAGGAGTATCAGCAGTGGCGCGACTTCAGTTTTCCCGAATCGGCGATTGCGCATGGGCGACCGACATCCCCGGATCGAATCACTGAGCCTGGAATGCGTGGCGCGCTCAATCGACACAATGAGATCGGATATTTGATTGAAAAAATTGCTTCGATTGACCGAGCTCAATTGAACGCTGCAAATCAACTTGACTATGACCTTCTCAATCGTGATCTTCGCAACGATTTTGATTCGTTTCGTTTCAAGCGGTGGATGATGCCCGTCGGTCAACGCGGTGGACCTCAACAAGATCTTCCACAATTCGCAGAAAGTGTTCCATTTCGACAAGCTGCAGACTGGGAAAATTATGTCAAGCGCATGACCCGACTCGGCGCCGCAGTGCGCGATACACAGTCGATGATGGAGCAAGGTCTTGAAGAAGGAATCGTTCCACCCGCCGCAGTTCTCGAAGGAGTGGTCGGACAATTCGAATCCGTTTTGCGTGGAAACCTGAATGAAATTGAAACTCCGTTGGCACATATGCCGGACTCGATTCCTGCAGCGCAACAGCAAAGTCTGCGTGAACAAGCGAGAACTGCGAAACTGGATGCACTCCTTGCACTTGGAGAGATGCTCACTTGGCTGAAGGAAACATATATCCCCAAGGGACTCAAGTCGATCAGTGCAAAGGATCAATATTTAGGAGCGGAGTATTACGCTTTTGAATTGAAACGATTCACGACCACCGACCTGACACCCGACGAGATTCACCGAATCGGACTCGATGAAGTGGCCCGCATTCGTGGCGAAATGTTCGAAGTGATCGCACGCACTGATTGGTTCGCGGGGGATCCCGCGCGTGCGAAACTTTCGAATGACGATCGCTTCAGCGCATTCGTCACATTTTTGCGCACCGATCCGCGCTTCTATCACACATCGGCGGAATCTCTGCTGGCGGGTTATCGCGATGTCTGCAAGCGCATTGATGCGAAGCTGCCTGAGTACTTTGGAGTCTTACCGCGCCTTCCATACGGCGTGCGCGAGATCCCCCGCTTCATGGCGCCATCACAGACAACTGCGTATTACCAATTTGGCAGCATGAAAGCGGGATTGCCGGGATGGTTTTATGCCAACACCTATGCGCTTGATCAGCGGCCGAAGTATGAAATGATTCCGCTCTCACTGCATGAAGCGGTACCCGGACATCATCTGCAAATCTCGATTGCCAACGAAGTCGATGGGCTGCGAGAATTTCGACGCGATATGGATTCGACGGCATTTGTCGAAGGATGGGCGCTCTATGCAGAACGACTTGGCATTTCGATGGGGCTGTATGAGAATCCATACGACGACTTCGGACGATTGCTTTATGAAATGTGGCGCGCGTGTCGACTGGTTGTTGACACGGGGATGCACGCGTTTGGCATGAGCCGCGACGATGCGATTGCGTTTCTTCAACGCAACACTGCGCTTTCCAGATTGAACATCGAGCGAGAGATTGATCGATACATCGGATGGCCTGGTCAAGCGTGCGGATATAAAATTGGGGAATTAGAAATTCGGCGCATTCGATCTGAGTGCGAAAAGCGTTTGAAAGAACGCTTCGATTTGCGAGCCTTTCACGACCATTTGCTCAGTGCTGGCCCGATCCCGCTGAATGTTCTGCGCACTCGAATGGATGCGTGGTGCGATGGCTTCCTATTGCAAAAAGGGATTACTCAACCGCTCGCGCCCAATGGTGGTTGATGGGCCGTGTCCTGGATGAACGACATACTCGTCGGGAAGTGACATCAATTTTCGCCGCAGAGAATCGTCCAGTGCCGCGGAATCGCTTGTTGGAAAATCTGACCTGCCAACCGATCCTGCAAAGAGCGTGTCGCCAGCGATGACAACTTTCGCATCATCGCAAACGAAACTGACAGACCCAGGACTATGACCCGGCGTATGCAAAACTCTCCATCGAGTTGGACCGAGCGACAATTCATCTCCCTCGCTAAGAGTATGAGTCGGCGCACTCACCGAAACAGGATCGACTTCGGCGAAGGCTGAAAGATTCATTTGCGGATCGCCGAACCACGCGTGTTCAAGTGGATGGGCGTGTCTTGGCACATCTCCAACAACTGCAAGAATCTTCTCAAGCCCCATGATGTGATCGAGATGCGCGTGGGTGAAGAGAATCGCTTGAACTGTAATTCCGTGAGTGCGAACTGCATCCAAGAGCGGCTCGGGCGCATCGCCTGTATCGATGATCCAACCTGGACGCAGAGCATCGGTCTCGATCCAGACCAACCAGCAATTAGTCTGCCATGCGCCCAAGGGAAAACCTTTTATTCGGAGCTTTGCCACGGTGAGAACATAGACGCTAACCTTCCATTCATGCTGAAGCGCCGCATAGAAGAAGTAGATCCAGTGGCGATTGATCTTCCTGGAACGCAGGGAGTTTCGATGCGCCTGATGGTTGGACGAAAAGATGGGGCACCCAACTTTTCGATGCGTCATTACACAGTTGCACCTGGTGGAAATACGCCAAGGCACCAGCACGACTATGAGCACGAGGTCATCATCACTGGTGGACAAGCGCGCGTCGAATATGACGGCGAGTTTCACCCTTGCCATGCAGGTGACATCTTGATGATCAATCCAAATCGCATGCATCAATTTGTCAACGATGGCAAAGAAGATTTGACATTCATCTGTCTTGTCCCAGTCAGCTTTGATTGCGGCAAGCCCACGCCGGGAAGCTGACTCATTCTCAGATGCCAAGCACTGACGACACTTTCTGTTTGCATATACAAAATGCCTGCAATTGGATTCGTGCTGGTGCGATTATTCCTGCTGTAATTCTTGCGAGTGCGACTCTTTGCGCATGCGACACCATCGGTTCGGACTTTCGAGCGATGGGCGATGTCCTCTCTCCTCCATCACCCCAAGAAGCAGCGCAGTGGGCTGTCGACACGACCGACGCGGAAAACATGCGGCGTGGAGTTGTTCTGCTTGGAACATCTTCGTTCGGCGGCGTCGATGCGTACATCAAGCTCTATCGTTTTTATGTCAAGGACATGAAAGACCCGTTGGTCCAAGCGGCAGCGATTTCTGCCCTCTCACGATTTGGGAATCCTGAGGATGCAGTGCTGATCGCCGAACGATTGGACAGCGAATATCCTCACGTGCGATTGGCCGCAGCACTCGGATTGCAACGCATCCACAATGCCTCCATTTCGCAAGCGATGTGGAAAAAGATGGGTGACGAAAGCGAAGCTCAAGAGACACGAGTTGAATTAGCGATCGGCTTGGGACAATATCCCCAAGACGATTCTTTTCAGGCGTTGGTCACTGCACTCGACCATACCGAACTGACTGTCAATTTGGCGGCTTTGGACAGTTTGCGACTGATGACGGGCAACGACATGGGAATCGATCGGATGCGATGGCTTGGATGGTATGAAACGACTCCAGTAGAAAAACGTTTTCGCGGCCAAAATTTCTATCTTTATCCCACTTTTCAGCGGCATTTAGGGTTCTGGGATTATGTTGTCTTCTGGGATATTCCAAAGTTTGAAACACCTGGATTGCCAAATGGAATTGCAGATGCTGGATCGCGCAAGACCTATGAAAATCCTGCGTCCCCTGCTGCTCCCACGCCGAGTGGACCTTGAGCACTTGCTTGCCTTAAATAACGCATATGAATGATGTGACATGCAAGGCATAAAAGGTTTTGGAAATTGAACAAATCAACTGACTCTCAATCAAGCGATCTTCGCGAAGACTTGCGCTTTACGACAACATCTGTCGGTCCCGATGATCCGCCAGATGCGGTGATGGCTCTTGAAGGAGCGGAGACCGCTCTTGATGGATCAATCCGAAGTGGCAAACTTGCAGGTCGCACGATGTGGTCCGCAATTCGGTTCTTGGCGATTCCAATTCTGTTGCAACAACTCGTTGCTGCATGTGTGGGTCTCGTCGACAAGATGATCGCCGGAAGTTTGCCGGGCACCACGGTTGTTCCTGCACTTGATGGAATTGGTATTGGCTCGTATGTCGGATGGTTTATTGGAATTGCGATGGCTGGACTTGGCGTCGGCGCACAAGCAATCATCGCACGTGCAATTGGTGCAGGTCGTGCACTCGAAAGCGAAGAAGCGTGTGGTCAATCCATCACGCTCAGTCTGGTGTGGGGAGCGCTGATCGGAGTGATACTTTGGTTTGCTGTCGTCCCTCTGGCGGAAGTGGCTGGATTATACGGACAAAGTGCGGATTTCTGCATTCAATATGTTCGACTGCTTGCAATTGCGATGCCTGCGACTGGAGTGATGACTGTGGGATCGATGTGCTTGCACGGTGCAGGAGAGACATGGACTCCTGCATGGATTGCAGTTGTTGTCAATGTCGTCAACGCAATCGCTTCTTGGCTCTTGTCGGGAGCGCAATACCAAGCGGGAAACTTTGTCGTACCAAATGTTTTGGGCATCGATGGAGCAAAGTGGGGCGTGATCGGCATCGCTGCTGGAACTGCGATCTCATATCTCGTTGGCGCATTTTTGACCGTGCGCGCTCTGCACAAAGGCACGCGCGACTTCAATCCAAAGAAGAGACATCTGCGACCATCGCGCGAAATGACTTGGCGCATCGCGCGCATCGGCATCCCAAATTTTATGGAAGGCATCGCACTGTGGGGAGTGAATCTTTTCGTGATGATCTTTATTGGCATGATCGCTCACAATCGAATTGCACAAGGCAAGCCTGGAGATGGATTGATTGGCGCGCACATGATCGCCGTACAGTGGGAATCATTCTCGTTTCTCCCTGGATTTGCGATGGGAATCGCAGCTGGCGCGCTTGCGGGGCAATACATCGGCGCGGGAAATGTTCCACAAGCCCGTCGAGCAATCACCGCTTGCACCATTGTCGGCTGCACGATCATGGGATTGCTTGGGATCGTCTTCATTTTCGCTGGTGAACCGTTGACTCGAGTGATCAGCAACCAAGAAATTCACCTGCGGGAAGTTCCACCGATCTTGATGACTTGCGGCTTTATTCAAGTCTTTTTCGCACTTGCCATGGTCATCCGAAATGGTCTGCGCGGAGTTGGAGACACCACCGCCTGCTTGGTCATTACGGTCATCAGCAGTTACTTCATTCGACTTCCATTGGCGTGGGCGCTTGGTGTCTGGTTGGATTATGGGCTGCTTGGAATTTGGATCGCACTCTCTGGAGAACTTGTCGTGCGCGGATTACTCTTCCTTTGGCGATTCCGATCCAATGGGTGGGAGCGCTTGCGCGTCTGATTCGCCGGCTGACGTTGGAGGTAAAGGGCCAAAAGTCACAGACCCAGTTGTAGATCCATTTGAAGACCCAGTTGTAGACCAAGCGGTGTTCGGCGACACATAGATCATCACGGCAATCGTCAGTACAGTCCCTGCCAAAAGTGCAAGGATCGGAGTCAAGACTGCAATCGACGCACGCAAGCCAGAAACTTTGTGCAATGAGGCGAATGCGCAAATCATTGCAACTGCCATCCAAATCATACTGACAGGCAAAATGTAAAAACCGCAGCAAGGAACTGCACTGATTAGAAAAGGTCCAGTACAGAACAGCGTTGCACTGAGCGAACTGTTCAGCGGTCTGCGAACTCCCCCGCTCATGCGCAGAATTGCATGAGCACAACTGCCCCAGAGCACAAAAAATATCTGGCCAAAAAGTGCGGATCCGAGCATGATTCCTAGAAATTTCGCGAGGAATATTAAGGCATATTCAAGACCCGAATAGAATTGCGAAGACGATATTCCAATCAGAAATACGAACGGTAAAGTTGCAATGGAGATGCCCACCGTTGTGCACAACAGTGAAAAGAACATTGCACTGCGAAGATTTGTGCGCTCAGGAAGCGTTCTGCCAACACGAGTGGGGTTGGACATTGATTGACCCACCGATCGCCAGAACGCGCGCCAATATCCCAAGCGAAAACGTTCACTCCATGGATGCACATCATCCATCGCATGACTGCCGTCCGTATTCGGCTGAGGAAGCGCGCGCATCTGAGTGAGATCTATGGGTTGACTGCATTGAGAGCAAATGAAGGCACGAGGTACTGGAAGCCCTTGCTCATCCGATCCTGCGTAAGCGTGCTCGCAATGTGGACAAAGAAATTGAGCGGCAAATGGGCGAAAGCGAAATTCATCAAATCGCCACTGACGACCGCATTCGGGACATGCGCCGGGCTTCATATTCCAAAGTTCATAATCGCAACCACGACAGCGCATCAGCTTGCTTCAGCGACTCGGCGCACTCTCGCCGATGGAATGTTCAGTTGCTCGCGGTATTTCACCACAGTACGGCGGGCAAGTGGGATGCCACGCTCCTTCAATGCAAGAGAGATCGCTTGATCAGAGAGCGGCTTGGACTTCACTTCTGCTGCGATAATTTCGCCGACTATTGCCTTGACTGCGACCCATGAAATATCGCTGCCTGATTCAGTCTCTGTGCCACCGGCGAAAAGTTTTCGCAATTCGAATGAGCCGCGTGGCGTGACGATCCATTTACCAGCAACCGTTCTGCTGATCGTGCTGACATTCATCCCAAGTTTTTTTGCGACCTGAGTCATCGGAAGCGGCTTGAGCGATCCGCCGCCAGAATCCAACCATTCGCGCTGATTTGCAATCACTTCGTTGACAACACGCAGAAGTGTCGCACCTCGTTGCTCAATCGCATCGATAAACCACCGCGCGCGGCGAATGCCATCATTCAACATCAATTTTGTTGCGTCATCAGTTTTCTTCGCCTTGGACAATCGCAAATATTCTTCGCTGACTTGCAAATTCGGCAAAACTCCACTGGCCAACCGCGCCGAATATGAGTCGGTCGCCGTGTCATATTCGATGATGACATCGGGACGAACGATTGGCGCGCTCTCAACTTTCAATGATCGACCCGGAGCAGGATTGCAATGCCGAAGGCAATCCCGAGCAATGTCCAATCGTTCGCTTGTCCATCCGTGACGCTGTCGAATGGCGGTGAGACGATTGGATTCTAAATCGCGCAAATCATTCTCGACGAGAATTCTTGCGTCAGCGAAGCTTGTATCGCCCGCAATCGCATCTTCATTTTTTTCGCGCGCATTCAACTGCAAGATGAGCGATTCGCTCAAATTGCGAGCAGCCATACCCGGCGGTTCGAGATGCGCTTGCAAACGCTTGAGCGCTTCGATCAAGAGGGCGGCGGTTGGAGTATCGGCGCCCAGTTCTCTGGAATCCCCAGCAATTTCTTCGATCGAACGAATGAGAAAACCATTCTCGCCGATGTTGGATATCAACACTCGGCCTGCGGACATAATGGGATGTGGCGCTTCGCAGAGCGCCCACTGATCCAAAAGAATTTCCTCAAAACTCTGTCCGCTCGACGGCGCACTTTCCAAAGCAGCTGAACGAGAATCGAACTCCCCTTCACGCCGTGCGATTTCTCTCCATGTCTCTGCAGATTCATCATCGCCCATGCGCTCATGCAATTCTTGCGCGCGTTCGAATCGATCCGCCCCCATCGGAGCCGGAGTCTCTGCTGCAGGAGATGGAGAAAAATCACTCACCTCGCTGCCAGTTGCAGCATCGTTAGATTGTCCTGGTTCGACTTGTTCAAGCGCAACATTGGATTCCAATTCTGCTTCGATTCGTTCTTCGATGGCGGCAAGGGGCATCTGCAGGATCTCCATTGACTGGAGAACCCGAGGCGCCAACTTCATCTGTTGACCGAGACGCACTTGCGCCTGCTGAGAGAGTTCAAATCGCACGGGAGAATCGTACTCCCCTTTCGAATCCGACCTAGACAACCTGGCGCAGCGAAATCGCGTCTGAAAGCGCCGCGCGATTTGCAAATTCTATTTGCGAACCCGACGGCAGACCGCGTGCGAGGCGCGTCACTTTGATCGAAGTCTTAGAAAGCATTTCTGCGATATAGAGGCCTGTTGAATCACCTTCAAGATCTGGATTCAGCGCAAGAACAATCTCTTTAATTTCAACTCCGCAAGCATTGCGCGCAGGATCACTCGCACGAACCATCAAATCGCCAGCAGTAATACTTTCAGGACCAACGCCATCAAGTGGATCGAGCCGTCCCATCAACACGTGATAGACCCCTCGAAACATTCCAGTCTGTTCCAGATTGATGAGGTCCTTCGGTTGCTCGACAACCATGACAATCGATGCATCGCGCCTTGTATCAGCACAGATATGACATGGCGAATGATCAGCGGGATTCCAACAGATGGGACAATGTCGAACTGTTTGTTTCACTGCTGTAATTGCTTGCGCCAATGCAAGCGCATCTTCACTTGATGCTTTCAGCACCCAGAATGCCAGTCGCTCTGCAGTTCGTCGACCGACTCCAGGAAGAACCGCCAATGCTTGAATCAGTCGATTGACGCTTTCGGGATATGGACCTCGGTCGCTATTCGAGCGTGGCATTGTCAGAGATTCCCGTTGATAGGCGCCGTGGAATCTACTGCGGTGCTCGTGATCGCAACTGTGCGCGGCGAGACACGACTGATTGCAGCGTCGAGGATTTCTGCTGCTTCACGAACCAGCGGATGTCGGCGAACCGCTTCGAGATTCGGATCGGTCCGAGGTGTGGGGACACTCTTTGCAGAATCACGCTCTTGTTCGCGCTGTTGCAAAGAAGGCGCTGGCGGCGTGAAGGCTTTCGATGCCGAAACAAATTGTGGCGCTGCAATCGGCTTTACTGCCGAGAGAATTGGCGCAGTGGCGGTCGCACGAGGCATGTCAATTATTTTTTTTTTGGACTCCGAAGCAGTCCCTTCACTTGCGAGTAGCGCAGCGCCACTGGTGAAATGCTCCGACATGCACAGTCGAGCGATGACCGCATCAAAGAGAGCGCGAGGAACTGCAGATCCACGAATATTTCTGACGGACGCGTCGCAGAGAGCAATGAGATGCACCAAGGCCGGAGGATCGAACTTGCCTGCATGGACCGCCATTCGACTTCGAGTTTCTGCAGGAAGATCGACCAATTCGCTTTGCGCTCCACAAACGCGAAGCAAGAGCGCATCACGCAAACGAGAGGCAATGGTGTCGAGGGCATGGTCGCAAGACATTCCTTGATCCAATAATGTTGCAGCGGTCGCCAATCCGCGACCAGGATCTCCGTCGGCGATGGCGGACAACAACGCTTCTAATAATTCTTCGTCTGGAAGACCCAAGACATCCCGAGCCAATGCAACCGAAACATGCCCCGATGCCGCCGAAACAAGTCGATCCAACAAACTCAGTCCGTCGCGCATCGAACCATTGGCCAATCGAGCGACCTGCAGAATGACCGCTTCATCTGCGGTCAACTTTTCGCTCGTCAACACACTTCGCAGATGCGCGGCAATTGCAACAGTTGGAATCGAACGAAAATCAAAGCGCTGACAGCGACTTTGGATCGTTGCTGGAACCTTGTGAGGCTCGGTTGTGCAGAGAATGAACTTCACATGCGCAGGAGGTTCTTCCATCGTCTTGAGCAATGCGTTGAACGCAGGCTGAGTCAGCATGTGAACTTCGTCGATGATGTAGATCTTGTATGGACTGCGCGCAGGAGCCATTCCAGCACCCGCGATCAGATCACGTGCATCGTCAACGCCACGATTACTTGCGCCGTCGATTTCAACAACATCAAGGTCTTGCCCTCGCATGATTGAGTCGCCAATCGCAGCCTGTTGCGTGAGGGAATCAACGGCGTTCAATGCACGCGCAAAAATTCGCGCCATCGATGTTTTGCCAACTCCCCGAGTCCCGCAGAAAAGATATGCATGCGCAGTCCTGCCAAGCGAAATTGCATTACGCAGAGTGTTTGCGATTGCATCTTGGCCAACGACTTCTTCGAATGAACGAGATCGATAGCGTCTTGCAAAGACTTGATACGGAGCCGCAGCAACTTCCGCACCAAAGAGATCGCTCTTGGGCAATGCGGAATGAGATGCTGCAGAATCAATTGCAGATTTCGCAGCAGCGTTCAGTGCATCAGCCTGAACATCAGACACGCTCGCAGGAATTTTTGTTTTAGCTTTCGGTGTCATAACAAATGAGGCAATGGGGAGGACGACCAGGCGACCAACGGCACGGACGACGAAGCTTATGGCTGCTGCCGTCAGGCCCTGACCAGGTTCACGAGCCGCCCACCCATCGGGCCCGGCCGTCCTCCTCATTTCCTGCAGGTGATTCTATCACTCCCGTCTACACTCGTCATAGTGATCGAGCAGAAAGAAAACTCCCTCAACGCTCCCCCTGCAAACGCGGTCGTATCACGTAAATCTCGACGCAATTCTTCGCAGAACCGAGGAAGTGGTTTTTTACTTCTGGCAGTTCGTCTGATTTTCGTTGCATTGCTCGTTGTCGTGATGACCGTGACTGTTGCGAGTTCACGCAATGTGCAAGATTTCGGACCGAGCACCGTGATCGGATTGATCATCGCTGCTGTCGGAGTGGGGATCGTGGTTCTTCTGCTTGATCTGCTCACACCCAACAAGCGATTGGCTTCCGTTGCGGGTGTCTATCTTGGAATTTGTCTTGGACTCGTAGCAGCCGTCGCATTCGGTGCATTGATCGACACAGTCGCGCGCGCTTGGGACATCTTGGATGGACCTGCTCAACTCTATCTCAGTCTCACGAAGATCATTCTGGGAATTGTCTTCTGTTATCTTTCAGTCTCCATCGTCCTGACGACGAAAGATGACTTCAGGCTAGTCATCCCGTATGTTGAATTCAACAAGCAGCCCAGTGGAATTGCCCCAATCTTGCTTGATAGTTCCACTCTAATCGATGGACGTATCGAGGCACTCGCTGAAGGGCATATCTTGGATGCACCTTTGGTCGTTCCAAAGTTTGTGCTGGAAGAATTGCAAAAACTTTGCGACAGCAACGATCGACACAAACGCGCTCGCGGAAGGCGTGGTCTGGACTTGGTCGCTCATATGCAAGTGAACACAAAGATCGATTTGCGAATCGAAGATATTGGACTTGATGGACGAGGCGTCGATCGCATGTTGGTTGAGTTAGCCATGAAAGAGCACATGCGAATCGCGACAGGTGATACTGGTCTGCAACGAGTTGCCAATATCAGTGGCATTGTGACGATCAATGTGAATGAAATCGCAGCAGCGCTCCAACCTCCAATGTTTCTAGGCGAATCGATTGGAGTCGACATCACTCGCGTGGGCGAACAAGAGGGGCAAGGCATTGGGCATCTGCCTGATGGAACCATGGTCGTGATCGATGGTGGCGCAGAAAAAATGGGAAGTCATGCCAGTGGAACAGTCAGCAATATTCTTCAGACTGCAGGTGGTCGAATCATCTTTGCCAAAATCGATCCCCCGCTTTCGGGAAGTACAGATTCCATGGCAGCCAAAGCGGTCAGTCAGCCGCGCGAAACGCAATCTGGCGGAAGTCCTCAATCTCCAAACACAGATCAAACTCGCCGATCAAATCCTCCAAGCGCTCGCAACCCTCGGCGCACATAATTTTTTATGTCTCTATTACCCTCCAATTCTCCAAGTAATCGTGCGCGGCACAGCGAATCCGATGGTCATGAACTCTTGCTCGTCGGAGGCGCTTACACATCATCGCATGCCCTCAGAGATTTGATACTTCGTGCAGGCGGGATTCAAGTCAACTTGTGTGCACGAGTCAACGATGCGGTCGATGTCGCCATTCATATCTGCCCAACTGTCATCTTGCTTGATCTTCGCGAGGTTGGATTTGATGGGCTTGGAATTCTTGATAGTTTCAAACGTAGTCCAGAAGTTGGTGCGGTTCCGATCATCATGCTCACCACTCAAGAAACTACAACGATTCGCGACGAAGCATTCTCACGAGGAATTGCGGATTTTGTTGTCTTTCCTATCAGTACGACCGAACTCGTTGCGCGCATCCGAACACATTCAACGGGATATCTGAATATTCTCAAGCGGAATCGAAGCACAACTGCGTATGAAACTCTGCAGAGCGAACTGCGCAGTGTCCACCGAGCGCTTGAGGAGAGTCGCAGTCACGTTTCAACTCCAAACGACCAACAGGAAGACACACAGTGGAAATCGCGTGTCAGCGGATTAGTAAAAATCGGCATCGAGCTGAATCAAATTCAGGATTTTGATTCACTCATGGACCGAATTCTTTCGGAAGCGCGATTTCTTCTGCATTCGCAGGCTGGCACAATTTTTCTGCGTGATGGCGACACTCTTCGATTCGCATTCTTCCACAACGACGCACTTGCAGAGCGCACCAGTACAGGCGACCCTCCCCCAGTACCAACTTTTCGAATTCCAATCACTGACCGCAGTCTTGCTGGCTGGGTGTGTTTGACGGGTCAATCACTCCACGTTTCGGATTGTTACAACATTCCACTCGAAGTGCCATATCGATTCGATTCTTCATTTGACTTGCTCTTGGGATACCGCACTCAATCGATGATTGCGATGCCATTAAAAAATCAAAGTGGGAAAATTCTCGGCGTCATACAAGTCATCAATCCACTCTCACCGGATGGGCGAGTTATTACTGGATACTCAAGCGATGACATCAGGCTGCTTGAACATTTCGCAAGCGTGGCAACTGTCGCAATCGAACGAGCACACACGACAGACAGAATGGTTTCTGGATTTATTCGAATGATTGAAATGCGAGATCCAGACGAAACGTTTCCCCACAGCGAGCGCGTGGGAGGCTATGCCGCCGTACTCTTCGAGGAATGGGCTCGTCGTCGTGGATTGGTCGGAGCTGCATTCAATCGACAGCTCGCCCGCTTGATGTACGCGGCAAAGTTGCATGATTGTGGCAAGATCGGAGTCTCTGACTCGATCCTCAATTCTCCTCATTCGCTCAGCGACGCCGAGCGCAAAGAAATCCAAAAGCATACGCACAAAGGCGGAAAAATCTTTCCGCGTGATTCAACTGACTTTGATGAAGCCGCTCACGAAGTTGCGCTTTTTCACCATGAGCGATGGAACGGTGAGGGTTATCCTGGCTTTGACGACGGAGGCGTTCATCGCGGACGATGCGGTGAAGAAATTCCGCTCTTCGCAAGAATCGTTGGTTTGGCAGATGTCTTTGATGCACTCAGTTCTGATCGTTGCTATCGGGATGCATGGAAAGCCGACAAGGTTCTTGAACACATCCAAGATCAAAAAGGAAAACATTTCGATCCTGAGTTGGTCGATATTTTCTTTGCAAAGCTTGATGAGATTTACAGAGTTCGTGACTCAAATCCAGATTTATCCTAGAGCATTTTGCTGTAATGAATTTCAAACTGAGCTCAATTCTGGGCATTACTGCAACTTGCTTCTGCACCTCGTGTGATTGCACAACCCAAGTGCCTTCTTTGCAAAGTTCGAAATTCGCATTTCGCGAAGTCGCCATGGGTTGCGAGATGCGCATTGAACTCTTTGCGCAGACCTCGCAGCAAGCGCAGGGCCTCGCACGCGCAGCGTTCGATCGAGTGCATGCGCTTGAAGATGTGCTGAGTGACTATCGATCAACATCGCAAGTTGGAAGGCTTGCGACGAACTCTGGCACACCAATTCCAATCAGCCGAGAACTTTACGATGCGCTGGAAAGATCGATTCGGATCTCGCGTGCTACAAATGGATGTTTCGATGCGACAATCGGCGCATCAAGTCAACTTTGGCGGCAGGCTCGAAGAGATGGGCTCGTTCCAAAGGAAGATGCGATTGCCCGCGCCAACGCAATGGTCGGATGGGATGAAATCGTCTTGAATTCCAGCACAAATCAACAAGGCCCAGCGCTCACTTTTTTGCGTCCTGGAATTCGTTTGGACTTCGGGGCAATCGGCAAAGGGATCGCCGCACAAGCTGCTCTGGAAACTCTTCGCACACTGGGAACAACTGTTGCGATGTGTTCGCTTGCCGGGGATATTGCCTGTGGGGATGCGCCCGCTGGTAGCGATGGATGGATGATCGACGTTGAATCTGGAATTGAAGGAGTTCCATCATGCAGGCTGGTTCTGCGCAATCAATGTGTTTCAACAAGTGGCGACGAGTCGCAGCATCTTGATGCAAATGGAATTCGATATTCGCATGTGATCGATCCTCGAACAGGTCACGCAGTCACTCGGCGCATTGCAGCAACGGTTGTCTCTCGCGATGGAGCAGTCGCCGATGCACTTGCAACTGCGCTCTGCGTGGGCGGACCAGAATTGCTTACACACATATCCGACTTGCACAACGCGCTGGGTGCTGTGTCTATTGAAGATTTTCAATCGAGAGTCGTAGAGATAAAATCGTATGGACAAAACACGCCAACAATCACCGTCACAAGTGGCTGGAATGCGCTTGTCGATTCGACTAGCAGCCGCCGCGGCCAGGTATCGCCACTGGCGCTTGAAGGAGCGGACCAAACTGCAACGATGGCGGCATTAAATTCATCGGATCAGAAAGCGCCGCTTCCCAAGTGAATTCTGCGCCAGAATAAGCGGCCATTCGACCCATAATCGCACTCATCGTGCTCTCTGCAACCTGTTTCGTTTCATTCAGCGGAGTTCCGTCAAGAATTGCCTTCTGCAAATCAATATGTTCCTGCACATATGGATTATTGTTCGGCCCCTTGAAGGTCCACGGCTTTTCACCAGTGATCTGCGCAGATCCAGAGGTCAGTCGCGCAACTCCTGTTGTTCCATAAATGACTTCTTCCACTCGACCAGCGGTCCCCTCTTCTTGCCGCGCCATGCTGAGCGCAAATCTTGGCTCCGTATCTCCTTCTGCTTGTGGATATTCGAAGTCAACCGCAAAGTGATCGAAAATATTTCCGAATTCGCGCTGATCGGTACGTGACTGACGACCTCCAACTGCAACGCAGCGCGAAGGATGTGATCCCATCGCCCAATTTGCGACGTCGATATTGTGCACATGCTGTTCAACAATGTGATCGCCCGAAAGCCACGTGTGATAGAGCCAATTACGAACTTGATTTTCCACATCGCTTCGCATGATTAAAGGCGGAACATTCCAGAGGCTTCCCATGTTCCAGAAAACACGCGCTGCAACGACGCGCCCAATGGCACCATCTTTGATTCGCTGCATTGCTTCCAAATAGCACCATTCGTGGCGGCGCTGCGTTCCAGCTGCGACACGCAATTTCTTCGCATCGACTTCGAGAGATGCGGCGAGCATGGTCCGGATTCCAGTTGGATCGACCGCCACAGGTTTTTCGACAAACGCGTTTTTTCCCGCTGCAACTGCCGCAGAAAAATGAATCGGACGAAATCCAGGTGGAGTCGCCAAGATGACATAATCGCAAGGAACCGCAATGACCCCTTGATATGCGTCAAATCCAGTGAAACATTGAGCCGAAGCGACCTTCGCTCTTTCACCAAATGATTCAAGCCCAGACTGCGCAGATGTAATGCGTTCTGGAAACAGATCGCCGTATGCAACGATGCGCGCGTCAGGCGAAGCTTCAAGAGCATTGCCCGCAGCACCAGTTCCGCGGCCACCGCATCCGATCACGCCGATTCTGATCTCGCGTTTGCCGCGTGCCGCCACCAATCGCGCCGCACTCGCGTTGCTGGAAATTAAGCCTCCGACACCGGTGATTGCAAGTGTTGTCCAAGCAGTGCTCTTCACAAATTCTCTGCGATTGATTTTTACCATTGCGTTTTTCTTTCAGATTTTTTCAAACTGAAGTTGTTGGGCTGACACCAGGATGCGGTGCCTTCAGAATTGGCATTGGATTTTCAAATGATTTCGGGGTGAGATTTTCTCCCGATGTGGTCGCCTCTTCCCACGTGACCTGCTTGCCAGAATATGCGGACATTCGACCCATGATTGCCATCAAGCACGAATCCGCCATGAACTCTCCTTCGTTGATTGTTCGATGTTCACGAATGGACTTGAAGAGCGTGTCATGTTCGACTTGATACATATCAGGAGTTGGGCCATCTTTTGGATACTGCCAAATCGTCTTGCCAGAATAATCCTTAATCCAATGCGTTGGCCCCCAACCATTCACCCACGCATAACCCTTTGTGCCGTTGATCCAATCGTCATTGTTGTTGTAACAATTCGCTTGCTGACGAGTGGTCAAGACACAGCGCGGACCATTTTCATATTCATAGATGATCGAAAAATTGTCATAAATATCGCCGCGTTCTGGAACATCTTCACGGCAGAATCGGCTTCCAATTCCAGTGCATTTCGTCGGATGCCTTCCGCCCATCGCCCAGTTGATTTTGTCGATTGAATGAACGGCTTGCTCGACAAGATGATCTCCCGAAAGCCATGCAAAGTGTTGCCAATTTCGAAGTTGGAAATCAAAGTCCGACCAACCTGCTTGTCGTGGTCGTGTTCCAAGCGGACCGGTCAAATAGGTCGCACTGATGCTGACGACTTCTCCCAGTCGACCGCCGAGAATTTCGCCATAAATTGCACGCTCGGGACTGGAACTGCGCCAACAGAATCCACTGACGATGGTGAGGTTCTTTTCGCGTGCAATCCGCACGCTTTCTTTCACAGATCGATATCCCGCCGAGTCAACGCACACGGGCTTCTCGCAGAAAATATTCTTTCCTGCGGCGACAGACTTCGCAAGTTGTTCTGGACGGAATGCGGGCGTTGAACAAAGCAGCACAACATCCACAAGTGGCAGCAGTTGATCAATCGCATCGAGACCAACAAATTGTCGATCTGCTGGAACGAGCACGCGATCTTTTCCATCTTCCTTCAACAAATTCGCGAGGCTGGAATCAAGTCGATCTCGAAACGCATCTGCCATCGCCCAGATCACAACACCGTTGTCAGCCGCAAGTGCTTGAGCGGCGGCGCCAGTTCCGCGCCCTCCACACCCAACAAGCCCAACTTTGATTCTGTCATCGCCTGGCGCGCTGGCCCAAACTGGAAATGAGCCTGGGAAAGGCGCAAGCGCAGCGCCAACTCCAACAATTGCTGCGGTTTTTATGAATGTACGACGAGTTTCATCGGTCTGGGACATCGGTTCTTTCTCCATTTTTTCAAACTGAAATTTGAATCCGTCACAGAAAAGTCAATAAGAGCCTACATCACTGCGGCTTGGGAGTTACGGCAACTGGGGGAATAATTGGCGCGACGGGCGTAGCGACTGGCCCATCACAAACCACGCGAAATCCAATCCAACCAGCGTCTGCAAGCCACCAAATACTTTTTGGAATTTGTGGATCAGTGCGATTCCACTTTGGAGAATCGACTGCGAAAGCACTGCATCCAATTTCATTCTTCGCTTCACGATATGAACCTCCAAGAACAACTCCTGTTCCATCGGGTTGCACGCACCACTCGGCAAGATTGCCATACAAATCATGCAAGCCTTGCGCGTCAGCCTTCTTCGTTCCAACTTTATGAGTCGTGCCATCGCTGTTGTCATCGAACCAAGCAAAATCACCAACTGCGTCCGCGGAGATCTTTCCCATCTCGCACGCATACTTCCACTCTGCAACAGTCGGCAATCGATAATGTTTTCCACTCTTTGCAGAGAGCCACTGGCAAAATCCATTTGCATTTTTGAAGCTGACCGAATTTGCCGGCCATCCAGCATGACCAAATCCACGATCCATCGCGATATACGGTTTCGTTGGCCGAGTCACCGCATCAGCGCTAGGCGAATCGCTCTTGCCATCCACTTTGTCGAATCCATAAATGCAAATATCAAGCACTTCCCACGGGATTTCCGTCTTACTCATCCAAATGCTGCCTGCACCAGGCATTGCAGCGACAGGGATCATTTCGACCGATCTGGCAGTTCCACGAATCGATTCGGTGAAAGCTTTGGGATCAGCATCCACCGCTCCATAAAGAATGAGGCATAAGAGGGAGAAAAAAGTCAACACTTCAAAACAACAGAGACTTTTTTTGGTGATTTTCATTGCTTTCATTGGAAAGTCTAGCGATCCGCTGCAAGATGTAAACATAAGATCCGTTTCTATGCTCGCTTTATTCACATCGATCATTCTTGTCGCCGTACCTCAATCGATTGGCAAGATCGAACCGAGCGTTGTCGAACTTCTCACGCTCCCAATCACAGCAGAAAGTTCGATCACCTTGCGACTCGAATCGATGAGCGTGGTTTCGCCAACCGGCATCGTGGTTCACAGAAGTCACGGGCGGGAATCGTGGGCGCAACTGGATGCATTACAAGTCAAGATGTGGAAAGCGAAATCACTCGATGGTTTATGGAGCGGATTCCTCGCATTCTCTCCCAGCGGCGGTCTGGGATGGCTCGAGGCAAACGGTCAGCGCTTGGTCTTGATGGGCTCTGAGGAAAATTCTGCAGAATTGAGCAAGGGACTTCGCCCTGGACCTTGGCACTTGGAACCTGAAGGACGTCCTTCTGCCCCGCCGACCGAAGACTTCTGCCGTGTCATGCATCGGCCTGATGATCAAGGTTCCATCGCAGGTGCTGCAATTCCTGGAGTAAATATTGCAACTCTCCCCAGACTTGTCGAGATGGCAGTCGATGCGGATTATGAATTTGTTTCAATCTTTGCAACGCCAACGGCTGCGATTGATTACATCCTGGCACTCTATGGCGCGAATAGTTTCATCCTAGAGCGTGATTGCAACACTCGTCTTCGCATGAATTACATTCGGACATTCGACACCGCAGATGATTTGTACAACGAGCCAGATCCGCTTGGTCCATTTCGCAATGAATGGAATGCCAATCAGACTTGGGTGACGCGCGACCTTGCCCAACTTGTTTCCGGCCGACGAGATTTGCCATATGGCGGCGTCGCGTGGCTGAATGCTGCTTGCACAGATTATGGTTATTCCGTGTCTGGATACATGATTGGATCATTCGCAGATTCAACGCAGGCCAATCCTGGAAACTGGGACATCATCGTTTCCACACACGAAATTGGGCACAATATCGGCACACTCCACACGCACAATTATGGCATCGACACCTGCGCAAGTGGCTCTGTGCAGCGCGGAACGATCATGAGTTACTGCCATGTTGTCTCTGGCGCAACATCCAATATTGATTTGAGATTTCACCGCGGAACTGCCGAGGTTGTCGTCGGATGGGAAGTGAATAATGCACCGTGCCTCGCAAGCGATTGCAACAGCAATGGCATCAGCGATGCGGAAGAAATTGCAAGTGGCGCTTTGGTTGATAGCAACGCTGACGCCATCCCAGATCTCTGCCAAGATTGCGATGCCAACGGTGTGCTCGATCCAATTCAAATTGCGGTGGGTGCTGCGGATGTTGATCAGAATGGACGGCCAGATAGTTGCGACATCGATTGCAACGGCAATGGTGTTCCTGACCTTGCAGATATTACAGGTGGATTGACCGCAGATGATGACGGCAATTTTATCCCAGATTCTTGCCAAACAGATTGTGATGGCAACGGAGTGGCTGATGGAGTTGACTTGATTGTGAATGTCAGCCGCGATCTGGACCGCGATGGAATGATTGATTCCTGTGAGGACTGCAACGGCAATGGCATTGCGGATCCCACTGATCTTGCTGGGGCACTGGGACTTTGGACCGTGCAGTTTTCGCCTGCGCTTTTGATTGAACTCGATGGACGCAGCGGAGTTCAGCGGCGAACAATCGACCCTTCGAGTGCAGGAATCCAGTCTTTTTCTGCAATTGAAACGGCACTCGATGGATCGCTACTTCTTACGGCAATCGTCAACGGAGAATCTGCGCTCTTTCGGTTTAATAGAACGACGGCGGCTCTATCGCGAGTCACGCCAAGCGGATCCGGTTTCCCCATTGCAAATAAATTGCGATTGGTTTCAGGAACAAGTGGTTCACTCGCTGCATGCGATGTGCTTGACCCGATCAACAAACGAATCACCCGCTGGCGTTTGAATGATGGTGCATCTTTAGGAACTATGGTTCAACTTGCATCTGGTTTATCTCCCCGCTCATTCGCCAGACAAGCTTCCGCATATCTCATCATCAACGCAGATGGAACAATCGTGCGCAGCGCGACCGAAGGAAGCGCACCAGTGCTCTTTGGCTCACTTGCGGTCGGCGCAGATGCGACCGACATTCTTGTTGCATCGGACGGACGCGTGTTGGTCAGCGACCGTGCAAGCGACTCGATTCAGAAATTTTCTTCCACTGGTGCGCCGCTTGGGCGCTTTGATGTCGGCCCTGTTCCAACCTCTAGTGTTGCGCTCATTGATCCGCAATCGCTCGTGACTGCGCGACAGAATCCCAGCGTCATCTTCATTCTCACCGCGGGAGCAAACGCAGCCGTACACGGTCACCGTCTCACTGATGGTTATTACCTTCGCACATACCGCATCTATAGAGTCGACGCAGTCGGGTCCGACGGCTTTGCGCAAATCAGCCCATCACCGCTTGATATTGACATGAATTTCGAACTCGACTCCTGCCAGGGATCGATCTCCGCAGATCTCAATCACGATGGACGTGTCAATGGGTTTGATATGGCGACACTACTTTCGGCATGGGGATCATCCAACGTTTTCGCAGACATCAATCGCGACGGCATTGTCGGCGGGCTCGATCTTGCGATTTTGCTTTCTGGTTGGACGGGATAAAAGTCACCGCCGTCAATAAAATCCACAGGGGTCAAAGCAGAACTAACAATTTTTGAATCAACCGCGGCGCGTCCACAGCGCTGCATCGAGTATCGACCAGATGTGGATGATCCAGCCGAGAAGAATCCACCAAAGTATTGCCGCAAGCACAAACTGAACGATTGCGATCAGCAATCTCCCTTGTAGCAATTGCCCGAGTCCAGGGATAAAGAAACTGCAAAGTGCAGCGATGACATTTCCAGATGAACCTTGACCACTACTCATATGTGAACTCCTATTTTTTTCTCGCCCCACTGTTTCAACCCCAATCAGACAATAGGATAGTCAAATCAGGTCCGCTCACAACGCCATCACCATTGATGTCTGCTGATCCAGCTCCGCCCCACTGCGAAAGTATGTATGTCAGATCAGTTCCGTTGACCACGCCATCAGCATTGATGTCAGCAGGACGGGGTGCGGTGCAATTGAATCCGAAGATGCGAAGATCATCAACACCTGCCTCGATCAGGCTTCCAGTATCCAAATCGCGCGCTTGAAATCGCAAGCGCATCGCATTGGTTGGAGTCATAAAACTTGCAATTCGAATTTGTTTCGAAGTCCATGAACCTGGGCTTGCAGTCACAAGGTCAACTTGGGTCCACGTTGTTCCTGCATTGTTCGAGAGCAAGATCGGCATGGAATCAACTCCTGGCGCGCCGCCTAAATTGTTGGAATACCAGAGATAAAATCCAAGAACAGGATCTGAGATCTGAGTTGCGTCGATCGAAGGAGTGGTCAGCGAGGTCGTTCCACCATCGACATCAGCTGCACCCGATCCCCCACCGACAACTCCTTGCCCAGTGATCCACGCAAAAGTTCCATTGACCGTGTGATCATCTTCTGGCTGAGCAGTGGTGCCAACAGGATTCACTCTCGCCCAAAGACCTCCAGTCGCATCGTCGCCTAGCGCACCAACCGTCCAACCATTCGCGCTGACTTCCATTTCATCAGTGAATCCAACGCTTTCGCCATATGCGACAGAGACAGTGCGCATCGCTCCAACTGGATCGCGCACGATTACGCCGCTGCCGAGAGTGAATTGCACGGCAAAAGAAACTGTCGAAGGGCAACTCAGAACTGGAAACGCGGCCTTCCAAAGACCAGCACTTGTTGGAACCAAAGGCGCAACCTTATCCGTCGGTCCGCCAGTGTTATAAATGAACTTCGCCCCATTTGCGGCGATGGTTTGCCCAGCTGCCAGTTGCGTTGAAACATTGAATGATCCATTTACAGGCGGGATTTGCACTGGAATTCCAGTTGGATATGAGATGGTGAGTGGACTGACTTCAATAGTCCACACAAACAATCCACGCTGAATGTCACTGCCGATCACTGTCCCGCTTGGAAAGAATGGATAGTTGCTCCACAGCCCGGCATAGCCCGTCGCATTTGCTTCAGGGTATGTATCGAACCACGCAATCTCAGTGGGAGATGTTCGATTGGTGATGTCATAAATCCGTAATCCGCTTTTATAATTGCTCTCGTAGAGATTGTTTCCCTTGATGTATAGATTGTGATCAACTGAAGCAAGACCGTTTGAGTATCCGCCTGCATAAAACGGAGCGGCAAGATTCTGGATGTCAATAATTCGCGTCAGACAATTGACTCCAAAACTTGCTTCGTCAGTTTCATCGTTGATATAGGCATATTTGTAATCTGGCGAGATCCAAACTTGATGACAATATGAGGCGTTTGGATATGTCGCACGACCAATGACCACGATGTTCGCCTTGTCGGTGATGTCGATGATGTCCATTCCAGTATCTGTTTGGCCGCCATTGAGACCACCACACGCAAGAAAAATCTCTCGCCCTGCATAGGGCCCGCTTGGCCAATTGAAGACAGCGCCATCATGGGTGTACTTGGGGTTCCAAGCACCCACATATGCAGGAAGCGCAGGATTCGCCAAGCTGTACGCGCGGATTCCACTCGAACCGCCGCCCATTCGATAGAGAAAGCCCGTGACTTCATTGATGATCATTGTGTGTGAAGATGTCACGCCACCGTCGACGACTGTTCCTAGATCAGTGATCACACCTTGATCGATTCCTGCAAGATCGAAAATCTGAATTCCACCACCACCTTCGCTGACTGCGTAGCAATAGTGCTGATAGGTCTTGTTGTTTCGCCAGATACTGTCGGCTGCGCTGGCAGGTCGCGGCATGAACTTCACTAACTGCGATGCTGAAGGAGTCGTGATTTCCACAAATGCAGTTCCGTTGCTCATTCCAAGAATTGCATATTCGCGCCCCGTTGGAGAGACGTATCCCCAACAATCGCTTGCGCTTGTTGATGCCGCGCTGATCGCAGTGAACGGAAACCACGCTTGGAGTTGCACTCCCGAAGATTGAAAGGACGATCCTGCAACCCCGCCTTCACTTGCTCGCCAAATCGGACCGAAGAATGGCGGCTCCATATCTTGTTCCTTGGGATCGTCTTCGTGTGCCCAAGCTCCAAAGACTGCAATCAAGGATGCAGTCAATGCGACAATCATGGAGAGGATCATTCCGCTTGTGCAAAGCGAAGCCGCATCTTTCTTCATACTCTTATTTTACCCCACAGAAATCACTCGTCTACTTTAAGATTTGTTTTTTTGCTGATTTTTCTTCATTTCGCACCAACTTCTGCCTCTGCAGAATGGGGATTTCGAGTCCATTCGATCGGCGGAGGCGTTCCATCGAGAGTTTGCAGAAATGCTAAAATATCTCGCAATTCTTCTAGAGAAAAGTTTCTTTTTTTCAGGATCGATTCGCGGTGATGGTCGATGGTGACCGACCCTTCGAGGGTGCTATAAAAATGAAGCACTTCCTCAAGAGTTGCGAATTGACCTTGATGGAAATATGGCGCGGTCAAGCCAACATTTCGCAGTGAAGGTGTGCGAAATGCACCCCACTGATCTGTTTGCGCCACCAACGAATCAACGATCGCGGCGCGCTCGCTGTGAGGAGAATCTGAATACTCACCGCTCGTGCGAAATGGACTTGCCTGAAGAGCAGTCACCCCAGCGAATCGACCAGGGTCGGAAAGCAAATCATTTCGAGGTGCAGCGCCGAGCGCATGAAATTCGCCATCGGTCAAGAGCGGTCCAACATGACATTGCCAACAGAGCGCGCGACTTGTGAAAAGATCAAGCCCCCGCTGAGCGCTTGGAGAAAAATCAAGCGCAGGAACTCGATCGAGTTCGCGAGGCATTTGAAGATCACGCCAACGATCAACCCAACGATCGAACGGACTCGGACCCGTGATCAGTCGTCGTTCATATGCTGCGAGCGCCTTGCCGATATTGGAAATTGCGCGCTCGATGTCCGCAGGCGAAAGCGGCTCTCGCGGAAATTGTCCAAAGACTTCTTCATATTGCATCCGAAGCGTTGGATCACGAACAATTCGATCGACAATATTTTGAAAAGTATTTCCCATTTCTCGCGGATGCGACATCGGTCCATGCGCCTGACTCCACATCGAATCGAATCGACCATCCCAGTTGAACCATGTCTGATGCGCCGCATCCAGAATCGTCAGCGTGTTGTGAACCCCCTGCGCAAGCCCCATGTTCAGCGCAAGTCCATCGGTGAACCCTCGATCGGGCTTATGGCAAGTCGCGCAAGAAATCTCGCCATTTACAGACAGTTTTTTATCAAAGAAGAGCTCGTGTCCGAACTTTGATGCGCGAAGATCATCGCAAAGTTGATTGGTCACGTCATATGGAACTGGCCCAGGGAACCCCATCTCATTCACGCGTTCGATTTGTGCACGGCCAAAGACAACGCCCGACAAGTTGGGATCTGGCAGCTTCGGCGCCTGCGTTGAATTGGGCTGAGTGCATGCCACAACAACACCGATGCTGCAGGTAAGAGCTGCGATCAACTTTAATACATTGGAATATTCCACTGCGCCCTTTCTACGGTGATTCCATCGTCGATGTCTACATCCACTTCCCATCTGCCTGACATGTGAAAGAGCATTCCTTCAGCGCGACACTCTCTTGACTTTTCCAAAACTATCGTTGGCGCAACATTCATCCCGTGGCCGTGATCCGGCATTTGCGCATCGACCATCACAGACTT
>CAMAXY010000034.1 GCA_945862215.1 Singulisphaera sp. GP187 | reverse complement strand
AATTGTTAAATGGGACTATCTTCTTCTTGTGGCGAGGAACGCAAACGCAAATCAATGGCGAATGATTTCAAGCGCACTGATTCTTTGCGTGATTTCATTGGATTCATCGGGCGCCAACGATCTCGGCCTTGCCAATACTTCTATCACTGCTGCAGGAAACAACGCCGATCTCCGAGGCAAGATTCCGCTGAACGAACTTGGCCAAGAAATCTCCGCGCCTCCTGCGGCGATTTCGATCAGTGCAGAAGATGTTGCGTGGGATGCTGGAGGCGCGATCAAAGTTTCGTGGCAGCCTGCCGCTGGCACAACTTCTGCAACCAAGTGGATTGTCGAGCGAAGTGAAGTGCTCGCAGCAGGCCAGGGTGCAGACCAAGGTGCAGGCCAGGGCCCATGGACTTTAGTGGCAGAAGTTCCCATCGCAGAAACAAATGCGGTCGTATCGAAGCTTTCGCCGGACGCATCGTTTTTTTTCCGTGTTACCGCAGTCAGTCCAAATGGTTCAAGTGCTGTGACGACAACGAAGTCTGCTGCGACGGGGCACTGGAACTTTTTTATTAGCGCAAAATTGCCTTTGTTCTGCGCTATTTTGCTCGTCAGCGCATGTGTGATCTATTTTATCCTCGCAGCGCGTCGAGGTCGACCGATGAAAGTTCGCCGTATCGCTGCGCTCGAAGCGATCAAGGATGCAGTTGGTCGTGCGACGGAAATGGGTCGATCAATCTTGTTCGTTCCAGGCATTCAAGACATGGACAACATTCAAACGGTTGCTGGGTTGACGGTGCTTGGGAATGTCTCCAGAACTGCTGCTGAATATGACGCGGCGATCGAAGTGCCAACGAGTCGCTCACTCGTGATGGAAGCAGCTCGTGAAGCAGTGCAAGCGTCATACCTCGCCGCAGGTCGAGCCGATGCGTACAACGCAGATGCGATTCGATATATCACGGATGAACAATTTGGATTTGTTGCGTATGTCTCTGGACGAATGGTGCGCGAAAAGCCGGCGGCGTGTTTTTATATGGGATGCTTCTTTGCAGAGAGCTTGATCTTGGCAGAGACAGGAAATTCCATCGGTGCAATTCAGATTGCAGGGACTGCCGAAAGCAGTCAGCTTCCATTCTTCGTCGCTGCATGTGATTACACATTGATTGGTGAGGAATTTATGGCGGCAAGCGCATACCTCTCTGGCGAACCAGATCAAATAGGCTCGCTCAAAGGGCAAGATGTCGCAAAAGCAATCGCTGCGATCATCATCATTATCGGAGTTGTCCTTGCAACAGGCGCTGCAATTGCTCCACAAGGCGCGATGCCTGCCGCACTCGAATGGCTGAAGGGAGTGCTCGGATCATGAAGCGCCTCGTCCCAATGTGGATTGCGATCATCGCCGGATTCGTGATGTTGCTTTCTACATTCTTCCCAATCACCGAAAGTCTTGGTGAAACCGTAGGGGAGATTTTTAATGTTGTCGCAGCGATCGCCTTCGTCCTTGGTGCGGGAAGTTTGGCGAAAGTCAATCTGGCAAAGATTTCGCGGCGCGATCAAGGTTGGGGATACGCGGCGATCACTTTGATCTGTTTCGCAATCACCCTTGTCGTGGGACTTGGAAAAATTGGCGTTCCGCAGTCCACCCAGTTCCCATTGCTTGGATGGTCAGGTGAAAAAGATGCGGAGGGTTCCATCTTTGGTTGGATCTATGAATTTGCACTTGTGCCTATCACGAGCACGATGTTCGCACTGTTGGCGTTTTATGTTGCAAGTGCTGCGTTTCGAGCCTTTCGCGCAAAGAATCTCGAAGCGATCTTGCTGCTTTCAACTGCGTTCATTGTTCTGCTCGGCCGCACATTCGCAGGAGTTGTGTTGACAGGTTGGTTGCCAGATTGGGCGAGTGGATTGCGATTGGAAAATTTTTCGGTCTACATCATGCAGGTTTTCAACACTGCGGGCAATCGCGCGATCATCATTGGTATCGCGCTTGGCGTGACCGCAACAAGCTTGCGAATTCTTCTGGGAGTTGATCGATCTTGGATGGGATCGGGAGACTGACCAATGAGCAAATTCATCACCATCCTCGAAGGACTCGATCGTCGCTGGATTTTTCTTGCGATGGCGATTTCTGTCGCAGGTCCAATCTTGTTCATCGGCATCACAGGCAAAACTCTGCCGGAGACTCCAACTCCCACAGCGCGTGCAGTCTATAGAGAGATCGAAGCGCTCTCGCCTGGAACTCCCGTGTTGATCTCATTCGACTTCGATCCTGCAAGCGGTGGCGAGTTGACTCCGATGGCGACAAGTTTGGTCCATCAGTGTGCGGCGCGTGGTTTGAGGATGGTCTTCATCGCGCTGTGGCCACTTGGTCCGCAGTTGATCGACGAAACAATTAAGCGAGTCATTCTTGCGGATTATCCAAACCTCAAAGAAGGTGTCGATTATGTCAATCTTGGATTTCAATCTGGCAATGAAGCGGTGATGAAAGTCATGCTGACTGATTTTGCGAAGGCGTTTCCGATCACGAAGAATGGAGTGGCAGTTGGTGATGTTGTTGCGCTCAAAGGAATTGAGCGTGTCGATAATTTCCCACTGCTGATCACCATCAGTGCGGGATACCCCGGCGCAAAGGAATGGATTCAGTACGTCATCTCTTCCAGCGGAGGCAAGATCAAGATGGTCACTGGTTGCACAGGCGTTCAGACACCAGGCCTCTATCCGTATTACCCCGTGCAACTGAGTGGTTTGCTAGGTGCGATCAAAGGTGCGGCGGAATATGAATCACTTGTCAATTCCAGCCTTGCGCCAAAGGACACTTCCGCTGCAGTTCCAGCGAAATATCTTGAAGCGCAGCGCCGCATGGGACCACAGCTTGGTGCTCATTTGTTGATGATCGCGCTGATCATCTTGGGGAACATCTCGTTCTTTGCACAGCGCAATTCGAAGGTGAGGGCGACATCATGAAGCCCTCGAAGACTTGGGTCATTGTCGTTGCTGTGATTGTGGTGCTTGTGGGAATTCGTATGACGATCGGGCAGGGAATGGCACGCGCATATGTTGAGCGTGTTGATCAATCCGTCGAAGTCAAAGCGAACGACATACATGGTGCGTCAACGGAGAAATGGACGGAGTGGCACCCAGTTGCTCCAAAGAAATTCGAAGCCGCACAGAAGGCTGATCCTTCGCAAACAAAGTTCGCATTCAGTTGGGCGAACACGATTGGACTTTGGCTGGCAGCCTTCTTCACTTTGGCGATTTTCTCTTTCTTGTACCGCGACAATCCTGGATATCGCTTAGCTGAAGCTGTGATCATCGGAGTCTCTGCCGCATACTGGGGAGTGATTGGATTTTGGGACACGCTTGTTCCAAAATTGTTCGGCGCTCTCACGCCTAATCTCATCCATGACCAAGTGCTGCCAAGTTTGCCAGCTCCCACCACTGGCCAAGTCGTTGCGATGTATTTCGCACTCGCTCTTGGCCTCATGTTGTTGATGCGCCTTGCGCCCAAGGGTGGATGGATCAGTCTTTGGCCGATTGCGTTCATCATTGGAGTGACCGCTGGCTTGAAGATCGTCAGTCATGTCGAGAGCGATCTTGTTGCGCAATCAATTGCAACCTTCAAACCGCTTGTGCAGCCGATCGTCAGTCCAGAATCAGCGCAAAGTGGATGGATGCTGTGGCCGACCATTTGGGCGAGTCTCGCAAACATCTTGCTTGTCATTGGCGTTCTCTGTTGTCTCACCTATTTCTTCTTCTCGGTTGAGCACAAAGGCGTCGCAGGTCGCGCGGCGCGCGTCGGCATCATGTATCTGATGATCACCTTCGGCGCTGCTTTCGGATTTACCGTCATGGGTCGCGTCGCACTATTGGCGGCTCGAATCGAGTTCTTATTTGATGATTGGCTCTGGCTGATCGATCCCGCCGGCAAGCGCATCGTCGAAGTTGCCTCTGCCATTGGTTCGATGCTCTGTTAGTGGTAGAACTGCGCCCCATGCGCAAGCCAGATCCATGTGTTCTTGTCATCTTCGGTGCCTCCGGAGATCTCACCGCACGCAAGTTAATTCCTGCTCTCTATGAAATGCGCGCGATTGGTGCGTTGCCTGAGCATTTCAAAGTCTTGGGAGTTTCGCGGCGCGAAAAAACCGATGATGCGTGGCGAGCAGAACTTGCAGCATCAGTTCAACAGCATGCGAAACGTTGGGACGCTGAACGCTGGGCCGAATTTGCAAAGTGCATTCATTATTTCGCAGGTGATGCAGCGCAGACTGCGATGTATTCAGGACTCGAAGAGCGACTTCGCAAGTTCGATGAAGAAAGCAATACGCATGGCAATAGACTTTTTTATCTTTCAGTTGGACCGGAGTTGTACGAGTCGATTGTGCAGCGCATCGAAGATGCCGCGCTGGTGACTGAAGGCAAGCGGTGGTGTTCGATCAACTCGAGTGAGCGTTCATGGCAGCGCATCATTATTGAGAAGCCCTTTGGCCACGATGAACAAAGTGCGGCGAGCCTCAATCGCACGCTTGGCCGAGTCTTTGAAGAAGAAGATATTTATCGCATCGATCATTACCTCGGCAAAGAAGTTGTGCAGGCGATGTTGGTGCTTCGATTTGCTAACACTATTTTCGAGCCTGTCTGGAATCATCGCTATATCGATCATGTCCAAGTGACCGCAGTCGAAACTGTTGGCGTTGGAAATCGAACTGCATTCTTCGATTCGACAGGCGCAATTCGCGACATGATTCAGTCGCATCTTCTGCAGATTTTCGCATTCGTCGCAATGGAGCCGCCGACAGCTATTACGGCGGAAGATATTCGCGCGGAAAAGATCAAAGCTGTGCGAGCGATTCGTCCGACCACTCCCGAAACTGTGGCAACGCATGGTGTTCTTGGGCAATATGGAAAAAGTGCCGATGAAGACGCGTATGTTGATCTGCCTGGAGTCGCAAAGGGATCAACAACTGAAACATATGCGGCGATCAAATTGCATGTGGATAATTGGCGCTGGGCGGGGACGCCGTTTTATTTCCGCACTGGCAAACATATGGCAAAGAAATGCACTGAAATTGTTGTGCAGTTCAAACCGCCAGCGGCAAATCTTTTCCCAGGCATCCCACATCAATCTGGGAAAGTGCTTGGGAATCGACTGGTCATTGAAATCGCGCCCTTTCAGCAAACGCGTTTGCGTTTCGAAAGCAAGGTCCCTGGCACTCCACTCAGCATCGCAAGCGTGGAAATGCAAGCGGACTTCGATAAGCAATTCGGAGTGGAAGCACTCGAGGCCTATGGCCCACTGTTGATTGACGCAATGCGTGGCGATCAATCTTTGTACAAACACCGTATCGAAGTCGAAAGCGGTTGGGCGGCTGTCATGCCATTCCTGGATTCTTCATCTGCAACAATTCGCAAGTCAATCGCGAGTAATTACGCGCCAGGTTCATGGGGGCCAGCCGCAGCTGATGAAATGATGGCGCGCGATGGACGCGCTTGGCATAACGAGTGACAGAATTTCGTGCGCCGGCGTTAGACTGAAAGAATGACACCAACTCCAGAACCGATACCGCTCGCTCCGCTTGAAGATTCGATCAAAGGTCCTTCGCTGCTCGGACGTGTGGTGGTGGGAACGGATCGTCATGCGGTCTATGAAACTCTTGGATCGCATTTGCTCTCAACCGCATTTGATTGCGTGACAAAGTTTGGCGACTTTCATTTTGCTGTTTCTGGTGGATCGACGCCATTTCCTTTTTATCAATCGCTGATGACCGATCCGAGATATCGCACCTTCCCCTGGGCTCGTACGCATTTGTGGATCGTCGATGAGCGGCGCGTTGCGTTTGATAATGCACTGAGCAATTGGCGGCAGATTTCAGAAATCTTCTGCGACCACTCTGGAATGCCTGACAGTCAAATTCATCCCATGATGGCAACTGCAAGTGATGCGGCAGAGCAATACGAAAAACTCCTTCGAAGTTCGCTCGGTTCTCGACCTCACGGCGAGGATCGACTCGATTTCGTCTTGCTTGGAATGGGCGACAACGGTCACACGGCAAGTCTCTTTCCAGAAACCACAGTGCTGAACGAACAAATTCTCTGGGTGAGTTATTGTGACGGTCCAACTGTCACGCCACCGCCACGCGTGACGATGACCTATCCGCTGCTGAACAGTGCGCGCGTGATCGTGCCGCTGGTGATGGGCGCGAACAAGGCTGAGATGCTCGCTCGCGTTGCGACGGGCCGTGACGATTTTCACGCGCTTCCGATCAAAGGTATAAAGCCAACTCGAGGCGAATTGGTGTGGTATCTCGATCGCGCTGCGTGCGGGATCTAAGACGAATCAAACTTCCAGCTGGCTTAAGCTTCCTCAGCGCGACTCTGAAAATAATCCTTCAATACTTCGCATGCGGCAAGTGCATCGCGCAATTTTTTCTTCTGCCCATGCGTACGGCCGCTTTGATTGAGCGAAAACTCCGCTGCAAAGCTGGTGAGTCGCTCATCCTGCATGATCGTCTTGATCGAAAAACGTTTCGCGCATTGATCCGCAAATTCGCGCGCCATCTTTGCGCGCGGCCCTTCCGTGCCGTCCATATTCACTGGAAGGCCAACCACCAACGCATCAGGTCCATATTCGCGTACCAGTATTTCCAGCCGCGCAAGCAGCATCTCTCGAATTGATGCATCGATCACTTCAATCGGCGAAGGCAAGAGCAAGATGTCATCGCCGCAGGCAACCCCAGTTCTTCGGTCACCGAGATCAATCGCGAGATATCTCATGAACGCTCAGCGCAATTCGGGTGCAACGCGCCCAGCGAGATCTTTGACTTGTTCCGCCATATCTGCACGACAAATCAACGTCGCATCTTTCGTGTGTACAACAACTAATCCTTCAACACCGATCGTTGCAATCAAATGCGCAGGATCATCGCTGATAACAATCATTTTTTTCGATTCAATGTGCATCACTCGCGCACTCGCGCGATTCCCATCCGCGTCAGCGGTGAGGATTTCGCCATACGAAGGCCAACTGCCAACATCACGCCAAGAAACCGGCATCGGCACTGCGCAAATCTTGATGCGCTCATCTCGTGCTGCGGGTTCCATCAATCCATAATCCAGGCTGATCTTGGTCAGCAAGGGATAGACATCATCGACAACTTTTTCTGCGCCAGGTTTCCCCCATGAAGCGCCAATTTTCGCCAGCCCTACAGAACTGGCAGGTTGGAACCAAGCGATCGCATCAAGCACGGTGCGTGCGTGAAAGATGAACATGCCGCTGTTCCAACCGAATGAGCCACTCTTGAAAAATTCCGTCGCGCGTGCAAGATCTGGTTTTTCTACAAACCGATTTGCTCGAAACGCGCCATCAAATTTCCCGCTTGGATTAGAGCCAGTCGGATCAGAGATCGGATCGCCTTGTTCGACATATCCATATGCGGTCGCTGGAAAAGTTGGAGTAATCGAAAACGTCACGATGCGACTTGGATCTGCTTCGACGAGCCGAAATCCAAGATCGACCTTCTGCGCAAACACAGATTGCGGCTCGATGATGTGATCGCTTGTCAGCACAGCGAAGATTGCATCGGGGTCGCGCGCAGCCAACACCGCCGCAGCGAAACCAACCGCATTGAGCGTGTCACGCCCAACAGGTTCTCCAAGAAAATTATTCTGCGGCAATCCGTCGATTGCAGCCATCACATCCTTTGCATAACTGCGAGATGCGCAGACCAATCTGTGATCCTTCGTCACCAAGCCTTCGAGTCTCTCGCCGCTGATTTGCAGCAGCGACTTTCTTTTCTTCTCATTCTTGTCTCCGCTCTTCCCCTCACTTTCAATAAATGGGATCAACTGCTTCGGTCGGCTCGTTCGACTCATCGGCCAAAGTCGCGTGCCAGATCCACCAGCCATAATCATTGCATATCGATGATCCTGCGTCATCGCGTCATTCCCTTGGATGCAAGCGCAGCCGAGACAAGCGTGTTTGCTGTCGTCAAGTCAGGCTCGCGCTCGAGCGCAAGATCAATCAATGCGCGGGCGTCAATTCGGCTCTCGCCAAGTTGCACTAACACATTCATCGCGTCCATCATTGCCGATGCGTTCAATGCGCCCGTCGCATTGGCCGGACTCGCCACGGCTGACTTTGCTTCACCTTTGCGCGTTGGAGATTTGGAAGTGGAGTTTGTCGATGCAGCCTTCGCATACGAATCCATCTTGTCGCGAAGTTCCAGCACCATCGTCTCTGCAGTCTTGCGCCCAATTTCTGGAAGACTCATAAGGAGCGCAAGATCTTTCATCACGATCGCTTCGGCGACTCGCGCAAATGGAATTGTCAACGCGCGCAAAGCGCGTCGCACGCCGATGCCTTTGACTGTGGTGATCAATTCAAAAAACGCACGATCTTTCGATGATTGAAATCCGATCAGCTTTGGCCAGAAACTGGAACCTTGACCTTGTGATTCCAAATAGTGCAATGTGTGAAAAGTCATGCGACTGCCGATGCGGGAATACAACTCTGGAATATCTGCAGCAGGCACTGCGATTTCATAGGCAATTTCACCGACGACAACGAGAGCCGCTGTCTCTTCTACCGATTCGAGAATGCCTTCAATGCGATTGATCATTGCTGCAAGCGAGTTTATCCGCTTGCGATCTGCTCGCTGCGCCCTTTGTCATCACTATCTATAGTCGCGCCAAGCGCCGCGCCCATTTGGATCCGCACTTTCAGCGTCCACGCCGATTCTTCTCCAACCGCAGGTGGTGGCACGACCGCCATCAAACGCACGCGCGCGCGACTTCTGCGAAAAAGACTCCAGAATGGATTTCCACAAGGGGGAATTCCGTCGAGTAAGAAAACTGCAACGGGAGTTTTTGTTCGGGCAGCGATCATCGCAAGCCCAGGGTGAAAAAGTTGTATTCGCCCATGTGGACGTGCGATTCGCCCTTCTGGGAAAATTCCCACGACCCCACCACTCGCCAAATGGCGAAATGCTTCGCGTAAAGCTGCTGAACCACCGGATTCTTCGACGGGGATGATTTTCAGTCGCCGCCAAAAACGGTTCAATAAGGGGATCATCATCTTCCGCTCCATCATCCAGCGAATTGGACGAGGGCAATACACCTGCAAAAGAACTGGATCCAAGCCAGAAACATGATTTGATGCAACGATCAGCCCGCCGCTTGGCAGCACATCGCCCAAACCATCGCAAATCAAAGGCGCGCCCTCCCAGTGCGATCGGTGAAACCACCGCACATAAAAACTGAGCATCGGGAGGATGAATCTCAGTACTCCTGGAAATCGTTCAGCTTGAAGTGTTGAATCATGCATATCAGTTTTGGTTTCGCCGTTATATTGGGGGAGATTTGGACTGAAGACGGAATGAGGGTTGCAGAAAGATGATCAACGAATAGGACACGAATGCCTCGACGCGACGACATACAAACGATACTCATCATTGGCTCAGGACCGATTGTCATTGGCCAAGGGTGCGAATTTGACTATTCAGGAACGCAAGCATGCAAAGCTCTGCGGGAGGAAGGGTATCGCGTCGTGTTGGTCAATTCGAATCCTGCAACGATTATGACCGATCCCGCGTTGAGCGATCGAACATATATCGAACCAATCACGCCAGAAGCAGTCGAGAGAATTTTCGCCAAAGAAAAATCACTCGGTCATCCAATTGATGCGGTTCTTCCAACCATTGGCGGACAGACAGCGTTGAACTGCGCGTGCGTGCTGTACGACCGCGGCATTCTTGAAAAGTATGGCGTCGAAATGATCGGCGCATCACGCGAAGCGATTCGCCGCGCGGAAGATCGCGAAGCGTTTCGAGAAATCGTTCGTCGACTTGGATTGCATCAGCCGCATTCGAAGACTGTCACAAATATCGAAGACGCGCGTGTATTTCTGGAAGAGATCGGCCTGCCAGCGATCATTCGACCTGCGTTCACACTTGGCGGCAGCGGTGGTGGCATCGCATACAACTTGGAAGAATTCGAGGACATCATTCGTCGCGGACTTTCCGCCAGCATGATTGGTCAAGTGCTCATCGACCAAAGCGCACTTGGATGGAAGGAATATGAACTCGAAGTCGTTCGAGATCACAAAGACAATTGCATCGTTGTTTGCTCAATCGAAAATATCGACGCAATGGGCGTGCACACGGGCGATTCGATCACGGTCGCGCCGATTCAGACACTGACTGACCGCGAATATCAACGGATGCGCGACGCATCCTTCGCAATCATGCGATCGGTCGGCGTTGATACGGGCGGATCCAACGTGCAATTCGCAGTTAATCCTGCGAATGGCCAGATGGTTGTTGTCGAGATGAACCCGCGCGTTTCGCGATCATCTGCGCTCGCATCAAAGGCGACAGGATTTCCCATCGCGCGCATCGCCGCAAAATTGGCGGTGGGATATTCGCTCGACGAGTTGCGCAACGACATCACAGGATCGACGAGCGCATGCTTCGAGCCATCGATCGATTATGTCGTTGTCAAGATGCCGCGCTGGACATTCGAAAAGTTCCCTGAAGCTGACGAAACGCTGACAACACAAATGAAGAGTGTGGGCGAGGCGATGTCGATTGGCCGCACATTCAAAGAGGCGTTGCAAAAAGCAATTCGCTCGATGGAAGTCAAGCGATTTGGATTCGGACTCGATGCGAATGACAAGTGGCTTGCAGGTCGTCGTGCAGCCAAGCAGGAATTGGCTGACGGATCTCTGCCAGTTTGGCCGATTCCCGAAGAGCTTTTGCGCCGCAAGTTGACGGTGCCAAGTCAGGGGCGACTGTATTTCGTTCGGTATGCGCTGAAGATGGGATGGACCATCGAACAAGTCGCGCAATCAACTGGATATGACAGATGGTTCGTGGATCAGCTCAAGCAACTTGTGGAGTTCGAAGATGTTCTCTGCGCGGTCGATCGATTGGAAGATCTCCCCGCAGACTCGCTTCGCCGAGCAAAGCAATTCGGATATTCCGACGCGCAGTTGGCATTCCTCTATATGGGCAGCATCTCGACCAAAAATATTCTCGCCGTGCGAGCGCATCGCAAGCGATTGAAAGTCGAACCCGTCTTCAAATTGGTCGATACATGCGCAGCAGAATTTGAAGCCGTCACGCCATACTTCTATTCCACATATGAAACGCCCGTGTTCAACGCTGGAATCGCAGTTGTCGACGACGAAATCCGAATCTCGCCTCGCCCGAAGATCATCATTCTTGGCGGCGGTCCAAATCGAATCGGTCAAGGAATCGAATTCGATTATTGCTGCTGCCAAGCCGCATTCGCCTGCGCTGATATGGGCTTCGAGAGCGTGATGGTCAACTCGAATCCTGAAACGGTCTCAACCGATTATGACACGAGCGATCTTCTGTTCTTTGAACCGCTGACGCTCGAAGATGTTTTGAATGTGATCGAACGACTGAATGGCGGCGGTGTCGACGTGCAGAATCGCTCAGGTGGAGTCGCTGGCGTGATCGTGCAATTCGGCGGACAAACTCCGCTCAATCTTGCGCACGGACTTCACGCCGCCGGTGTACCGCTGATCGGTACTGGCATCGACTCGATCGACTTGGCCGAAGATCGTGATCGATTCAAGGCGATGCTGGAAGAGCTCGGAATGAATCAACCACCAAGTGGAATTGCGCGCAGTATGAACGATGCTCTGCAAATCGCGCAGCGCATTGGATATCCCGTGCTTGTCCGTCCGTCGTATGTCCTTGGTGGTCGCGGTATGGAAACATGCTTCGATGAAACGAGTTTGAAGCGATATATGTCCGAAGCGGTCGATGTCAGCGAACTCGCTGATCGTCCGATTCTCATCGATCGTTTTCTTTCCGATGCAATCGAAATCGATGTCGATGTTGTTTCTGATTTCATTCCAAACGAAGAGAGTCGATCATCGGCCATCAAACTTCACGCCAGCGAATCCAGAGCTGTGGTCTGCGGCGTGATGGAACATATTGAAGAAGCCGGCATTCATTCGGGCGATTCCACATGCACAATTCCCCCTTATTCCCTGCCGAAATCGATGGTTGATCGAGTTGCCACTCAAGCACGCGCACTCGCTAAGCGACTGAAGGTGCGCGGATTGATGAATGTGCAGATGGCATGCAAAGACGACGTGCTTTACATCTTGGAAGTCAATCCTCGTGCTTCACGCACCGCACCATTCGTCAGCAAGGCAAAAGGAGTTTCGTGGGCACGCGTTGCTGCCAAGGTGATGATGGGAGCATCCTTGGATCAATTGAATATTCACGAAACTGCAGACGCAAATTTCTTCTCCGTGAAGGAATCAGTTTTCCCTTTCGCAAAGTTCCCAGGCGTTGATGTGATCCTCGGTCCAGAAATGCGTTCGACTGGCGAGGTGATGGGCGCGGATCGTTCCCTCCCCGTCGCATTCGCCAAGGCGCAGATGGCAGCGGGTGTGATGCTGCCGACAAGCGGTAAAGTTTTCCTTTCAGTGCGCGAAAGCGACAAGCGCGCTGCGATCGACATTGCGCGCAGTCTTATTGCAGCTGGGTTCACGCTGATTTGCAGTCGCGGAACCCACGAATACCTTGCAAACAATGGCGTGAAATCGGAACTTGTGCCAAAGATTGCAGAAGGTCAACGACCAAACGTCCTGGATCTCATTCGTTCTGGCGAAATCGTGCTGATCATTAATACTCCCACTCGCAAGGGGGCGCACACAGATGAAGGTCGCATTCGCGCAGGTTCCGTGCGCTCCGGGACGCCGATCATGACGACAGTGGCAGGCGCTCGTGCAGCAGTTCAGGCAATTTCCGCCTTGCAAATCGGCGCGTGGGATGTCTGTGCAATTCAGGATTATTTCCCACATCTCGCTCGGCCAGCTTTGCCTGTGGCCGCTCCAACAATGAACGTCTGATCGACACTTTTCGAAGCAACGCTAGACTTCGGTACTCATGAACAGCATCATTCCACTGACTGGCGGCATCCCCCAACTGATAGTTAATGTAATTGTGATCGTTGTGATGCTTCACGTGCTTCTTGGCGGCTGCGCATACGGCGTTATGTTGGAACGCAAACTGAGTGCGTGGATGCAAGATCGTGTGGGCCCAAATCGCGTTGGTCCCAAAGGATTACTGCAACCAATTGCTGACGGTTTGAAATTCATCATGAAGGAAGAGCACACTCCGCATGGTGCGGATGCAGTGCTGTTCACGCTTGGTCCAGGACTCACCATTATTCCTGCAATGGCCGCATTCGTCATCATCCCCTGGGGCGGAATTCTCGATCTCGGTTCGCTCCCTTCAGCGATCACATCATTTCTAGGTATTGGTCCATCGCTTGTGAAAGTTGTCGGCGCAAATTTGAATGTCGGCGTGATCTATCTGATCGCCGTCACCAGTCTTGGCGTCTATGGAGTCGCGCTCGGCGGTTGGGCCAGTAACAGCAAGTTTTCATTTCTCGGCGGACTTCGCGCAAGTGCGCAAATGATTTCATACGAAATTCCGATGGGCCTTTGCCTGCTTTGTGTGATCTTGATCACTGGCTCGCTCGAGCCTTACGCCATCATCACCCATCAACAGCAGTTCAGTTGGAATGTGGTTCAGCAACCTCTCGCTGCGATCCTCTTTTATACATGCATGTTGGCGGAATCGAATCGTGCGCCATTCGATCTTGCCGAAGCAGAGAGCGAATTGGTCGGTGGATTCCACACGGAATATTCGTCGATGCGCTTTGCAATGTTTTTCCTTGCAGAATATTTCCACGTCATCACAGGGTCGGCCTTCTTCGCATTACTTTTCCTCGGCGGATGGAGCGTGAATCCATTTGGCGGTCTCGTTCCTGCAAGTTGGAATTGGGATCTTCCGCTTGTTGGAGGAATCGGCTTGATCCTTCTGCAAATGGCAATCATGCTTGGAAAGACGGCATTTATGGTCTCTTTCACTATGGCAATCCGTTGGACTCTGCCGCGATTCCGCTTCGACCAGCTGATGAAACTCGCATGGCAGGGGATGATTCCGGTCTCGATTCTGCTCTTGGCATCTGCAGCAGTCATGACCTATTACGGCATCACGCAATACATGTGGATTGCAACGGGCGCATGTTTGGCGATCATCTGGATTGCCTTTCCATTTATGCCCCGTCAAGAGAATCCAAATCGCCGCATTCCAATTATCGGCAGTCGATTCTCGCCACTCCCAGACGAACGAGTGGTCACAGCATCAACTCATCCCATCGCTCTCAACGATGCAGCGATTCCAGATCCTCGCCAAGGGACGATGTCCATCCACTGATCCGTGCGCCTTTCCTTCCTCGACATTCTGCGCTCGATCCTCGCCCTCGCACGATTGGCGTTGTCTTCGAAGTTTCGTATGCGCAGCAGATATTGGAAGTGGCGCGATGAAACTGCTTTCGGTTTGAACTCATCTTCGATCACACGCGGCGCTCGTCTGCATGCGATGTTGGAGTATGGCGCGTGGGTCGCTCGCATGCGACACCTCATGCGCTGACTTGCGTTTTCCCATCATCATCGGTTACAGTTCGCTTGTGGCGTATTGCAGCGCCACATGACCGAACATCTTTTGTGTTTCTCTGCAGGCGCCGACCGAACTCCGACTCGACCGGCGCCTGCGTTTTTTTCGCCTGCGCTTTTTCTTGAATCGGTGAATTCGACTCAATCGGACATAGAATGCCAAGCGTGTCGAAAGTCAAAACCAGTTTCGTCTGCAACGAATGCGGCGCAATCTCTCCGCGTTGGGCGGGTCGTTGTGTGGAATGTGGAGCATGGGACTCGGTCGAACCATTTCAAGGAAGCGACACGGAAGGTGATGACTCATCTCGATCCGCTATCGATGGCGTTTCTCCATCCGCCGCGCCGATGGCGGAAATTTCACCACTCGAAGTTCCAAGATTGCCAACAGGCATCAGTGAATTCGATCGAACGCTCGGCGGTGGATTGGTTCCAGGCAGCGCGGTCTTGGTGGGAGGCGATCCTGGAATTGGCAAAAGTACGCTGCTTTTACAGGCGTTTTCTGCATTAGCGGCACGAGGCGAACGCGTGCTCTATGCCAGCAGCGAAGAAAGCGCTCAACAAGTCAAGTTGCGCGCAGAGCGAATTCTCGGCGAGATGACATCAGCAACTCGTGATGCAAATTTATTCCTCCTCGCAGAAAGTTCAGTTGCGCGAATCACCAACGAAGCACGCAGAGTCCGTGCATCTGTGCTGGCCATCGACAGCATTCAGCTCGTCCACAGACATGACGCAGATGCATTACCAGGATCGATGACCCAACTTCGCAGATGTTGTATGGAACTCGTGCAATTCGCAAAGACAACGGGCACAGTCGTGATGATCGTTGGCCATGTGACAAAGGAGGGCGACCTCGCAGGACCGAAGCTGCTCGAACATCTTGTTGATGTCGTTCTCTCGTTCGAAGGTGATCGTCATCATGCATACCGCCTCGTTCGTGCAAGCAAGAATCGCTTTGGTTCGACTCACGAGATCGGACTCTTCGAAATGACTGGCGAAGGATTGGCCGAAGTCGACGAAAGTGCGCTCGCGGCAGCGAATGCAACCGATGCAAGACCAGGAACTGCAGTTGTGCCAGTTATGGCAGGCAGTCGCGTGTTGCTCGCAGAAATTCAGGCGCTTGCAGTTGCTGGATTTCTCGGCAGTGCCAAACGCAAAGCAAGTGGCATGGATAGCGGCAGACTCTCGATGATGATTGCGGTTCTTGAAAAACATGGTGGACTTCGACTCGCAGACCAAGATATTTATGCAAGCGTCGCCGGCGGTTTGCGAATCGTCGAGCCCGCTGCAGATCTGGCGGTTTGCTTGTCGATCGCCGGCGCTCATTTGGCGCGCGCGCTTCCTCCCGCAACTGCAGTTCTTGGCGAAGTTGGTTTGTCAGGCGAAATTCGCCCAGTTCGAGCGCTCGACCAACGGGTCGCAGAAGCGATTCGCCGCGGTTGCTCTACCGTTCTTGTTCCAGCAGGTCAAACAGAATCAATCAGACGACATGGCAGTGCGATCGTTTCGATTCGCACCATTTCGCAAGCGCTTGAACTATTATCCCCAGTCGTTCGGATAAACTGATCGCTCTGTCAATACATCATGTCAGACTTCCTCACGATCGCGGGTATGCCCCGCCAAGAATTACTGCGGCTGATTGCTGCAACGCGAAAGAATGTTCCAATTGCCGAGGGTCGTTCACCCAATCGAACAACGCTCAGCGGCCGAGTGATTGCAAACTTATTTTTCGAAGATTCGACTCGCACTCGCTGCAGTTTCGAGACCGCAGTTCATCGCCTTGGCGGACAAGTTTTCAATTTGACCCCAAGCGGATCAAGCATCAGCAAGGGCGAATCGCTGGTCGACACCGCTCGCAATATTGAGTGCATGGGAGTCGCGGCAATCGTTGTTCGATGTGCAGTATCAGGCGGAGCGAAAATGGTTGCGGATGGAGTGAAGTGCCCAGTCATCAACGCAGGCGATGGACGCCACGAACATCCAACGCAAGCAATATTGGATGTCTCCACTTTGATGGAGGAATTCGGTTCTGTCGAAGGCCGCACGGTCGCGATCGTCGGTGACATCACCAACAGTCGAGTTGCTCGATCGGTCACGCACGCACTTTCAACATTGGGCGCGCATGTGCGCTTGGTCGGCCCGCCGACGCTGGTTTCCAAATCCTTTGAGCGAATTACGCAAGGTCCGGGGATAGTTTCGACGATAAATAATTTAGATTCTGCCCTCGATGGGGTCGATGCTGTCATGATGTTGCGAGTTCAATTCGAACGCGCGGCAGGAGGTGCTGTTTCCAGTGATTATCGTCAAATGTTCGGGCTTACACCGCAGCGAATCGCAAAACTTGCTTCTCATGTCATCATTTTGCATCCTGGACCGATGAACCGAGGGATTGAAATTGACGATCGAGTCGCCGATGACCCTCAAAGAAGCCGAATTCTTCGTCAAGTCACCCATGGGGTTGCAGCTCGGATGGCAGTATTGGAAATGGTTTTGTTGGAAACCACTTCAGAAAAATCCCCTGTCACAAATTCTAATTCACCTGCGGAACATCGCATTGAAGTCTAATGCTTTGAATGCCGATTCTCTTAATATCTCCGTTGCGTGTCCAGACGAAAGCTTTCGCTATTCTTAACTCTTCAGTTTCTACATCGAATTGACTTGAAATGATGTTGTCACCTATGTCTTGTATCACCAATAAAAAAATCAAACCGAATTGCCCAATATTTTCCTGTGTGGCAATTGTTGCATTGCTCTTCGCCGTTGGTTGCGAGTCAGATTCGTACATGAATCCAAGCGTTACTGGCTATTACGAAAATACGCCAACAACAATGCCGGTGTTGGATCGAATTGATGTGATCGAAGCACCAGAAGTGCCACTTGGAGTGACTGGTCCGCCAGAGGCTCAGGACCTGATTGTGAACTCTCTTCAATATCGTCTTGCTGCTGGCGACGAAGTTGGAGTCGAAATCTACGAATTGATTACTGTTGGTAGAACAGAATCGGCGCTTCGAATTGTCGATCAAGGCGGATATATCCGTCTGCCAAGTATCAATGAAGTCAAGGCGGCGGGACTGACCTTGGAAGAGTTGCGCGAGGCCATCCGAGCGAAGTTGGAAGCCTTCATTAAAAACCCATCCGTGACTGTTGATATCCAGAAGGGTCGCAGTTTTGAATTCACGATTCAGGGCGCGATTCAGAATGCAGGAATCTTTGCCCTCAATAAACCAAATTTTCGATTGACGAATGCCATCGCTCTGGCGGGTGGTGCAGATGTTGTTGCTGAACGAGTGCTTGTTGTGCGTGCGATGTCAACGGAAGAGGATGTTGAAAGTGCTGCAAAGATTGACTCTTCTGCAAGTTCTTCCGATTCGACGCCACGGCCAATTGATGGATCGAATGCTGCAAATCCCGGAAATTCAGGGCAATCCACGACGACTTCAACGCCAGCATCTTCTGTTGGAACAACCGCAGCGCCAGTCGATATCGAATCACTTATCAATAAACTGAGTGAAGGCGAACCTGCGCCAACTCCTGCGCCAACTCCTGCGCCAACTCCCGCGCCAACTCCCGCGCCAACTCCTGCGCCAACTCCTGCGCCAACTCCTGCGCCAACTCCTGCGCCAACTCCTGCGCCAACTGGAGGTGGACTTGAACCCGTACCTGCAATTGAACCACCTTCAGCACCTGCACCACCAGCACCTGCACCACCAGCACCTGCACCACCAGCACCAAGTCCAGGCGCCGTAAGCGGAACTCAAGCTCCTCCGCTTGTTGACATCGATACTCTTGAACCTATATCTGTCGCTGATGCACCCAATGTCAACTCGCAGAATGCAACTCAACAGACACCAGCTTCGCAACTTTCCAACGAAGGTGATTCATTCATCTTCGATGTCAACAGTCAACAGTGGGTTCGACTTCGCGGAACAAATATTCCCAAGCAGCCAGAAATTGTTTCAGACCCAACGAAGACAACTGCAATCGGTTCCGCTATCACAGGAGATGCGGCGAAATTGAGCGACGGTTCGAGTGTGAAGGTGAAAGATCCGCGCTCCATCTTCAAGACTCGAATTATTGAAGTCGACTATGACCGACTTGTCCGAGGAGACCCTTCGCAGAACGTGGTCGTCCGACCAGGTGATGAAATTTATTTGCAGTTTCCTCCGATCGGCGTTGTCTACATTGACGGCGAAATCAGCCGGCCTGGAGTTTTCCAATTGCCTTCGTACGGTCGCCTGACTCTCAGCCGTCTCGTTGCTGCTGCTGGCGGATTGACCGAAATCGCAATTCCAGAACGAGTTGACTTGGTGCGGCGCCTTCCAGGTGGAAGAGAAGCTGCAATTCGGGTCAATTTGGGCGCAATCCGGAATATGTCTGAGCCGGACATAATCCTGAAGAAGGATGACCATGTGATTATCGGAACCAACTTCTGGGCTACTCCACTCGCTGTTTTCCGCAATGGTCTGCGAATGACTTACGGCTTCGGCTTTTTATTGGACAGAAATTTTGGTAATGACGTCTTCGGTCCACCGCCCGACAATCTCAGCATCAGCAGGTGAAGTAAAGTTTTTTCTTGGTGTTTCGTTGCAAGTTCACACTTGAAACGGTCGAACTATTACGTACCGCAAACTGTATTTCCCCTTACGTTTATTACTCTTAATATCACACCGTATGTCACAATAGTGCAAGCCAATTGTCTGCAAGCGTAAGCCAATCCCAATTCTCGAAGCCCTCCACCGCGCCAGCGGAGGTCAATCTATCGAATGGAGTGCTCATCACTGCCGGCTGCATGTTGATTGCGCTCATTGTTGTTGTCTTCTTCGATTTCTTTCGTAGGCAATTTATGTTCGCGTGGACTCAGCCAAGTGACTGGGGTCACACGCTTCTGATCCCAGGAGTTTCTGGATATTTCATCTGGATGCGGCGTGCAGAATTGACTCGACTTGAGCCATTCAAGCAGTGTTGGTTGGGTTTGTTGCCAATTGCGCTCGGAGTCGGTTGGTACATGCTTTGCGTCTTTGGCCCAAAGCCTTTGTATCACCACAACATTATTTCTGTCGGAGTGTCGTCAGTCATCTTTGGATCTGCTTGGTTGCTCTTTGGAACCGCCGCGATGCGCTGGCTCTGGTTTCCACTTGCTTTTACATGTTTCTTTGGCCAGACACTTTCCGAAGTCTTGTTGAATAAGGTCACCTTTCAAATGCAAGATATTGCTGCATATGGCGCGCATTTCATGCTGACCGTGATCGGAACCGAAGTCGATCGAAGCGGAAATACGTTGACTGTTTGGTCCGATGGCGTCGCTCATCCACTGAATGTTGCCGAAGCTTGTTCTGGTATGAGAATGCTTGTCGCCTTCTTAGCCCTTGGAGTTTTCCTTGCGTATACGAATTTGAAGGTTTGGTGGCAGAGGATTCTTCTTGTTGCATGTGGAGTTCCAATTGCCATTCTTGTCAACATTATTCGTATCGCTTCGATGGGAATACTTACGCAATATGACCAAAACTTTGTTGACGGAGAATTCCACGAACTTGTTGGAGTTGTTTGGATGTTGCCTGCGCTCTTTCTCTATCTGGGAACACTGTGGGTGATCCGCAATCTGGTGGTTGACGAGACTGGGGTGAAACATGCGGTTTAAGCCAACTATCCGAGCGGCATTTGCTTCTGTTGTGATCGTGTTGATCGCATCAGCGGTTGGTTTTCGTGCGTCAGTCTCTTCGCTCAATCTCTATCTTCGCAAGGAAGCGGTCCCGCTTCGTGAATCTCTCGACACCATCCCGACGAAAATAGGTCGATGGAAGCGCATCGGAACTGACTCGCGTCTTGGCGAAGCGATGGTTGAGAGTCTAGGAACTCGCTTCTATTTGGATCGGCATTACGCAATCGACGGCAATCCCGACAATGGAGTTTTGACACTGCACATTGCTTATTACACAGGTATGGTCGATGCTGTTCCGCATGTGCCAGAGCGATGCTGGGGAGCAGCTGGCTTGAGCATGGTCACTCAACCTAGAGCCATACTTATGCCGATCGATAAATCAAAATGGGACTTGGAATCAGGACCAAAGAACAAAGTGACTGGAGAGACATATCCCGTTGCGAGTGTTCTGGATCCCGTGACGCGCCGCAAGGAATCAGTTTTTTTGCCTATTGGTGAGACTGAAATGTCTGTGACTGTCTTTCAGGATCAACAAAATCCAAAATTACACTTGGTTGGAGGTTATTTATTCATCGCAAACGCCCGATTGACTTCATCTCCTTATGTTGTCAAGACTTTTGCCTTTGACCTCTCGAGCCGTTATTCGTATTACTGTAAAGTTCAGTGTTCGATGCTTTTAAACGAGAGTGAAGAGGTTGTCGAGAAATGGACCGAACTGACCGCGGATTTGCTCAGCGAAATACTTCCAATACTCATGCGGCGATTACCAGACTGGACTCTCATAGAAGCAACCAAATCGGAAGAAAAATAAATTATGGCAACTCTTAAAAATCGTTCGAAAGTGAATAAAAAATTCATTCTCCTCATCTGTGGTTTTTTTGTATTTGCCGTTTTTGTTCTTGGAGGCATCTACTATTGGTCGTACGCAGGAGCGCCAGAGCGAAATATAAGGATTGGAGACGAATGTGTGATCGCCGCTCAGGCTGCAGAAATTGCTGGCAACCAAGAGGAGGCGTACAAAAAGTACCAAGAAGCGCTTTCACGATATGGTCGATCATTAAATAAGCGACAAAACAATTTGGCGTATTCTCAGAAATTGATTGACACTTTGGATTTGATGACTCCAAAGACTTCAAGCGATGCGCAGGAACTTTACCAGCGCCGAATCGCGTATATGCAAAAGCAGACTCGTGCAGCACCTGGTGATGCGAGGGTATGGATCAAACTGGCGAAGACACTCATGGAGCGAGCACAGATTTTCGATTCAAGCAATTTGTGGCAGGAAGTAGTTGAGTTGTGCGATGACGCACTTCTAAAGATTCCACAATCAGATCCTTCGTTTGTCGAAATTGAAGGAATTCGAATTGAATCCTTGCTGAAAGAAGAAGAAATTTTCACTGCCGATGTCCGTCTCGAAGCAGAAACCGCTGCGGTGAATTACCTCAAAGAACGACCGCAAGACACAAAAGTTTGGTCGGGCCTCCTTCGTTCAATTGAAAGCGATATTGGTCGGCTTGCGACTTCAAGCCGAATTTCTGAATCTCAGGCGCGTGCTTTAGAGTTCGAGAGAATTCTCGCTCAAGCCAAGGCAGCGGTTCCTGCAAATCCGCTGATCGGAATTGAAGAGGTACGGTATTTGATCCGACAACGGCAACTGAAAAATCCAACAGTTACACCTCTGGCGATTCGCACGGCATTCAATCCACTTCTCTGGAAGAACGGAGATCGAGAGTCGAAAGATTTTCAGATCGAAACAACTTTAAGCGGAAATGTTTTAAGTGAGATCGCAACAATCGCCGCAGCAATTCAGGATACTGTCGCCCTTGATCGTGCGATTGGCGCACTACAGAATTTTGTCAATACCCATCCCAATGCGATGCTGGAATTGAATGCGATTGGAAAACTGCAGAAGTCAGCCGATCAATTTGATGCCGCTCTGGCAACCTTCGAGCAAGTGCTCGCAATGCCAAAGTCGAAGGTTTCGTTAATCGCAGCCTTCTCTGACGAACTGAAAGCCAGCGCACTTGAGGACATGTTCTCGATTGAATTTGGGCAATGGCAAATGGCTCAGACTCTTGCATTAAAGGCCGACGCATTCAAGAAGGCGCAAGCAATTCGCGATCGTCTTATTGCTGTTTCCGTTGGACGTGATGGCGAGCTTGCAATTCTTCGTGCCGATGCGAGGTTGGCATTTGCTCGTGGAGATTATCTGTCGGCTATTACAAAAACCGAAGAGATTTTTGCACGTCAGAAAAAAGTCCCTGCAGACCTTTTCCTATTGTCGGCAATCAGCCTTGCAGAGCGAGGAGAGCAAGGAGCCGCTCTGCTGAAGATCAATAGCGCTATCGATGAATATCCAGAGTCTGCTCAATTCTATTTGATCCGAGCGGGAATCGAGATAAAACTGGGACGATTGATGGATGCGAAGCGGTCAATCACGAAGATGTTGTCAATTGATCCCGAAAATGTAGAGGCTCAAACACTATTGGCACAGTTGAAGAAAGTTCCCAACGATGGAACACTGAATTTAGGCGATCCCGTGGTGAAGATCCTCGGTGATGCAGAGTTAACAGCCACTGAAGGGGATGTTGTAAATGCAGTTGCTCAAATCCAAGCTGCGCTCGCTCAATATCCAACCGATCTTCGGCTTCAGCGAACGAAGATCCAATGGCTACTCTTTCTTGGGAATTTGCCAGAGGCGCAACAAGAGGTGAATCAATTCTTAGTTGCGAATCCAAATGATCCAATTTTGAGACAGCTGAAGATTCTTTCAGCCATTCCAAAGGCACTGGATCGTATAAAGGTATTTGTCAACGAGCCAAACCCTGACGGAACGGTTCGTTCCGAAGGGGAGAAGGCCGTTGCGTTGGCCCTTGGATTGACCAGCTTGCGCGACAGTTTGAAGACTCGTATCGCATCGACAAGCCAAGAGAATATGCCGGCTTTAACTCTTGAGATTTCGGAAGTCGCGAGTGCAGCGAAGGAAGCTCTTGTAAAAGCAGTTGAGTTAGAACCTGGTGATTCATCATTGATCGACCGACTTTATTCTGAATCGCTGAACGATAAATCAACAGAGCAAGCAGACAAACTTGTTTTGCAGGCCGAAAAGTACTGCAAAGAAAAGACTATTCCAATTTTACTCCGTGGGCGTATCGCTCTTGAACGCAATGATTTTAAAGCAGCCGTCGAGTCGTTCGAGCAAGCTGTGTTGATCCCAGGGGCGACTGCGGCTGCCTACCGTCTCCTAGGATTGGCTCGCGAAAAGTCGGGTGACATTGAAGGTGCGCGCGAGGCATACTCAATCTCATATGAACGAAGGCCAAATGATATTGTCACAATTCAGTTGTATACAGCGCTCCTTCTGAAAAGCGGGAAGACAACCGAAGCGAGGCAAGTTATGCGAGCAGCAATGCTTGCAATGCCTGAATCTATCGCTATTCGAAATGCATATTTCAGTATGGAAGCCGTTTATGGAAATACGGCACAAAGTATCCTCGAGCGGCGGCGAATGTATTCGGTTCGTCCTTCTGATTCAGAAAACGCGCGCCAACTTATGAAACTCCTATTGGAAGTAGCGCCAAGCAGAGAGCTCATCTTGAAAAGCGATGGAACTGAGATGTATCAACCAAAAGAGTGGGACTCGATGGACCGGATGCGTCAAGAGCAAGCACTCAAGTCACTTGCAGAGATAAATGCATCTGAAGCAGCAGAGTTGTACGCAGTTCTTTTGAAGATCAATCCAAACGATCGCGCAACAATTCGAACATATGCAGCATCGATGCTCCGTGCCGGTCGTGGGATCGAGGGAGAGTCAATTCTCAAGGAAGTCGCTGAGAATGCAACTGGAGAGAATGCGTGGCAATTCTGGATTGATTTAGGCGAACAACAATTGCAGTCGAACCGCGTTCGTGAAGCAATAATAAGTTTGACAAAAGCGATCGAGCTGGATCAAACACCAGCTTCAATAGCTTCTATGCAAGTTTCGAACCTGTGGAGCGATCGGCGCCAGCCAGTTCGCGCGCTCGAGGTCTTGGATGCAGCCTATCTCAAGAAACCAACGGTCACTTTGGCAAGAATGATCGCTGGTTTACGACTCGAAACGCGCAATTTTGCTGGAGCGCGCGCAATGATGTCAGAGATCGGAAAATTGACTGCTGCTGAATCCCCATCTTTCAGCGATCGATTGCTCGCGGCAGATATCGCCAATGCGGAACTTGATGAGTCTTTCTTGAAAATGAACGAGACAGAATATAATCGAATTGACGGTGAATTTCAGAAATCAATCGAAGAAGCAATTCGGCTTGAGCCTGCCAATCCACTTCCATTTGTTGTCCGCGCATCATCATTTCAACGACGATTCCAACGGTCAGGAAAAGTAGATTCGATGATTCAGGCGAAAGATGACATTGGTCGTGCCATTGAATTGCAAGGAAATTATTGGCCCGCTACAAGGTTACTTGCTTCTTTGCAACTTGATAATGGTCAAATAGACCAGTCAATTGAAACTGTACGAAGATTCATCGAGCAAAATCCACGTTTGGTCGAAGCGCGTCGCGCTTTAGTTGCATATCAAATGGCGAGTGGCGACTCTCTCAGCGCAATACAGACCGTGAAAGAAATTTTAAAGTTGGAGCCCAAAAACATCATTTGGCTTCAATTGATTTCTGACGCCCATCTATCTGCCTCACTCAAGTTAGATGCTGCGAAAGACAATGAAGATATTTTTCAAATTTCGAGAAATCCAGATTCGTTGCTTCAGGCAATCTTCCTTCGAGCCACGAATTCTCCGCCAGATTTTGTAGGTATTTTACTTGCATTGAAAATGGCGCCCACGCTCATTCAGACTGTTCCTTTTCTCCAGATGATCGCCGCAGCCTCAATCGCCGGCACAGCAGAAACTGAGTCGCAACGAAATCAAGGCATTATTCAGTTGAGGGAAATCTATAAAGATGTCGAGAAATCAAATGGTGCCTTGACTGATTCTTGGATCCTCGCAGTCAGCGCTTTGTATCCACCCAAGACAAGTGAAAAGTTTGAGCCATTTGTTCTAGAGGCATGTGGGAACAAACCGGATAGTTCTCTCAATAGAGCATTAGCACAACAATATATTGATGTTGGTCCGAGTGGATTTCTCAAAGCACGCCAGTACGCAATTCGTGCACTTGAATCAGCAGCAAACGAAGAGGACAAATTGAATGCTCTTCGAGTGGTTGCTGGTGTTGAGTACAAGCAGAGGAATTATGCAGAGGCGGCCAAATTATTCGAGCAGGCGCTGGCGATTCGTCCGGACGATCTTCCCATCATCAATAATGTGGCTTATCTCGAAGCGAGGAACTTGAACACGGTTCCTCAGGCAATCGAAAGGGCTCGAAAGGCGGCCGCAGTCAATCCTATAAATCCAGACTTGATGGATACCCTCGGATTTGCGCTTATGAGAGCTGGAGAACTCCCCGAGGCAGTTCATCTATTGCGCCGTTCCGCTCGTTTGCAGCCAACGGCAATGGTGTACGCACATTTGGCAGAAGCGCTGCAATTATCAGGTCGATCCGATGAAGCCAAAGCATCGCTCAAAATTGCCGCGGGGCTCAAGCCTGATGCTGAAGCGCAAGAGGCGATGGACAAAATTATAAAATGAATTCGTAAATGATTTTTATTGAATGAGCAGAAAGGCTCTCTCGCACTATGCAACCAACCTCATCACAATCCCCCGCTCCACAAAGGGCAGGCAACCCAGCAAATCGCCCACAGAATCGTTCTGTCACTATTGATCCCATTCGGATTCTTCGCCAGAAGTGGAAGACAATCATGTACTGGTCTATCGGTGGCGCGTTATTTGCTTTCGCATTTCAAGTTGGTGCTGGTTTTATCTATCCCGTCTATAGCGGCCAGGTTGTCTTGCGATTACGTCCGCAGCTGGGAGATGCAAAGGAGATTTTTGGTGAGGCGACCACTCAAGAAGAGACTGTCGCCCGACTGGCTCAAACTGAAGCGCAGCAAATGGTCA
>CAMAXY010000033.1 GCA_945862215.1 Singulisphaera sp. GP187 | reverse complement strand
CCATGCATGTTTGAGCCCGGGGGCAAATCAGTCCGCTGCCAAAATCTGCACGAACCACTTTTGAGTCCATGCATGTTTGAGCCCTTAGGGCAAATCAGTCCGCTGCCAAAAAACTGCACGAACCACTTTTGAGCCCACACCACTGTAATGCGCAATTCTCACACAGCAGGATCGCCAAGGGGTCGCATCGCAATCATGATCAGCCCTCCACGCAGTGCTGTAAAGCCACCAAGTGAAAGTCCAAAAGCGTCCGCGAATGTTGGTTCAAGCGGCGCCCACACAAGAAGTGCTGCAATTCCAGCCGCGCATGCGCACCAATCAGGAGTTCCCCAGTTTATCTTGCGCGCGATAATCAGCGCAATCACTGCGACAATAAGTGGAACGAGCAGTGGATGCACCGCTCCTGGTGCAACCCACGTAACGAAAGCAGTCAACAGCGCAATTGCAATCCATCCGCCAAACCATGCATCCCAACTCGCGCATGTACTTGCGCGTCGTTTTAATCGATGGCGCGCAACAATTCGTGAAGGGATCAGTGAAGCAATCGCGCCAAGTAATAAGAGCGCGCCGTCTGCCCACCAAATGCTTGCGATCGGCCAAGGCATTTCGATGGCGCCAGAACGTTCGAATGCAAGTGATATGAGCGTTCCTGCAACAACTGCGATCACGATTCCAAACAAGACATCGGCGCATCCAATGATTGCGCCAATCAATGTCGCAGTCGATGTTCGTCGGAAAGATCTCAGCGAAAGAAAAAGCGCAGCAAGCGATACAAGTACCAAGCAGTCACTCAACCATGCTGGCCAGCGCATGACACAGAATCCAAAAACATCAAACCAGACTGCGGGTCGAACATCTTGATTCGTGATCTTCGGTGTCCAAAGTGCAAACTCTGTTGCAGTTGGCATCGGCGATTGTCCACTCGAAAGCGCACGTACCAATGCAAGCGCGCTTGTTCCCATTTGATTCATTGTGCGTGGATCAAGATTTCCAAGCGTGTCCTGCGCCGTGTGATAATTGCGAGGCGATCCGATGAACGCCAAATTGAAACCAGGTCGCCCCCCACGCAAATAAACGGAAAAATCAGTGCCGTTTGGCATTCGTCGATACGCTTCGGCAGCAAGGCTTGTTGTTCGAGCTGGCACATTCAGCGACGCCAACATTGCGGAGTGTGCGGGACCATCTATTCCAGTCTCAAAGATATATACCGGCCCATTACTACCGCGCGCATCAAGATTGACCGTTGCGCCGACAAGATCCCAGTTTGGATTTTCCAACGCAAATGATCTTGCGCCGCAGAGCCCAGTTTCTTCGCCGTCGGTGAAGAGCACTAACACATCATTCTTTGCAGGCGATGCGACGAGCGCGCGCATAATTTCCAGCGCGCACGCAACTCCTGCGCCATTGTCGCCCGCTCCTGCACCAGCTGGAACACAGTCGTAATGCGCACTGATCAACACAAACGGCGGGCGATGGTCGCTGCTCTCGCCAGGCACTCGCACTAAAATGTTTGTCATCTCGACTGCAGTTCGATTCCATCCTCGGGCAAAAAACGTTTGTTCGGTGAAGGACAGCCCAAGTTCTGTCACTCGATCACCCAGTCGTTGACGCGCAGCATCATGTCCCGCCGTTGCAACAGCGCGAGAAGTTCCGTCAGCGACGAAGCGCCGCAATTCTTCAATCGCTCGATCTCCCCCGAATGTTTTCGCATCTGCAGCGGTCGCAGGAATCTGTGCAGGGAAATGGCGAAAAACAGTCAACGCAATGATGCCGACGAGGCAAAGAAACATTGTGATTCGCGCACGCCTCCGTGTCGTGCGCGCGTCGGTCATGCGCGTGCCGATACGCCGTGGTCAATCCCAGTCAGCTGGGTGTGCCGCTGTAGATATTTCAGAACAGTCGTCATAAATGCGGCGTGCGACCAAGTCAATGGACTGACAGATAGATGCGTTCCAGAATAGGGATCGAATTGTTCAGCAAGAACTCCTGAGAGCGCCGCTCGATCACAAGTCCACTGCAAGAGATGCTGCGCTTCAGCCAGTTCCTCTTCAGTATGTGCTCGTTCAATGAGCCACTGGGCATACCACAGTGTGGAAATGATCCACGGATTTCCAGGAACTCGTCCAGTCTCGAATCGCTCCACTTGGTGATATGGATCTCGTTCGTATCGCGCCATTCCTCCGATATCGGTATGTACCCACAGTCGTTCTCGCAGCATCTGCATGTGTGCAACGACGCGAGAATCATTCGCATCCATCGCATCAAAGGCGAAGAGTCCGCACGCACTCGCGTCGGCTGTAAAATCAAGTTCGTATCCGCCCTCTGCAAGAGGCGTTGCCATACGCGCAAACATATTTCGCTCAGGGCTCCACATATGTCGAAGCATCGCAACCTTCATACGCTCTGCTCCTTGTTCGAATTCTGTCGCACGGTCGACCGCACCCACTTCATGCGCGAACGCAGCGGCGGCCTTCAATGCGCCGATTGTCGCAGCGACTGTGAAAAGATGGATTCCCCGTCGTTCTTCCCATAAATCCCATGATGGAATCGGCAGTCCATTTTGGTCGCGATATCGCAGCATCCAACTCGCAGGATCGACGATCAGCGGGTTGTACAAGTCGCGAATGAATTCGACGTCGCGAAATGTGCAGAAGTGTCGGCGAAGCGCCCACACAACGAGCGCAGTTTCATCTTGTTGAATAGGAAGAATGCGTTTGCCATCCAATGTCCATGGATGCCAACTTGATGCAAGGGTTCCAGTTGGGTTGTACTTATGCAAGAAGTAGCCACTCTTCTCGATCACTCTTTGAGCGAAGCGAAAAAACTCCTGAGAGAGTTCGCTCTGTCCCGCCAAGACCAATGCATATGAAACAAGCGCGCCATCGCGTGGCCACATATACGAATAGGTATCGCCAGCAAATCGAGTGATGTCATAATCGTTGGCAGCAATGATCGCGCCATCGTGATCGATCTGAGTGCGCACGATCAATTCGCTTCGGATGAATAGATCTCGCACGGATTTCGAGAGCGGCGAAAAATCAAATCCTTCTTTTGTCGCCCATAAACGCCAATAGGCCTCTGTGCGAAGCATCATGCGCTGGGGAGTTTTTGTTCGAACCTTGTCATCAAGTGCTTTTACTTCTTCATAATCCTTTCCTGCGCAAATCCAGTACGTCACCGTCGACGATCCGCCAGGATGGAGCATCAAGGAAAATCCAACTGTCGAATCAACCGAGCCCTGCGCAATTGTGTTGCGGGAAAGCAATCCATCCTCTGCATCGCGCCAAGTTCCTTCCGCATCGCGAATTCGCTTTTGTCCAGTGGACCACGTGTCGACTCCGTACGACCTCGCGCCACAACCGTTGAAGAGAAAATAGGTGTCGTCTTTGTAATGAACCAATCCGCCGGTCTGTGGGTCATAATTCACCGTATCGCCAATTGCACTTTCGCCAATCGATAAGTCTTGGTGAAAAAACAATCGCACATCGCGCGGGCGATCTTGCAGATCGGTGACAATGACGGATCGAAAATAGACTGGGCTCCAATAGTCCACGGCATCGCGGCAGACCAATTCGATTCCCAGTCTTTCGTTGCGCAATCGGACTTCGGTCACAAGAGAATCTTGGACATAGTTCAGCGTGCGTGTCCAACTCGGAGCTTCGATCCACGCAAATTGTCCGTCAGCCCAAACGCCGAATCGTTGCAAGTGACCACACGTGTGATTGGGCATTCCCACATGCGGCCAATACAAATCGCGGACGCGATAGAGATCGTCAAATGCGACGAGCATTTCTCCATTGCCAACAGGAAGGTTGCGCGGCATGGCTCGCGATTCAATCTTCGAATCGGCCGAAAACCAATGAAGTGTTATGGCCGCCGAATCCGAATGAGTTATTGAGTGCAAACTGAATCGATCGTTCTTGTGCGGTGTGCGCGACGAAGTCCAAGTCGAATCCTTCGTCGGGGCAATCGAGATTGATTGTGGGGGGGAGAATCCCGTTTTGCAAAGACAAGATTGTCGCAATACTTTCGATCCCACCAGCAGCACCGAGTGCGTGGCCAGTCACCGACTTTGTCGAACTCATCGCAAGTTTCTTCGCATGATTGCCAAAGAGTTCCTTGACTGCAAAAACTTCGGCTGCATCACCAAGCGGAGTGCTTGTTCCGTGAGCATTGATGTATCCAACTTGATCCGCGGAAACTTCTGCGTCTTTCAGCGCGTTGAGCATCGCTCGGTGCGCACCTGATCCTTGCGCTTCTGGCGCAGCGATATGAAATGCATCTCCAGACGATCCGAATCCAAGAAGTTCCGCATAAATATGAGCGCCGCGTTTCTTGGCGTGCTCGTACTCCTCCAACACAATCACGGCAGCGCCTTCGGAGAGAACGAAACCATCGCGATCTTTATCGAATGGCCTCGATGCCAACTTCGGTTCGTGATTCCGAGTCGAAAGCGCCTTCATAGATGCAAATGATCCGATGCATAGTGGAGTGACCGCCGCTTCTGCACCGCCCGCCATCATGACATCAGCATCGCCGCGCTGAATCAGGTGAAATGCCGCGCCAATTGCATGTGATCCAGTTGCGCATGCAGTTGCAGTCACAATGTTTGCGCCGCGCAAATTGAAACGAATGGAAACTTGCCCTGCGCCTGCATTCACCATCAATCGTGGAACAGTAAATGGACCGATCTTTCTGTTTCCACTTGAAATCAGACCTTTGACTCCAGTTTCAATCGTTCCAATCCCACCGATGCCCGAACCGATCGCAACACCATGTCGGTATGGATCGCCGGTTTGAAAATCAAATCCAGAATCTTTCGCAGCTTCGGTTGCCGCCGCAAGGGCGAAAAGCGCGAAGCGATCAAAGCGACGCTGCTCTCGCACATCCAGAATCGTGTTGGGATCGAACCCTCGGACTTCCCCGGCAAATCGAACGCCCCAATCTTCATTCGCATCAAAAAGTGTGATCGAGTCAACGCCCGATCGGCCGTTGATCATCGAGTCCCAAGTTTGGGCAACAGAATTCCCAGCCGGGGTGAGAGCACCCATGCCAGTAACCACAACTCTTCGCAGCGTAATTGTCCGCAAGGTCTTCAATCAACCTACTGAATCAGTTTGCGGACTTCGCAGCATCGCCCTTTGGGCCAGCGCCGAAGTTCGCCTTGATGTAGTCGATGGCAGATCCAACGGTCTGAATCTTGTCGCCTTGATCGTCTGGAATCGATGTCCCGAATTGGTCCTCAAACTCCATGACAAGCTCGACAATATCGAGACTGTCTGCATTGAGATCATTCGTGAAACTCGTTTCTCGCTTGATTTCAGCCTTGTCGACACCCATTTGCTCGGCGACGATGGCGATGACCTTTTCTTGAATCTCTGCTTCTGTCACGGGTTAGCTCCTGTTTTATTAAACAAATGATCGAAATGACCGAATCGGACGGGACAAACATATCGGCGAATGCCGATGATTCAGATGATAACGGGAGTTGAGGATTCTGGGCGGAGGTCGCTCGAGCAAGGTGTCTGGTCAAGCATCGGTTATGTCATCATGTGATTTGGGGCGGTTATGATCCCACCCCCAAGAAGGAGTATGTCATCGAAAAGAGAGTCGCAATCGTCACTGGAGCAAGCCGCGGAATCGGACGAGCAATCGCAATTCGTTTAGCGGCCGATGGTCGACATCTTGTGGGATTCGCCCGCAATGCAGAACAGTTAGAGGATCTCCGCGTTGAAATCACCGCTGCTGGCGGATCATGCGAAATGAAATCGTGCGATGTTGGGGATGGAGCTGCCCTTGCAGCTGCAATCGAAGAAATCGCGGAGCGACACGGTCGATTGGACATCATGGTCAACAACGCGGGCATCACGCGCGATGGTTTGATCTTGCGCATGAGCGACGAAGATTTCGACGATGTTCTGCGAATCAATTTGCGCTCCGCATTCGTCGCTTGCCGTACTGCTGCAAGACCGATGATGCGTGGCCGATTTGGCCGCATCGTGAATATCGGTTCTGTCTCGGGAATTATGGGCAATGCTGGCCAAGCGAATTATGCCGCAGCGAAGGCTGGATTGATCGGACTTACGAAGTCGATCGCCAAAGAATTGGGCGGAAAGGGACTCACCGCTAATGTGATCGCACCTGGATTTATCGAGAGCGATATGACGAGCGCACTTCCCGCAGCTCTTCGCGAGGCGGTTCTTCCTGCAATTCCACTCAAACGATTCGGCACGGGCAACGACATTGCAGCCGCAGTTTCGTACATCACTTCAGATGAAGCGGGCTATGTCACCGGACAAGTATTGTCAGTTGACGGCGGCTTGGGTATGTGAAGCAAATAGATTGAAGTCAATCACTTGAGCGGAGCGTGAGGTTTCTTGCGTAAGACGCCACCACCACTACCACCGCCACCACCGCCACCTGGAGGCTCTGGAGTTTCTTCACCGCCTCCACCTGATGGAGGATCATCGCCTTCGGCAAGCTGAAGATCAGCCTGTGGGATTTCGACCTCTTCATCAGGGAGATTTGAGTATTTTTCAAATAGGCCATTGATATAAGTCTTCCAAGCACCAATCGAATCTTCGCCTGAAAGATGCGCCATGATGTCTTGTGTTCCTGGAAAGGCAGTGAATGTTGCTTGGTCGCTCGACATTGTTGCATCCCAAAGCATCGGTTGTTCGGTGCCGTTTGAAGTGACAAGTCCAAATGTTGCGAAGCCTTCGCCATCATCTTTGCACTGCACTTCGATGGCAGTGATTTTGGCCGTGGTTGTTCCCCATGCGCCATTTTTAACAAGCGAAGCAAGCACATTTCCATCGAGTTTTGCCATGTGTTTCCCTGCGTAATCAGAGTCACTCTTGGCGAATGCGTTCCAAAACTGTAAAGCCGCAATACGCTTTTCGTTGGTGTCTGGAGCCATTGTCTCTGGCAAGTTGACACGCTCATCAATCTTGTACTCCGCCATCAATTCGGCAACAGACTTGATGGTTGGTTCTGGCGGCGGTGGTGGCGGCGGCGGCGCGACACGCACAATTGGTGGCGGTGGAGGAGCTTCTTCTTCACCGCATGATGTCAGTCCAACGCATGCAAGCACACCAAACCAGGCAATTGCAACGAAGAAATTATGCGTGTGGGATTTCAATGGGTACTGGTTTGTCTGCAGGTTTGTCATGACTTGTGATCTCGCAACTTTTTTCAATCCGACGCATCAATCCTTTGAGCACACTTCCTGGCGCCAGTTCGTGCAGCGCAGGTCTGTTGTCGCCAACGGGAAGCCCCGCAGCAAGCGCCAACATGCTCTGACTCCATCTTACGGGGCAAACAATCTGATCGACAAGGAGTTTCTTCAGTAAAATAGAATTGTTTGCATCGTGTGGCCGCGCAGTGACATTGCTCCAAACGGGATGTTTGAGTGGCTTGAAATCTACGTTTTCAAGCGCTTTTCCCATCAATTCTGCTGCGGGAGCCATCAGCGGCGAATGAAATGCTCCTGCGACTTGGAGGCGTGTCGCTCGGCATCCAACGGTCGACGCGAATTCCAATGCTCGATCGCACGCCGAGGCATGCCCTGAAAGAACGATCTGACCTGGTGCATTGAAATTGGCACAGACCAAGACTTCTCCTTGCGCTGCGCCATCGCACACGGCTTGAGCTTGTGCTTCATCAGCCCCTATGAGCGCAACCATTCCGCCGCGACTTGCTTCTGCAGCCGCTTGCATCAATTTTCCGCGCGTCGCAACGAGTCGCAGTCCATCTTCAAATGAAAACGCTCCAGCCAAATGCAGCGCGGTGTATTCGCCTAAGGAAAGTCCTGCGCACGCTGAGATCGTCGGCGCATCTGGTCGATCTTGCATTGCGTGAAAACTTGCGATCGCACAGGTGTATAAAGCAGGTTGACTGACATCAGTTCGATTGAGCGTTTCAGCAGGGCCATCGAAAGATATTTTTGAAAGCGTTCCGCCAAGCGAGGCCAGGTCGATTGTCTTGTCAGCTCGCGCAAAAATTGCCGCAGCCGCTGTGCTTGTGTCGTTCCATCCACGACCCATTCCAACAGATTGTGCGCCTTGACCTGGACAAAGAACGATCATTGAATTCGCCATAAAAATCTCCTCAGAATTGATTGCGTGAAGTCTAAAAAAAGCTTGTTTTGAAGATCAAATACGCCAAACACCGCTGGCCCAAGTCAGACCGCCACCGAAGGCAACCATCACAAATGGCCGTTCCTTTTCGATCTTGCCTGCTCTCCACAATTGATCAAGACAGAGCCCGACGCTGCCTGCAGAACTATTTCCGAATCGATCAATGTTGATGTAGACCTTCTCGTGGGGCAATCCTAATTTTTCTCGAGCCGCTTCGATAATGCGAACATTCGATTGATGACAGACGACTTGGCCGACACTTTCCGCCGTCAAATTGGTCTTTGTCATTGCGTCTTCAATCACTTCGCGAAACTTTGTCACAGCGAATCGAAAGACTTCTTTGCCGTTCATGCGAAGATTTCCAAGACGAATCGGATTGTCAGCGTCACTCGCAGGAACTTCTTGCGGACGACGAGGCAGATAGAGCGAACCCCATCCGCTGCCATCCGATCCCATGGTTTGATACAAGCATCCGATTCGCGGATCAGGATCGCGCGTCAACACCGCAGCGCCTGCGGAGTCGCCGAAGAGAATTGATACGGTGCGATCTTGATAATCGACAATCGTGCTCATCGCTTCGGCGCCGACAACGCCAATGCTGCGAAATTGCCCAGATTGGATGAGCGCTTGTGCAAGATTCATGCTGTAGACAAATCCGCAGCATGCGGCGGAAAGATCGAATGCAGCAGCAGGAACAGCGCCAAGTGCAGCGCCAACTCTCGCAGCGACTGAAGGACAAGTCATTTCCGCAGTCACGGTTCCTACGATAATCAGATCAAGATCAGAACCTTTCATCTCCGCTGCATCGAGCGCATTCTTCAACGCGTCTCTGGCCATCGTGAATGTTCCTTCAGTCATCGGATCGCAGACGCGTCGTTCGCGGATACCTGTGCGCTGAAAAATCCACTCGTCGGTGGTATCCATCACTTTGGACAAATCATCATTCGTCAGAATGCGTTTTGGTACACAAGACCCCGTCCCGCGAATGCGGACGCCAAAGGGCGGAGCGGGATGGTTCATGCGATGAGGTGCGTCGCAGCGGCGAGCCGCGTGACGATTTCTTCGTTCACGCCAAGTTCGACAAAGTTGTGAGCGCGTCGGATTGCGTTGGTTATTGTTCGGGCAACACTTGATCCGTGCGAGATGAGGCAGACTCCATTCACACCAAGAAGTGGAGCGCCGCCGTATTCGTGATAGTCATACTTCGCATACAAACTCTTGACCACTGGTTCGAGTCGAGATGCGAGTGTTGGATCGATTGCGAAGACTTCTTTGGCAAGAGCCTTGAAGATTCCAGAAGAAAGACCTTCGGCCATTTTCAGCATGACATTTCCGACGATTCCATCGGTGATTACGACGTCGGCTTCGCCATTAAATACGCCTCTTCCTTCGACAAATCCAGTGAAATTGAGTCCTTCGGTGGCGCGCAAAAGATCGCGAGCATCGCGAACTTCTTGCGTTCCTTTTTGTTCTTCGCCGCCGACATTCATCAGCGCGACACGTGGATTGTCGATTCCCAGAACTCGTCGCGCATAGATGTCGCCCATCACGCCATACTGCGCAAGATGACTTGCTTTTGGCTCGATATTCGCGCCGACATCGATCAACACGATCGGTCCTGCAAATGTTGGAACGGTCACTGCGATGCCCGGTCGGATGACGCCTTCAAGTCGTCGCATGTGAAGTTGAGCCGCGGCGACACACGCGCCAGTATTGCCAGCAGAAATTATTGCATCAAGTCGATTTGGCAACTTGGGCGATGCCATTCTCCCCATGATCACAAGGGACGAATCCTTTTTCGCGCGCACGGCATCGACGGGCGATTCGTCCATACCGATGACTTCAGTGGTTCCGACAACTTCGATTTGAGTTGATTTGATGCCGCGTTCGGCGATCGCTTCATTGATCAAGCCAGCATCGCCGATAAGAACAAGTTGATCATCTGCTGCGAGAGTCGCAAGTGCAGTAAAGCAACCCTTCAATATCTCATCGGGAGCGTTGTCTCCGCCCATGACATCGATGCCAATACGCATCGGTTTCTATCAGGCGTTTGCCTGGAATCCCTTGAGTTGCAGTCCAGGGCGCACATAGCCGCATGATGAGCAGGCATGGTGAGGTCGCTTGGTTGCACCGCAATTTGGGCAGGTGACAGTGTGGGCAGCTCGGAGAGCTTGGTGATTTCGGCGCCGGCGCGTTCGTCCAGGCGATGTTTTCATTACGGGATTCATGTGATTTAGTCCTCTTAAGACCCCGGTATGGGGCGGAGAGTCAGTCTAGCCGACCAACGCAATCTGTCAAGGATTGTTCTTAATGAGGTTGCCTTCGCGGCGGATCTTCGGTACATTTCCCAACCAGCCACAAAGCGACCACATATGCCAACAATTAACCAGCTCGTCCGCAAACCTCGCCGCAATCCAATCACCAAGAGTAAGGTCAATGATCTTGCAGCATGCCCACAACGCCGTGGCGTTTGCCTTCAGGTGAAGACGGTCACTCCAAAGAAGCCAAATTCTGCGCTCCGCAAGGTCGCTCGAGTTCGACTTTCAAACGGTCGAGAAATTACTGCATATATCGGTGGCGAAGGCCACAATCTTCAAGAGCATTCGATCGTGCTTGTGCGCGGCGGTCGTGTTCGAGATCTCCCCGGTGTTCGATATCACGTTGTGCGTGGCACGCTTGATTGCCTCGGAGTTGACGGTCGCAAGAAGGGTCGTTCGCTTTACGGTGTGAAGCGCAAGGCCGTCGTTGCCAAGAAGAAATAAGTTTGCACGAATCAATGAGCCATGAATTTCATGGTTCAAAAGGTTTTTCTGGTTTCCTCGAAAACCGGTTGCGAGACGGACGTTCCGCTCGTAAGGCAGTAATCGCGGCGCATTTCTCCGGAGATGTCCAACCTCCAGTGCCGCGGTGAACATACTCACGCAATTTCGCGTGATAGCCCCGCTCGGAGTCAGTTTTTTTAGGAGTCAGTTATGCCAAAGCAGTTCACAGCCAGCGAATCTCAACTCAAGCCTGATCCACGATTTCAGGATCTTGTTGTCGCCAAGTTCATCAATTGCCTCATGTATGGCGGCAAGAAAGCCACTGCACAGAAGGCCGTTTATGACGCCCTCGAAATGGTGCAAAATCGCCTCGACAAAGAAAAGTCGGATGCGTTGCCAAAGACTGCGATCGAGCTTTTTCACCGAGCAATCGACAATGTTCGCCCTGCCGTCGAAGTGCGATCGAAGCGCGTCGGTGGAGCAAATTATCAAGTGCCGATGCCGTTGAATCGACGTCGCGCGCAGAGCCTCACCTTCCGCTGGATTCTCGAAGCCATTCGTTCGGAAAAGGGCAAGCCAATTGCTCTGCGCCTTGCGAAGGAATTGTTCGACGCAGCGAAGAACGAAGGCAAAGCGGTCACCACGCGTGAAAACACGCACCGTATGGCCGATGCGAACAAAGCGTTCGCTCACTTCGCCTGGTAAGCGCCGGCAGTGGACACGCCGAATCAATTCGGTCGTTTTCATCGTCAGATCATTCTGCCTGGGTTTTCTATTGAAGCGCAAAAGCGTCTTGCGAATTCTCACGCACTCGTTGTGGGATGCGGAGCGCTTGGATGCGCGTCGGTGGATTTGCTCGTGCGTGCTGGCGTCGGTCGATTGACAATCATTGACCGCGATGTAGTCGAGCCCACGAATCTTCAGAGGCAATCGCTTTTTACTGATGACGATGCGAAGCGTGGTGTTCCCAAAGCAGAAGCAGCTGCGAAGCGTGTGCGCGCAATCGACCCCTCGATTTCTGTGCGCGGATGGGTCGATGATTTCCGCGCGGAAAATGCGCTGCAATATGCAGAAGGTGCGGACATCATCATTGATGGGCTGGACAATTTTGAAACGCGATATCTGCTGAATGATCTGGGACTTCGCCGTGCGATTCCATACATGTATTGCGGCGCTGTTGGATTTGAGGGAATGACATTTCCGATTTTGCCGAGCGTTGGTCCGTGCTTGCGATGCCTCTTTCCAGAACCGCCGAACCCTGGAGTCGCGCCGACGTGTGATCGTGCGGGAGTCTTCGGTCCAGCAGTTGCAGTCGCAGCAGGATTTGCAGTTGGATCGGCTCTGCGATATCTCGCGGGAATCTTCGAAGATCACGACAGCGATCTTGTGAGTTTCGATCTTGCGACTGGTCGATTGCATCGAACGAAGTTGGGATCGTCGGCACGTGCCAATGATTGCGCCGCATGCATACAGGGACGTTTGGATTTTCTTGATGGCGCTCGATCTTCGCAGGCAACCATTTTGTGCGGGAGAAATGCTGTGCAGATATTGCCTGCAGGTTCTACTTCAATTGACTTGGATGGACTTGCGTTGCGGCTCATGGCTCATGGCGCGTTCACAGTCGAGAGTGGTCGAATGCGTGGAGCGTTGCGATCCGAGCGAACATCTACTGGGGAATTGTATGAATTGACTGTATTTGCAGATGGGCGAGCGATCGTGCGAGGCTCGCCCGAACCGAGCGATGCGCGAAGAATTTATACCCAGTACATCGGACTCTGATTCACACTGGCGGGTATCTTATTTGTATGAACACAGGAAACATTATTGCGCCAGGACTTCGACTGACTTTGGGGTATGCAGACAAACTCGTGCAGACGATTCCTGCAGACATATTTTCACATATGCCACGGGCAGATCTGAATAGTGCTGGATTCTGCATTGGACATTTGGCGTTGTATGCGTCAGCTGTTGCTGGCATGCTTGGCCACAAAGAACTCGGCGATGCGCCAGCAGGTTATGAAGAGCTTTTCAAGCACGGATCACCTTGCGTTGATCGCCCCGGCCTGTATCCATCGAAGGATGCGCTCATCGCGGAATTCACCAAGGGTTGGACGAAGGTCGCTGACATTCTTCCAGGAGTTGATGAATCTGTTTTCGCACAAGCAAATCCGATGGCGCAAATGGCAGAAAAGTTGCCAACGGTTGGAGCAATGGTCGCATTCATGTGTCTTTCACACAATCAAATGCACTTGGGACAAATCAGCGCGTGGCGTCGAGTGATGAACTTGGGGTCCGCGATGTGATTGCACTCACCGCACCAAATGTGGTGAGGTGGTGGAAGCGAATGAGTTGTGCATCGTTTGTACTTATTTTTTCAATAATTTTTTTCTCATCGAATGCGCGAAGCCAAGGCACATCTGGAACATTCGCAGACCCGATCGGGTTAATCGAGTTTGCGGATTTGCTCAAGAAGAATGGCGTTGAATATCGCGATCAATACGCGGCCGTTGAAGCGGCGCATGTGAAATATCTTGAAAGTTGCTTGCAACTGCGAGATCAACAGATTCAGCGATTCCAAGAAAAGATGCGAGATTTTTCGATCGGCGGGGCGCTGCCGAGCAGTGATGAAACTCAAAAGATAATGGATACATATCTCGCGCTGATCAAACGCAGCACGGCTCTCGATCAAACGCTCTTTGATGCTGTTCGTATTGCATTGCCAGAGTCAATGCACGTTGGTCTTGCACGAGCACACGCCACACGCGAGCGAGCAGTGTGGAGGGCTGGGCAAATTTTCTTTTCTTTGGAGGAGGAAGATGTTGATGTTGCAGTCTTGTTACGAAGTTTAGATTGGAGCAAAGTCGAATCTGCGACAGAAGTCTCAATGGAATGCGATCGCGCGTTGAGTGATTTTGATGGTCGCCAAGGAAAAATTCTTCGGGAACTGGTCGTGGTATCGATGAAGGCGACTGTCGAAATGGCGGCGGCATTATCAGGAACCGAACTGGTGAATGCGCAGAATATCGGCGAGATGGACGAACAGCATTTGAAAGATTTGATGAACGCTTCTGAAGCGGCATACAACAAAGTTCGAAAGCCAGTTATTGAATTGTGCAAAGCGCTTCGTGAAAGCAGCGCCCGTGCATATCGCGCTACGTGGGATGTCTTGGCACATCACGATTCGAAATTTGCACGCAGATTTCGCAGTGCATATCTCGCGGCTGCGTATCCGCAGTTTGACGATGGTTCCGGAAGTGGTGTCGATCAATCAGCAAATTCTGCACTTCGAGTGAAGCGACTCAGCGACGATCAGCGCGAGGCGATTCGATTGATCTTTGCGCAGTGGCAGATGGCGGATGATCGCATGCTTGACCAGATTGTCGTGAAGGAAAATCGAAGATGGTTCGAGGAGAACTCCGTCGAAGATCGCACTGCGCTTGATGTTTTGGAGACAGAAATTGCTGCGGATGTCTCTAAGCGAATGCATGCAGCTCGAAATGCGCAGGCTGCGATCTTCGCAATTGTTGGTCCTGATTCTGGGGAAATTCTGGCAAAAATTGGAACGCCTGAGGAAGCGGGGCTCTTCCTGCCAGAAGACCCGACAGCTCTCGATGGTGCAAAGGCGGGCGCGCTTGATATCGCCGTGGCTGATTCGAGCGAAGGTCAGTTGGATTCGCAGAGCGCTGATCTGAGAGTGTGGAATGCTCGGCGAATGGATGACGCTTGGATGTCGCGTATTGCTGGATCACTTGGGAGTAGTGCAAGCGCTATCGCAATTTTGCAGAGCCTCAAGGATGATTACTGGAAGGAATGGGATGCGCGAATTAAGCCTGAGTCAGATCAATTGGAGGCGTTGACAAAGAAAACGACGCCGCCAGCCGCGGGTGGTGATTCGATTCCGACTTCACCAATCAATGAGGAGTCCGAGGTGGATCGTTGGGTCGCGCGCGCCGCTGCGATAGAAAAAATTCGTCGTGAAATCGAAGACCGATTCTTTGTCGATGTTGCAGGTGTCGTCGCAGAACCAAATCAGGCAAAGATTGTCGAGATGCTGCATGTCGGTCGAGTCTGCGGTACGCATTGGACTGGAGTGGATTCTGCATTTGATGGCGTGGAAGGCGGCGAAGAAAATGCCAACGCAATTCTTGCAGTTACTGGCGTTCGACTCGGACCCATCGACTGCGCCAAAGTTGCGGAGGTTCTTGCTCCGAAATTTGATGAACTGAAAAAGTCCGCACAAGGAATGCATCAGGCCGTCGTTGCGTATTGGCGCATCTTGCGCCTCAACGAAATTGGTTGGTCGAATTTTGCAAAGATCAATGATCAATCTCGATGGGGAGATTTCTATCTCTCCATGCAAAAGCGTGAAGAATCCGCAAAATCCATCGGTTTAAAAGCTGCGCAGATAAAGGCAGCGCTTCAACGGGACGCATTCGAGGCACTCATCCAGGTTGTTCCGCAATCTGCGCGAAAAGCAGTTCAGGGTGCGTATTTGCGTGATGCATATTTTCATGCATATGGTGAGACCGAATCCGTCGCAGAGGGGTTGGCAAAGGCATGCGCTCTGCCCGATCTCACGGAATCGCAGCGTGCAGCATTGTCTGTTGCTCGAGATGAGTTTCATGCGGAGCGTGATAACGCCGTTGAGGCCATGATCCAACAGATGAAGACTGGTGGTCCCGTGACTGATTCTGCTGCGCAAGGTGCCTCGGCAAATCCCGACGTCCAACTGCAATCGATATTGAAGGCGCAGGCTCAGATTGAACTGATGCAGAAATATGCGTTTGCCCGAGGCGCAGCGCGCGACAAATTGATTCTTCGATTGAAGAATGTGTTGAATGCAGAGCAATTGCACAAGGCTGGCATCAAGTAGAATTATTTTGTGACAAATCCAACGCTCATACTTGCACTTGATCAAGGAACAAGCAGCTCGCGAACCGCGATCGTTGATCGTCATGGTCGATTGGTCAGTGTTGCGCAAAAAGAATTCAAGCAATTTTTCCCAAAGTCTGGTTGGGTCGAACATGATGCTTCTGAGATCTGGACAACTCAGTTGGAGACTGCGCAGCAAGCGCTTCGACTTGGCGGGATTTCTGACAATCAAATTGCTGGTATTGGCATCACAAACCAACGCGAGACAATTGTCGTTTGGAATCGCAAGAGTGGAAAGCCGATTCATCACGCACTTGTCTGGCAGGATCGAAGAACTGCGGGGGATTTGGAGCATTTGCGCGCTCAGGGAGTCGAAGCAAAGGTCACTGAAAAGACGGGGTTGCTGCTTGATCCATATTTCAGTGCGTCCAAGTTGGCGTGGATTCTGAATAATGTTGATGGCGCGCGTGCGAGTGCTCAACGCGGCGAACTCGCTGCTGGCACAATCGATTCATGGCTCATTTGGAATTTGACCGGCGGAAAATTGCACGTGACTGATGTCTCGAATGCGTCTCGAACAATGTTGATGGACTTGAAGACACTTGAGTGGGATGAGTGGCTCATGAAATTGTTCAACATCCCACAAGGCATCCTGCCGAAAATCGTTGACAGCAGTGGAGTCTGCTGCGAGACCGATCCAGCAATTTTTGGTCGAGCAATTCCAATCGCGGGAATTGGTGGTGATCAACAGTGCGCACTCTTTGGACAAAGTTGCACGCAAGCAGGAATGTCAAAGACCACCTTTGGAACAGGATGTTTTTTATTGGCGAACACGGGGACAGAGTTGATTCAGAGTCGCTCACGACTTTTGACAACGGTCGCATGGCGCATGAAAGGCGCGCCCGCGATGTATGCCCTCGAAGGAAGCGTTTTTATGGGAGGCGCATCAATCCAGTGGCTTCGTGATGGACTGGGAATCATTCGCAGTGCGCCGGAAGTGAACGAACTTGCCGCAAGCGTCGCAGATTCTGATGGCGTGGTTGTGGTTCCAGCGTTTACAGGATTGGGCGCTCCGCACTGGGATGCAACAGCGCGCGGAGCGATACTTGGACTGACTCGCGGAACGACTGCCGCACACATTGCACGAGCGACTCTTGAAGGAATTGCGATGCAAGTTGTCGAAGTTCTTGAAGCGATGAATGCCGATATTCCTTCGGCCGATCAAGATGAATCAATTGGAATCATGCGCGTAGATGGCGGCGCTTGTGCAAGCGATTTATTGATGCAAATGCAGGCGGATTTGCTTGGAATTCATGTCGAGCGACCTGCAATATTGGAATCAACCGTGCTTGGTGCGGCATATTTGGCTGGACTTGCAACTGGAGTCTGGACTTCAGCGAAAGAAATCGAATCGTTGCGACGCGTGGACCGAGTCTTCGCACCGATGATGAGCCCAAGCATACGAGTCGAAATGCGCAAGCGTTGGCGCAAGGCAATCGAAAAATCTCGAGGATGGGAGGAGCAGTCGTGAGTGATTTCTTGCGTGACCAAATGTTGGATCGGGCTGACGGAAAATCCTTCGATGTGCTTGTTGTAGGTGGTGGCGCGACGGGACTTGGCGTCGCAGTTGACGCTGCCCAGCGCGGGTATTCCACGTGTTTGGTCGAAGCGCATGACTTCGCGAAGGGGACTTCCAGTCGCAGTACCAAATTGGTGCACGGCGGCGTGCGATATTTGGAACAACTCGATATCGCGTTGGTGATGGAAGCATTGCATGAACGCGGCTTGATGCATCAGAATGCTCCGCATCTGGTGCATGATCTTGCATTTCTTGTGCCGCGATACACCTGGTGGGAAGGTCCATTTTATGGCGCTGGCCTGAAACTGTATGACTTGCTCGCGGGCAAACGGAATCTGGCTCCCAGCAAGTTTCTCTCAACTGCTCAGACGATTGACGCGATTCCCAATGTTGCCCGTGAAGGTTTGCTTGGCAGCGTGGAATATCACGATGGTCAATTCGACGATGCTCGTATGGCGCTCACTCTCGCGCGCACCGCCGCAGATTTGGGTGCGGTGATTCTCAATCAATGTCGCGTCAGCGAATTGCTTAAAGATTCTCACGGAATGGTTCATGGTGTTCGTGCAATGGATGGGGAGAGCGGACGCATGATGGAAATTCGTGCCACCGTTGTGGTGAACGCTTGCGGTATTTTTTCTGATGAATTGCGAGTCTTAGATGATGGCAAGACACCACGAATGATCGAGCCTGCGCAAGGAGTGCATTTGGTTTTTGATAAAACTTTGCAGCCCAGTCAGCGCGCGATTATGGTGCCGCATACCGACGATGGACGCGTGCTCTTCGTCATTCCATGGCATGATCGGATTGTTGTTGGAACAACCGATACGCCGATGAAGAAGGCGGAGATCGAGCCTCGCGCTCTTCCAGAAGAAATCGAATTTATTCTTCGAAATGCTGGGCGATATTTGGAACGGGATCCAACTCGTGCAGATGTGCGAACGGTTTATGCGGGGATGCGTCCGCTTGTTCACGAAAGCGGAATTGATTCGCCATCAAAGTCGATTTCTCGTTCTCACAAAGTTGTTGTCAGTGCAAGCGGAATGGTGTCGATCATGGGTGGCAAGTGGACGACATATCGGCGTATGGCCGAGGACACGATGGCAAGAGTGATCGACGTTGGCCAACTTGATCGCAGACCTTGTGGCACAGAATCGCTTCATGTGCGAGGTTGGATCGCACGCGATGATGCTGCGATGCCAAGCGAAGATTGGTTGCGGGTCTATGGCAGCGATGCGCCGATGGTGCGTGCAGTTTGTGCGGAAAACGCAAGTTGGAGTCAGCCCATGCACGAGCGATTGCCATATCCGCTTGGTGTGGTTGCACACTCGGCGCGCCACGAAATGGCTCGATCAGTTGATGATGTGCTTGCACGACGAACGCGCAGCCTGCTGCTTGATGCGAAAGCAGCGTTCGATTCTGCCGATATAGTTGCGTCAATACTGGCAAAGGAACTTGGACGAGATAGTGTTTGGGCTGCAAAGGATGCCGAAGCTTTCCGCCAAATCGCCAAGGGATATCAACTCGTTTAGTCAGTTCAAGCGGTATCTTTTGTCTATGAAAAGCTTGTGGATTTTGTGCCTGATTCTGTTCGCAGCAGTGCCTGTCTTTGCGCAATCAGTTCCAGCGCCGAAAGTCCAACCCGCACAGCAATCTCAACCCGCGCCGACAGGCCAGCAAGCAAAAGTTGTTCGACAGCCAATGCCAGTTTCGTGGCAGATACAAATGGGGCTGCGTTCTTTTCAAGTACGAACACGCATCCCAATCGTCGACAAGGTGGTGCTCGTTCCAGACGCTGCAACATATCTGGATGAAATTTCCAGATGGACTTTGCGTGGGCGTTGGCCAGTTCTGATCGAAGATGACTTCTTTACCCCGATGTTTGTTCGAGCATTCAAGCCGAGCAAGGTCATTCGTCGTACTTCGATTGGTGCAATGCCAGCAACGATCGAAGAAAAGAATGCGATGGCAAAGAATGCAATCACACAGTCGTGGACTGTTCCTGGAAGCGATGCGAATCCGCATAATCCAGCGGAAGCATTCGCATCTGCGCGCTTCGAGCCAATTGGAATCGTCTTCGCAAGTATGAGTGATCCTGCATGGACAGCAGCTGTCGCATTGGCGGCTGGGCATGGACAGGTTTTGAGTTGGCTCGAAGGATCATTTGATCCTCCAAGTTCGACGATGGGGCCTTCGCAATTCCAAGAGCTTTCCTCGCGTATCGAAGAAGGGACACGAGCGACGGGATTGGGATACATCTCGCTTGGCGATGCAATCGACGCTGTCACGATTTGTCGTTCGATGCCGTGGAAAGTTGAAGTTCCGCCAGGGGCGCAGTGGGCGCCACCGGCCGGTGCGAATCCAAAACCTGGCGAAGCCGTTGCGGTGACGGATGCACTTTGCAGAATTCCAGATGGTCGTCGGTGGGCGATTGCCTCAAACATTTTTGGCGATGAGGTGCGCTGTGCATACATCGCAATGTGCAGTCTCTATCTTTCGCAAAAATCTGTTTGGATGATGAATACCTATGGAAACGAGGGAGATTTTGGGCGTTATGCAATGACCGATGGTGTCGAGGTACTCAAGAGTGCGGGATATGAAACCACAGAGTTTTCAGGCGCGCAAGCTTCAGTTGTTTCGTGGCTCAATCTATTGATGGGTGGCTTCAAGCCCGATGTGCTTTATATGAACACAATGGGCAATATGGATTTCTTCAAGATGTGGCAGGAGTTTCAGTGTTATCCAGAAGATGTTCCGATGCTTCAACATCCGATGGCGATGCATCTGATTCATTCGTGGAGTCTGACTTCCGCTGAGAGTCGCGACACGGTTGGTGGGCGTTGGTTGGAACATGGAATCTATGCCTATGCGGGCAGTGTGTATGAGCCATACTTGGTTGCGTTTGTTCCGCCGAGTATGGTCGCGACACGCATGGTGAACATGGTTCCATTTCTTGTTGCGAGTCGATGGGGCGATGGACCGATTGATTCTGTATGGCGCGTGACAATGTTTGGCGATCCATTGATGGTTGTTACGTCACCATCAACGCCATCTCTGCCGCGGAATCCTCCAACAGCACTTGATCCAGCCAAAGGTGAAACAGATGTGAAAGAAAGCGCGCGTGCTGCGCTGGTTGCTACAAAAACATCTGGTGCCGCGGCGGATTATGCCCGCGCTTTGGGCGATGTTGTCAAGACTGGCGATGATTCGATGGCATCGCAACTTTGGTCAGTCGCCGCAAGCAAAGGAGAAGCGGTGGCGACAGCGTGCGCGCAGATCGCACTTGGTCCGCTCTTTCGTTTGCGACAAAGTGATGCGTTCCTTTCTGCATATCGCATGATTCCCGCTCCCACGCTGATCGATCAGGACATGCTCTGGCAATTATGGACGCAGCAACTTTCGTCGATCAAGGATCAAGCCTTGCTTGATTGGTTTGCGAAACAAGTTCGTGCGGTCAGACCAGCAGTCGATCTCTCGCGACTTGCGCCAGAAATAAAGCGAGTGGCAGGAGTGGATGCTGCACGCGAGGCCGTTGGTGGATGGCTTGCCAAGACGACTGATGCAGAGGCGCGCAAGCGCATCAATGAGTTGCTGTCGACTCTTCAGTAGTTTTCAATTCTGCCTTCACTTCTTTTTTTGCAGCGGCTATTTTCAGAACTCTCTCACGGATCAACTTTGGATCGAAGTCAAACGGTGGTGGGGTCGAAGGATCATTGGTCTTTGCCAAGTCGATCAATCCTGCTGCGATAACAACAGTTCCCGCAAAGGTCGGGTGCAATTGATCATCCTGAAGAAGTTCCCCCAATTCTTCAGGATTCCAAGACTTTCCAGCAAGTTCGATGGGGCCACCTTTCTGGAGAGTCTCCAGAATGTGTGAAAGTGGCATGATCTTGACGAGCGATCTTGTTCTGGCCCATTCCATAATTCGTATATTGGCGCTCCCGATTGTCTGGACATCCGGCACTTGATTTTCTGAAAGCATCTTGCCGATTGCGTCGTGCATGTCTGCAATATCAGCGATCACAAGTGGAATCCCTGCGTTGACAATTCGGTCAAGTTGTTCAAGTCCAAGTTCGAGATTGCTCAATCGATCAGCCCCCGTGGCCATCGGCTTGCCTTCAGCAGTGACCGTTCCATAGACATACCAGAACAGAAAGTCGAGCCCAAGCACAAGTGTTGGCTTGATTTTCAGCGCGCGATAGATTTCACCTTGACCAATTGGACCAGGATTCGCAAAGAAAAACCCACTGGAATAATGGTGCATGATGACTCGCTGCGAAGTCGTTCCGTCGGTTGTTGTTTTCGCCGCATATCGCAGCACATCTGAAAGATTCAATAGAACAGGCGTTGGCTTCTTCGCGACAGTTGGTTTCGCATTTGGATCAGCTGGCGCAGTCAAATCGGATGGTGGCGCATCTGGGCGCAAGGAAACGCCGAATCCATCGGATGCACTTGCACCAACAACTGCGATGCGGTCATACAGATGCCCAGCAACGAATGGAGCGGGGGCAATGGTGGGGGGAGTTGCAGGGGGAGTTGCGGCGGAGACTGATTGCGTTGCAAGATCATCAATTGCTCTTAAGTCAATTGACAAAATAATGCAGGCCACGATTGACGTGGATGCAAGAAAAATTTTTCCGAGGTTCATTTCTGAAATCGTACCGAGTGCAAATGAGAAAGAATGTCGTTCAGTTCAGTCCAAGCGCTTTTGCCGTCATCGCACCCATATCAGCAGGACTGTCTGCGACTTGAATTCCCATAGATCGCAGCGCATCGATCTTCGCTTGCGCCGTGTCTTCCGCACCGCCGACGATTGCACCAGCATGTCCCATTCGCCGACCAGCAGGGGCAGTGCGGCCGGCGATAAATGCAATGACTGGTTTCTTTGTGTTTGCTTGCAACCATTTCCCGCCATCGACTTCTGCGCTTCCACCGATTTCTCCGATCATCACGATTGCACTCGTATCAGGATCGGCGGTAAAAAGTTCCAGCAGATCTGTGAAATCCAATCCCTTCACAGGATCGCCGCCGATGCCGACGCATGTTGTCTGGCCGATTCCGCGTGCCGAACATTGCCAGACTGCTTCGTATGTCAATGTTCCAGATCGGCTGATGATGCCAACAGCTTTGCGCGATGGAGCATCCATGCGGTGCATGTGGATGTATCCAGGCATAATTCCAATCTTGCATCCGCCTTCATATTTTTTCTCGCCGACTTTTCTGCCAGGAGTGATCACGCCAGGACAATTCGGACCGACCAATGTTGTCTTTGGATATTTCTTCAGCATCTCGCGAACTCGAATCATGTCTTGCACGGGGATGCCTTCCGTAATCGCGCAGATCAATCCGATTCCGGCATCAGCAGCTTCGATAATCGCATCGCCGGCGTATGGCGGCGGAACAAAAATCATTGTTGCAGTTGCTGCCGTTGCCTTGACAGCATCGCGCATCGTTTCGAAAATTGGCAATCCGTTTGCGTCGCGCTGGCCACCCTTTCCAGGAGTGGTCCCACCAACCATTTGAGTGCCATATTCCAAACATCCTTTGGTATGAAATGCGCCTGCGGTTCCGGTGATGCCCTGACAGAGGACACGAGTATTGCTATCGATGAGAATTGACATATGGAAGGAGGAGCATAGACCGATTTGCTCAGAATCGTGTGTAATGGGGCAATGAGCGCTTCCCCAGTTACGAAAGGTCTGACATACAGAGATGCAGGTGTGAATATCGACGCGGGCGATGAGGTCGTTGATCTCATTCAGCCGGTTTTGAAGCGAACGCACAGTTCGCGCGTGTTGGGACGGCACGGTGCATTTGCAGGAATGTTTCAGCTTGACTTCAGTAAGAAAAGTATGCGCCGAAATTACAAGCGGCCAGTTCTTGTTGCATGCACCGATGGAGTCGGTACGAAAGTACTGATGGCCGCAGAGCGCCGTGTCTATGACTCGGTTGGAATTGACTGCGTTGCAATGAATGTGAACGATCTCATTGTGCAGGGAGCTGAACCTCTATTTTTCTTGGACTATCTCGGGCTATCCAAATTACAACCTGCGGAAACAAGTGCGATGATCACTGGAGTCGCTCGTGGATGCGAGATTGCAGGATGTGCGTTGCTTGGTGGTGAGTGCGCTGAGATGCCAGACATCTATAAGCCGGGCGATTTTGATATCGCAGGATTTTGCGTTGGAGTGGTGGAGTACGACAACATCATCGACGCAACGCGTGTCAAGAAGAATGATGTGATCATCGGCTTAGAAAGTTCGGGAGTGCATTCGAATGGATACACGCTTGTGCGCAGAATTGTGCGCGATGCTGGACTTGATCTGAATGCGAAGTATGCAGAATTGGGAGATCGAACCCTCTGCGAGATTCTGCTCGAGCCAACGCGCATCTATGCCAAGCCAATCGTCAAATTGGTCGAGAGTTTTCGTAAAAAGAAGTCGATTAGTGGTATGGCTCACATTACAGGCGGCGGGTTGCCGGGCAATGTATGTCGCGCGCTGCCGAAGAATCTTGATGCGGTGATTGAAAAATCGTCATGGACTCCGCCTGCGATTTTTCCGTTTCTACAGCAACATGGTGGTGTTGAAGAAGCGGAAATGTTTCGCGTGTTCAATATGGGAATCGGATACACGATCATTGCGCGCCCCGAGTATGCACAGAGCATGATGAAGAAATTGAAGCGCTCAGGGGAGACTCCTTCGGTTATTGGTGTCATCGAAAAGGGGAGCGGCGAAGTTCGGATGAAATAAGCTGTTGCGGATACAGCCACGGATACAGCCACGGAAATGAATTAGTGGGCAGCCGTGAAAAGTCCTCTCGGGGCTCAGACAGTCCTCGGCGACCGACACGATCCGATTTGCGAAATTTTATTGCAAGTGCCGTCGGCCGCCTGCGGAACTCGCCCGAGAGAACTTTCCAACGGCTGGGTACGCAAGCGGAAGTACGACGGAATCGAGACACGGAATTGAGATGCGGAATCGAGCTGCGGACACAGCCGCGGAAATGCATGAGTGGGCAGCCGTTAAAAGTCCTCTCGGGGCTCAGACAGTCCTCGGCGACCGACACGATCTGGTTTGCGAATTCTTTTTACAAGCGCCGTCGGCCGCCTGCGGAACTCGCCCGAGAGAACTTTCCAACGGCTGGACACGCAAACGAATGCGCAACAGATCTGAAAAACGTTCGAGCGAGAATTTGATTCGCCAACGTGGGCAGCGGAATGATCTGAACCCCGGCGAGTTTGCAAGCCGAGCCGGAGTCTGCGTAGTTGTCTTGGCGCGCGCCGGAGGGCGCGCTGGATTTCAGCGCGCAGCACGTTTGAGCCCGGTGTCGAATCAGTCCGCTACCAAAAATCTGCACGAACCACTTTTGAGCCCATGCATGTTTGAGCGCCAGGACATGCGTCCCGCGGCGCTGGCATAAATCAATCTGAATTTGTTTGTGCTGCGTGGTCGAATCAGTCGGCAATCAAAAATCTGCATGAACCTTCAAATGTCTATCTCTGCGCCTCATTTTCAGTTCTTGCGCCGCCGCTCTTTTTTCTCGCCTTGTATTTTCTTCGACTCTAATCTTCGTTCACGCGATCCGCGTGTTGGTTTCGTTTTGCGCCGTCGTCGGGGTACGACTGCCGCACGCAAGACAAGGTCATGTAGCCGAGCAATACATTCATCGTGATTGGCCCGCTGCGATCGATGCTCTTCTGCCGAAAATCGAATCTCTGCAGCGGGCGATTCAATGGACATCGGATCATCAGGATCACCGCCATGCAAATGCGATTCCGCCATCCGCGCAAGTCGCATGCGCCCGAAGTGATCGAGTCCGCCAATCGATGCAATCGCAACGCGAAGTTGCGCTTTCGATTCAACCTTGTTCACATTCTGTCCGCCAGGTCCACCAGAACGCGCATAAGAAAAATGCAGCGCCGATGGAAGCACCCATGCCAGTGGACCCAGTGAGATCGCATTGGGTGGTCGGATGGAAGGAGGTAGGCTCACGTAGTGCATTTCACCCGCAAATCTCTGATCGTGTCTTTCGCCGTTTCGATCACGATTGTTTCTGCAACCGTGAACGCCGAATCTCTCTTGACAGCAGAACCTCTTTCCGTAGCTGATTTAATGGTGTTTTATGAAAATCAGGATGCGGCATCTGCGCCTGCGGCGCCACCAAAGTCCGCGTCAGATTCTGCCGCAATCTCTGCCTCCACATCCATCCCCACGGCGAATGCGTCGCGCACCGCAGGCGATTTTCAACTCGCATTTTCTCCTGCGCTTTGGATGGCGAGAGTGCGTGCCAACTCATCTTTGAACGGCGCAACTTTCACCGTTGATGATGACCTGGGACTGAATGGATATGAAGCAACTCTAAATGGCGAACTCTCTGCGTCTTGGGGCGTCTTTTATAAAGTGATGGCAACTGGATGGTTCTTCTCGACCGATGCAACAACAACCGCAACAACGGCGGGTTCATTTGGGTCAGTCAATATGTCAATTGGCGACCAACTATCGAATAGTTTTTCCGCTGCAGGTGCTGGTTGCGAATTCGATGTCACACTCTGGCAGCCATTCGCAGATCAACAAACTCCGTGGGGGCAGACGATCGTCAACGCACGCAATACAGCAACAGATGGCGGATACAAAGCTGACCTTCGTTTCAAAGCACTCGGCGCAGTGAGGTGGTACAGCGCGTCACTTTCGGTGAGCGATCAAACTGCTGGTACGAACGATTCGTGGTCGATGGATGCTGTGATGCCAGGCATCGGCGCAGGGATCGAACTCGACTTTAATCTTAAAGGCCGAATTCCTTGGGTGGAATCGATCAATATGGAAGCGACGGGCGGAACGGGATCGAACTTCACAAATGGACAATATTTCACCTTCGTCCGTGCTGGCGTCAGCGCAATGTTTTCTCCCAACTGTGGCGTGCAGTTTGGGTATCGCTTGGAGGACTTCAAACTCGACAACAACTCTGCAATTTTCGATGGTGGTGTGCAAGGTCTTTTTGTGGGGGTGAATGTCAAGTTTTAAAGCGAAGAAGGTTCGAGTCACCATTGCAGAATTGGTCACTCACGGAAAACTTGCAGTACGCACTGGCAATGATGGACGCATGGCGCGCGCCAAATTGCGTCAAGTAGTGCTGACAAAATTGCCAGATCAAATTGTTGGTGGTGCTCTTTTGCGAAATCACTTGAAGCAGTCGATCGAGATTCGTAAGATCGAATTGAAAGTTGCCAATTGGCCAGCAAAGTTTGATGGAATTCGCGTCGGCCACATCAGTGATTTACATGTCGGAGAATTGATCCCTGTTTCTCGAGCACTCGAAGCGGTGGATCTTCTTGCAAAGTCGAAGCCAGATCTTGTCGCATGCACGGGCGATGTTGTGGACTTGGATGTTGCAGGATGCGAACCAGTCTTCGCTGCACTCGGCCAACTTCGTGCGTCGATGGGGCGATATTTCGTGCTTGGAAATCATGACTTAATCGACAATGAGCAGCGCGTCATGCGGCTTGCACAAGAATCTGGGATGACAACTCTGCG
>CAMAXY010000032.1 GCA_945862215.1 Singulisphaera sp. GP187 | reverse complement strand
AAACTCTCAGAGCCCATCCTGACCAAGCGCATTCCGTCATTTCCTCACGGAGATCCAAAGACTCGGCACATCGTCGGCTATGACGAGTTTGTGAAGACCGATGGATATAAAGCCCTCGAAAAGTCGCTTGATATGGAGTCCGCCCAAGTGGTCGCAACTGTGAAGGATGCGATTCTTCGAGGGCGCGGCGGCGCTGGTTTTCCTGCGGGATTGAAGTGGTCTTTCCTTGCCCCAGAAGATGGCAAAGGCCTGCGCTATCTCTGCATCAACTGCGACGAAGCAGAACCAGGAACATTCAAAGATCGACTGCTCGTTGATTTCGATCCGCATCTTGTGCTCGAGGGAATTGCAATCGCGTGTTGGGCGTGTAAGTTGGATGTCGCATACTTCTTTATTCGAGGCGAATATCACCATCAAGCGCGGGTGATGGAACGTGCAATTCAAGAGGCATACGCAGCAGGAATTTTCGGCAAGCAAGGTTTGATGCGAGGAAAGTCTAAGCATGCAGTTGAGTGCTATCTGCATCGCAGTGCTGGCGCTTACATCTGTGGCGAAGAAACTGGATTGCTTGAAGCGATCGAAGGCAAGCGCGGTTGGCCGCGAGTGAAGCCGCCATTCCCAGCAGTGAAAGGAGTCTTTGGACGTCCAACCATTGTGAATAATGTTGAAACACTCGCTGCGGTTCCAGACATCATGCTCCGTGGAGTTTCGTGGTGGAAGTCAATTGGCGTGGAAAGTTCATTTGGTGGAATGCCGTCGTATGGATCGAAATTGATGGGAGTTTCTGGTCACGTCGCTCGTCCAGGATGCTTCGAAGCACCGCTGGGAATTCCCCTCAGCACACTTGTCAACGAATATTGTGGCGGAATGCTTGGCGGGAAAAAATTCAAAGGTGCAATCGCAGGTGGCGTCTCGATGGGTGTGCTTGGCACCGATCAATTCGATGCTGCGATGGATTTCGACATCGGTCGTCGATGCGATGTGCTTGGTCTTGGAACTGCATGCCCAACGATCTTTGACGAAGACACTGATATGGTCGCCGTTGCCCGCAATTGCGCTCGGTTCTTCATGAACGAGTCTTGCGGTCAGTGCACCCCATGTCGCGAAGGATCTGGTTGGATCTATAAGTTGCTCACACGCATCGAGCGTGGTGATGCAACAAGTGCTGATTTGGATTTGCTATTGGAACTCGGCGGATCGATGGGACTTTCTGAAGGAACCACGATCTGTGGTTTGGCAGATGGAAACAATTGGCTCGTGCGAACAATCGTGAACAAGTTCCGCAGTGAATTTGAACGACGCGTAAAGCCGAAACTCATTCCTGTGCATCTCGTCGCCCGTTGAGCAATCCACGCACATCAATCGAACTGGTTTCCGCGGTCCCGTTGGCCCAGGCAAAAATGGTTGATTTGGTGCGCAGCATGATCGAATTCTTGCCTGCAGTCGAAGGGAAATCCCCGACGTTTTCCCAAATCTCAATTCGAATTGTGCATGATGAAGAGATGTCGCAGCTGCATGAAAAATATTCCAATGTCGCTGGAACCACGGATGTTTTGACCTTTGTACAAGGCGATACTGCATCTGGCATCGAAGTCGATCTTGCTCTGTGCGCGGACGAAGCGGAGCGGCGCTGTGCGGAGTTTGGGCATTCTGTAGAGAATGAATTGGCCTTATACGCCGTTCATGGACTTCTGCACGCAATCGGATTTGACGATCAGGATGAAGTTCAGGCGCGGCGAATGCACGCCGAGGAAGATCGCATTCTCACTTCGCTTGGTCTCGGTGCGGTCTATGCACCTCGAGGAGGAGAGCGCTCATGACGACTGGATTGATTCTGATTCTTTTTGGTTTGCTGTTTGTCACAACCTTTCTCTCGGCACTCAACCTTGCACTCGGTACAGCCAGTGCCACCGCAATCGAGAGGCGCTGTGTTTTGTATGGACGCGTTCAAGCTGGAGTTTGGATTCTGGCTCACGCGACTGACCTCGAACATGCAGTCGCATTTTTCCGCACATTCGGTCGACTTTCATGCTTGCTTGTGGTTCTGGCCATGTTTCGTCAGAGCGATCCGACGATTCCTTTGGAGTGGCCTTCGATTCTGATGGCACTCGCAACGGCGAGCATCTTGGTGTGGTTGACGACCAGCGTGATCGCCGTCGCTATCGCGCGGTATGGCGGCGTTGGATTAGTGATTGGAACATATCCCATCCTGCGAATTTCCTTTTGGATGACACATCCAATTTTATGGATCGGCGGATTTGTCGATGAAGCAGTTCGCAGATTGCTTGGAGCGCTGCCGAATCACGAGACGATCGAGCAGGATCTGATTCACTCAATCACTGATAGCGCACGAGCAGGCGGCATCGACGCGCTCTCTGCACGAATCATTCAAAATGCTGTGGAGTTTCACGGAACGGTTGTCTCGGAGGTGATGACTCCACGGACTCAGATCGAAGGAATCGCATACACCGACGATATCGCAGTTATTCGTGCATTCATTGAAACTGCTGGGCATTCACGCGTGCCGGTCTATCAAGAGAATATGGATCAAGTCGTTGGCATCTTGTACTTCAAAGATCTCGTTCGCTTTCTTGGACATGCGCCGACTGACTTTAAGTTGCGCCCAATGCTTCGGCAGCCGCCGCGCGTTCCAGAGACGAAACCTGTGAGCGAACTCCTGAGCGAATTTCAGCGGACTGAAGTTCATCTCGCATTGGTGGTCGACGAATTTGGTGGGACTGCAGGATTGATCACGATTGAAGATGTCCTGGAAGAAATTGTTGGAGAGATTTATGACGAGCACGAGCCATCGAGCGAAATTGAACCTCAATTGACAGGCAACGCCCAGACTGGTTGGGAAACCGATGGCCGAATTCCGCTGGTGGATATTGCGGCAGCCACAACTTTGGAATTGCCGACCGAAGAAGATTTCGACACCATTGCTGGTTTGATTCTCTTGGAGTTCGGTCGCATTCCACTGGTGGGGGAAGCATTTTCTCGATTTGGCGCACGATTCACTGTGCTTTCTGCGACGCCCGTGCGCGTGGTCAAGATTCGAATCGAATTGCTTCAGCAATCAGAGAAGTATCGCGCGTCAGCTTCTGGCCATTAACCGAATTCATCGCCTTTGAATGTAGATGCGAGATATGCCTCTCGTACGAGTGGATCGTTGATGATCGTTTTTGGATCGCCATCGCGCAGATTCTTCCCCTCATGAATGATGTACGCGCGTGTGCAGATACGCAGCGTCTGCTGAACATTGTGATCGGTGACGAGGATCGCGATTCCTTGTTCAGCCAAGCGGCGAACTTCGGACTGCAATTCTTCGACTGTGTGCGGATCGACGGCAGCGAATGGTTCGTCGAGCAGGATCAAACGAGGACGTGTGATCAGAGAACGAGCAATTTCCAGCCGCCGTCTTTCGCCGCCAGAACATGTTCGCGCTTGTTCTTTGCGTTTGTGTTCCAACCCGAATTGTGCGAGCAAACTTTGGCAAGTTGATCGTTGCTCCGCGCGACTGATCGACCGCGTCTGCAAGATCGCCATCAAGTTGTCTTCGACTGAAAGCCGTTGAAAAACGCTTGGTTCTTGAGAGAGATATCCCATGCCTGCACGCGCGTGGATATACATCGGGTCATTGGTCATGTCCTTGCCTGCAAAGACCACTCTGCCGGCCTCGGGAGAGATCATTCCAATTGCCATACGAAAACTTGTGGTCTTGCCTGCGCCATTTCTGCCCAAGAGTCCAACGATTTCTCCTGCATCCACAGTAAAAGAGACATTGTCAACGACTCGTCGGCCGTTATAACTTTTCACCAGTCCATGTGTTTCAAGCAGTGCCACGGTTGGAAGTGTAGAGGGACGATAGAATCATTGCCGTATGGTCCGATGCCGAATCTTCGTCTTGTCTTTGACCGCACTTGCAACGGTGCTTTGCGCAGGTTGTGTCCGCCGAACGATCGCCATTACATCAACCCCATCTGATGCATTGGTCTTTGTCAATGACCGTGAAGTTGGTCGAACTCCCTGCGAAGTCGATTTCCTTTTCTATGGTGAATACGACGTGCGATTAAAGCATGAAGGGTATGAATCGATCGTCGGTTCTGGAACCGCATCAGCGCCAATTTGGGATTTTATTGGCGCAGACTTGCTTGTCGAAGTTGCGCCGCTCGATTTGGAGAGCCGTGTTGATTGGCATTTCGATTTCATACCTGCCAACAATGACCCAGTTGATTTACTCGCTCGTGCACGCCAAATGCAAGTTGCTGCTCGCAGTGAAGCAGATGAAATTGTTCCAGAAGTCGAAATCCAAAAGCCAAAGACTGCAGTGAAAGATGCGATCATTGCACCCGTCAAAAACGAGCAGGGAGCGATTCCGCAGAAGGGTTCATCTGCGATTCCTATTCCTCCGACGGAACTGCCGCCTGATGTTCCCGGTGCCGCGCCAAATCCTTCGCCGAATTCCGCGCCGAATTCCGCAGGCTGAAATCCGAGCCCTAGGCTTAAATTTGATTGACTGAATTCATTTTATTTTATGAAGCGCTGTGCTCAGCGCCTTCACAACTGCGTCATTCGTTGCCGGCCAATCGATCTTGTGCAGCTTCTCCAACTCGACCCACGCGATGCTTGATGCCGCCAACGCTCGAGGCACTGAACCCAGAGGCAACTCGACCGAATAGATGTGAAACCTAGGAGTGGGGCGCCCAATTGGTGCGGGTGGCTCGACCAACCCAACGTCAATCCAAGCGCATGATGGATCTGTGCAGTCCACTCCAGTCTCTTCCAGCAATTCTCTCGCTGCGGCGATGTTGGTCGCTTCGCCTTCCTCGACTTTGCCGCCTGGCATCTCCCACGCTCCAGGCAGAATCTCCGCGCCGGCAAGGCGCTTAGCTATGAGAATTTCGATGCTGCTTCGAGATATTCCCTTGCGGCGAAGGGCTATAAGCGCCACATTGATAAAAGAACCGCCGGAGGAGGGGATTTTCTGGATTGGGTCGGGGGTGTGGCTCATAAGTGTTTTGCAGGGAATGGCTTACAAATGCAGGAAAAAGATTGTTTTATGCCATTGACCGCCACAGAGTGGAGAAGATACTGTGCATATCCCCCTTTGCCTTCTTTACAGCTTCCGATGGAAGTTGTGATTAATGCCGTTCGGTCGTGTCGGAGCGATCGAGCGGTTTTTTTATGGTCGTACTCTGTGCATATGAAGATGCGAAATCAAATTCGATTTGTCTCTATCGCAGCCTGTGTACTTGCTTGCATGAATGCGAAAGCGCACGCAATTGATTTCACTTTTCAACCCAACTTTGTCAACTCAGGTGTGCAGTTGATTCCAGATGCGGGTCAATCGTCAACGCCCGCGCCGACTGCTGCAACGCCTGCGCCAGCATCATCTGAAAAAGTGCGATTCGGAGAAGAAGGTTCTTGGCGGTGGCAGTTACTCGATGCAGTTGCAACGGATTTCGATGGTGCTGATCAAGGAGAGTTTGGTGGGAGTTTAAGTTGGTTCTTTGTCGACAATTTCTCGATTGATTTCCAGATCGAAGCCGATTACATCGAACAACCTGTTCAGAACACATGGGGAGGTGGAGCCACTATTCTTTTTCGTTGGCACTTCATCAGTATGGATACATGGTCGATCTATGGCGACGCAGGTTCTGGACTGATCGCAACGGGATACGACACGCCATCAGGCGGAACATCGCTCAATTTCACACCGCAAGCAGGCATGGGAGTTTCGTGGGAGATTTGTCGCGATCTTCGAATGATGGTCGGCGCGCGTTGGTATCACATCTCCAATGCCAATACGGGTGATACGAATCCTGGGCGCAATAGCCTGATGGGCTATGTGATGCTCAGTGTGCCCTTCTGATTCAACTCGTCTGATTCAACCCGTCTGATTCATCCATACCCATTGGGGTTGGCAGACATCCATTTCCACGCATTTCCAATTGATTCGTCAAGCGTTCGCACAGCAGGGGACCAGCGTAAAAGACGCTGAATTTGTGCGGCGTTCGCAACGAGCATCGGCGGATCTCCATCGCGTCTAGCACCACGCACCGCTGGAACTGCACGTTGACAAACTCTTTCGCATGCTTGCAGAATTTCCAGAACCGAGTGACCTCGACCAGTTCCGACATTCAAGCGCAGAGATTCGCGAGCGGTCAACGTATTGAGTGCAGCAAGATGCGCCGAGCAGAGATCTCCAACGTCGACATAATCGCGAACGCAGGTTCCATCGCTTGTGGGATAGTCATCTCCCATGATGCACAGTGGATCGCGCCTTCCCAGAACTGCGAGCAGGCACGATGGGACAAGATGCGATTCGGGTCTGTGATCTTCACCGATGCGCCCTTGCGGATCGCTGCCAATGACATTGAAATATCGAAGTGCTACAAATGCAAAGTCGCCGCCGCTGCGCAAGATTGAATTCTGATGATCAGCAATCGCATACTCCGCCGCCAACTTTGCACCGCCATATGGATTGATCGGATTCTGCGAGCAGGATTCGTCAATCGAGTTTGCGCCTGCAATAGGAACGCCATATGTCGCGCAGGTTGAACTGAAAATCAGGCGGCGAACTCCTGCACTTTCCATCGCCTTGAGTAGTGAAAGAGTGCCACCCAGATTGGTCCACCAATAATCCAGTGGGCGCTCGACAGATTCGCCGACATATGCAAGCGCTGCGAAATGAATGACTGCATCGATCTGATTCTCGCGCATGATGTGTGCGAGGCGATCGGTTTCGTGAATAGAAAGTTGCTCGAATCCAATGGTGGCAGTGGGCGCAGCTTTGCGCAGTGCATCGACTGCACCAACATGTCCTCGAAAACAATTGTCGACAATCGTCACCGAATAGCCCGATTCGGCAAGGTGCAGCGCCATATGGGAACCGATGTATCCGGCTCCCCCAGTCACCAAGATGCGTTTTGGGCTCTCAAATGCCATCTCCAGAGGTTATCCAAAGGTTTACCCTTGCATCACCCCCGTTGCTATGGGAGAATGCCGGGATGCACGAAGTGAGGGGTTCTTTCTCCACGGTAGCGGACCCGCAGGGCGCCACTTCCACACCTTCCAGCCAGATGAATTCCAGTTCAGGTGGCGGAGTTTTCACGCCCTCCAATCTTGGCCGCGTTGATTTGCTGCTCGATTTATTGCAATCTGCCAAGGTCACGGAGGTTGCCCTACGAAGTGCCTCCGCAGACGTCTCGCAGCAAGCGGCGGCGCAGGGTCGAGTTGATGCTTTGGAGTCTGTGACTGGAAGCAACAGCCTTGCACGTGGTGCAGCTGAGGTTGCGGCGATGATCCGTATGATCGAACGCAAAATGGATGGCATGAAATCACAACAGCGAGTAGAAAAGAAGTCATGAGTCAGATTGAGCAAAATTCCCAAACAACTGTCGTCGACAATTCCGCGGCCACAGCGCCCACTCAAACTGTTTCGAACCTTACCCAAGGAAGTCTTGTAACCCATGCAGATGTGGCAGCCCTTCAAGCTGCCCTTGACGAAGCGTTTGGTTATCGCGGCGATGTGACGATCATCACCAAAGATGCACGCCGCATCGAGGGATATATTTTCGATCTTCGCTCTGGCAAGACCCTAGAAGATTCCTTCGTCAGAATTCTCACTGGAACGAGCGATGACCGAATTGTCGTTCGTTACAACGAAATCGAATCGTTGGAATTTTCTGGCCGCGATACCGCAGCGGGAAAGAGTTGGGAGAATTGGCTTCGCAAGTATGCGCAGAAGAAAGTTGCTGGCGAAATCGCAAGCATCGAATCTGACTTAGGCGAGTGATTCCTTTGCGTCGAGCGCACTCTTCTTCAGACTCGTTCGATCAACATCGTCACTGCGTTTCCACCACCCAAGCACAGACTGCAAATTCCTCTGCGTCCATTGGTTCGAATGAGGTGGTGAACAAGTGTCACCAGAACGCGCGCGCCACTTGCACCGATCGGGTGTCCCATCGCAATTCCGCCACCGCCAACATTGACCTTTTCTTCGCTGATTTTTAGGTATTTCGTATTGCAAAGGACTTGCGCTGCAAACGCTTCGTTGATTTCGAAAAGATCGATGTCATCTACAGAAAGCGAATGATCTTTCAGGATTTTTTCGATGCCCAGAGCAGGGGCGAAGAAAAGTTCTTTTGGTTCGACACCAACTGTGTTGGAACCCAAGATGCGTGCAAGAGCCTTCGCGTTGAGCGATTTCGCCGCCGCTTCTGATGCCACGATCAATGCTGCCGCGCCGTCAGAAATTTGGCTGGCATTCGCAGCAGTGACAGTTCCGTCTGGCTTAAATGCAGGTTTCAATTTGGCAAGAGTTTCAGCAGAACTCTCTGCGCGGAATCCTTCGTCCACATCAAGCCCAGTCTTCTGCTTGATTTGTTCTGCAGTGAGTGCAACAATTTCATTACGAAACCATCCTTGCGTGGTGGCATGCGCGGCTCGCACATGACTTTGCGCACTGAATCGATCCTGATCCGCACGAGAGATGCCGTGAGATGTTGCAATGTGTTCCGCTGCGAGTCCCATACCCCATCCTTCGAACGCACAGCGAAGACCGTCATATTCCATGTGATCGAGCGCTTCGAACTTGCCATAGCGCACACCAGATCGAACGGACGCCAAGTGCGGAGCCAAGTCCATATTTTCCATTCCACCTGCGACGACGACATGGTTGTCGCCTGCGCGAATTGATTGCGCGGCCATCATGACTGCATGCAGACCCGACCCACAAACTTTATTGACAGTGACGGCGCTGAGCGAAGACGGGAGTCCAGCGCGCAGTCCTGCTTGGCGAGCTGGGTTCTGACCGACCCCAGCCTGTAAGACGCATCCCATAATGCACTCGTCGATCTGGGCTGCAGCGCCGGGAACATCAGCGAGGGCAGCCGCGATAGCGAAGGCGCCAAGTTGCGGAGATGGAATTCGCGCAAGCGATCCCTGAAATTTGCCAGTTGGTGTTCTGCGAGCGGCGAGAATGAGCGGTTGTGACATTGAGAATCTCCTTTTACCTGTGAAATTGTGCCTGTGAATGCGGTGGAATCTCTCGAAACAGTGATCGATACGACGGAATAGATCGGGGCGGAAGAGTACACCGATCGCCAAAAAGTGCGATTTGCCCAGAAAATGTTCAGGACAATTGAACTTCCTGCAAATCGAGGCGTATCAAATTCAAAGAGGAAGCAGCGTGCAACCTCAAGTATTTTCCCCTCGACCGTTCGACCCTTTGGGTTGTGCGGTCTTTTTTTATTTCGAAAGAATCAAAGCCATGCATGTCGATGTCGATGTCGGTGTTCGATGGTGTTCATGGACATCGCGCTGGGGTGCATCGCTTTTCTTCTCAAGAGCGCAATTTATGGTTCAATGACTCTCAGGAGATTTCCGCATGGACCACTCTGGATCAAGCACGAGCAATCTGTTTTCGCTCCAAAGTCACATTCTCTCTGAAGAGTCGCTTCACCCCGGAGCAAGCGGTGATTTTTCGTGGATCATCAGCGCCATCTCGCTTGCAGGTAAAGCGATTGCCGACCGCGTTCGTCGCGCACGCTTGGAAAATGTGCTTGGCGAACAAGGGTCGAACAATGTGCAAGGAGAGTCTCAGCAACGGATGGATGTCATTGCAAATGATATTTTGATGCGATGTCTTGGTTCACGTGCATCCATTGCCGTGTTGGCCAGCGAAGAAGACGAAGAACCCACGATCATGCGGCGCGGCACTGAAGGTGGGAAATATTGCGTGCTCTTCGATCCACTCGATGGATCAAGCACGCTTGACACCAACGGCGCAGTGGGGACGATTTTTACAATCTTGCGAAATGATCCGCTGATCGAATCCGCTGAGCGCACGGTCTGTCAGCCGGGGCGAAAGCAAATTGCGGCGGGATACATCTTGTATGGCCCTTCGACGGCATTCGTGATCACAACTGGTTCTGGAGTCGATCTTTTTGAACTCAATCCAAATATTGGCTCGTTCATCTTGGTTAAAAAAGGAATGCGCATTCCACCAGCGAAACGCGTCTATTCGGTCAACGAGGCATATTCCTCCTCATTTCCCAATGGATATCAGGAGTATTTGAAGTGGGCGCATGCAAACAATTATTCATCTCGTTACATCGGAAGTTTGTGTGCAGATGTGCACCGCATCCTGATCAATGGTGGGGTTTTTCTCTATCCGCCCACGACGTCACACCCAGATGGAAAATTGCGATTGCTGTACGAAGCCAATCCGATGGCGATGATTATGGAACAAGCTGGCGGAATGAGCATCTGTGGCACAACGCCAACTTTGGATGTTCAACCCAAAAAACTGCACGAACGAGTTCCGCTTGTTTTGGGAAGCAGTGATGAAGTCAAAGCTGTGATGCGACATATCTGATCGTGGCGATTCGAACACGAACGAAACTCAGTTGCCATAGTCAAAGATGCGCATGGACTTAGATTTTTCCTTCCACGCCCCGACAAGAGCAAGATGATCGGGATGCACAAGATATGCCTTGTATGCATCGGTGGATGCGAACTCCACACTGACGGCAACGTCATAATCACCATCGACATTTTTTCGGCCAATATCAATTGGACGAGCGAGTGAAAATTCGACGACGCCAGGAATCGAAGAAAGTTTCGCGTTGCAATCTTTTTCAAGAGCGGTGCGATCATTCGTGTCTTTCAATTTGATCAGCACGAGATGTTGGATATTGATCGCGGATGTGGTGGATGCGCGGGGTTGTGACGCGTTGGCGTTTGGTGGAAGCGTGCCGCTGGGCGGCAGCGCAGGCGCGCCGCAGGAAATCAAAGTGGCTGCGAAAACGAACGAGGCGAACAAACAGAGAAAAGTGCTTGATTTACCGTTGATCCAGGGTGAAAGTTTTCGCATGGAGTCAGTTTACTCCGCCAGTGCATTCCACTGAGTAAGTAAGTGAGGAATCAAGGCGGATGGAGACTTTGCGGTCCAAACACCATTCGAGCATGACGCAATGCCAAGTCGATCGAGTTTCGCAAGTGCGTCGTCGACTTCGAAGTCGATCTCCACTTGGAACTGTGTTTGAAGCCAACTCTCAATCTTTGCGTCAAGTGCATCCGCAGTCGATGGGCCGTCGAGTAGAAATCGATAGCCAAGGATTGCCTCTTTCGATTCCTCTTCGCTCGCTTCATCCAAGACACGTGCCGCTGCACCCATATCTCGATCAAGCATTCGATACAGAATCATGTCCGCAAGGATCTTGAGATATTTCAAACGCATTTTTTGGTATCGACTGAATTGCGTATATCCCCAGATGATGAGTGCGACCAATCCGCCACCTATGGCGGCGAGCGCGCCACCAGGAACGTCAGGAGGTGCTGCATCGATTCCAAGTTGCCATCGAGCGGAACCATACAGCGCCAGCCAACTCGCGCGAATGACAGCAGAGATTCCGATGACGGCAAAAATGGCTGGCCCGAACATGATGCATTTATCTAGGTTGCGCATTCCGACTGCGCAGTTTGGAAAGAGCATTTCCATATCTGCGACGGGGATGTTTTCGAAGAGTCGCACATAGAACGAAGGAGGCTGGTTTATTGAGTTTGGTTTCTGTCTTGTACTGGGCTTTGGTTGGTGCTCCACAAAGAGAAAGAGGCGATCAAAGACCTCAAGTTGGATTGTCTTCTTGCGCAGACCGAACCAAGCACTGACGGTTTGGGAACTGAAGTGTCTTCCACGCGTAAAAATGACGGATCTGTTCCAGAGTTTGCGATTGATTTGTATGTTCAAACGAATCAGTGACTGAGTTGTGAACGCAGTTTGAAGATCTTTTTCGGAGAGTTCAACATAGTTTGCACGAATTAGAATTGCACGAATATCTTCGGTCAGTCGTGTGCTCTCGGCTTCTCTTTGTTCCATGGGCAATTTGCGCTCGCAAGCATGCACAATCGTGTCGAGCCGCTGTCGCATTTCGATTGACTGTTGATCGATTTCAGTGCGCAGTAGGAGCCGAATGAGACGAAGTGATCGGGTGAAGTCAGTGACATCTGTCAATTCGCCGCTCATCACGCTAAGAATTCTTTCTTGCGAAACAGTGATCACGTGACTTTTTTTCGTCACGGGTCTGTTGGCGGCAATCTCATTCATCGTGCTAGAAAGCATCGTAATAAGAAGCATAGCCCCCATAAAAAAACCCGCCGCAGCGCGCGTGCGCTACGACGGGGTACAAACGTCAAGGTCCGTCCTGGACCTCGATCAAAAATCCGCAGTGGTCAAGCCTGAGAGTCGGTCACCCTTTTGTAGCCAGGTTCTCCCCGCCAGCAAGGGGGTTGGAATCCACCGTTTCCGTGCGTATCCAACCAGTGCAAGGAAAATCCATTCACTCGCCAACCGTTTCAAAAAACTCTGACCAGAACCACTGCGAAAATCATAGGAATCAGGCATCGTCGGAGTAGATCGATGCCTGATCCCCTTTGAGTCGTTGAATGAGTCATTGAAATATTCATCATCACCAATCAACTGCACCCCATGCTGCTACCGCAATTCAAACAGCGATAGCACGTGCCATTTCGAACGGTGATTGATCCGCAAGAATCGCACGCAGGCGCATCGCCCATCAACTGGGCGTTCGCCTGATCAGCTGCTGTAAGCGCTGGATGTCCCAGCGATTGCGCTGGATGTCCCAGCGATCGCATTTCTCCGTGCTCGACGATAATTGGCGTCATTGGAGTCATCACAGATCCGTCGTTGCTCCTCGCATCTTCCGCATGCAAGTAGGTTGTAATTCTCGAAGAAGATGAGATGTCTGCGATCTTCTCCCCTTCGGAAGTGCGACCAATGGTGTGAGTTCCACTCTCCGACATTTTTGTCTGTGTATCGAGAGTTGTTGTGAATCGATTGCTCGACCATGTTGTTGTCTCCTGAGTTGGTGTCTGAATTATTGTTGGAGTCGCAGTTGCAGCTGAAGCCGGGGCCGGGGCTGAAGCCGAAGCCGAAGCCGAAGCCGAAGCCGAAGCCGAAGCCGAAGCCGGAGCCGTCATGGAATGATCCATATGTCCGATGTCCATCGGCGAGAATCCATCATTGGAATGTCCGCTTGCTGAAATACGCTTTGGCGCATTCGCGTCGCGGTAGCCCTGAATAAACTGCATGCCGAACCAACGAAAAATGTAATCGACCAAGCTCTTTGCGAATGGAATATCGGAATTCGTGGTGATTCCCATCGGTTCGAATCGCTGATGAGCGAATTTCGTGACAAGACTTTCGACTGGAACACCGTATTGCAACGCAACGCTGATCGCAGTTCCCAGCGAGTCCATAAGACCGCCGATTGTCGATCCTTCCTTGGCCATGGTGATAAACAACTCTCCAGGTCGTCCATCTTCATAGAGGCCAACAATGAGATATCCCTCGTGACCACCCACATTAAATTTGTGAGTGATTGAGTGACGAGTATCAAGCAATCGCCGGCGCATCGGTCTTTCGATGACACGTTCGACAACACGTTCGACGACACGCTCGACGATGCGTTCAACTTCGATGATTCGAGGTTCGAGCGCAACGATTGCGACCTGTTTCTTCTCTGCGTTTTCGCTTTCTTCCTCAAGCCCATCAAGGTCTTCCTGTTCAGCATGATCGGAAGCTTCAGACTTTGTTGAAAGTGGTTGGCTCAACTTGCAGCCATCTCGATAAAGCGCGTTCGCCTTGATTCCAAGTTCCCAAGAGAGTTGATAGCACGCGCCGATTTCTTCGACAGTGGCATCGTTGGGCAGATTGACAGTCTTCGAAATTGCCCCCGAGATGAATGGTTGCGCTGCGGCCATCATGTAAATGTGACCACTTGGCTTGATGAATCGAGTTCCAAGTGCTCCGCAGCGATTCGCGCAATCAAAGACCGCAAGATGTTCTGGCAGAAGATGTGGCGCACCTTCGATCGTCTGCGTTCCGCAAATCGTTCGATTGAGAGCGTCGATCTGTCGACCATTCAGTCCGAGCACACGAAGACCATTGAACTTCAGGTCAGAACGAGCTTTTTCCGCGTTGATTCCAAGTCCAGTCAGAATGCGTTCTGGAATTGACCACGCAGTGAATGCGAATGACAATTCAAAGACGGTCGGTAAACCATTTTCGACTTTGACCAATTCTTCACTGGTGAAACCCTTTTGTAGCAGGAATTCGCTCAGCGTTTGGCTCTGGAATCCACCCATAGCACTACCGTCCGTTGCTGGGATTTTCTCATCAAGGGTCAGAGTTCCCATCACATATTTGAGAATTGCATCTGTCTCTTTGATGTCATACCCAAGCGCAGAAAGTGCGGGTCGCACAGACTGATTTGCGATCTTGAAATATCCACCACCAGCAAGCTTCTTGAATTTGGTGAGTGCGAAGTCTGGCTCGACGCCAGTGGTGTCGCAATCCATCAACAATCCAATTGTTCCAGTCGGCGCAATGACAGTGACCTGCGCATTGCGATAACCAAATTGCTCACCTAGAGCGAGTGCATCGTCCCACGCAGTTGTCGCGCTTGCGAGAAGTTGGTCAGCGTTTGCAAGAGCGATTCTGTTTTCATGAAAGAGCTTGTGATTGATCGGCACCGGTCGCGAGCGCAGCGATTCATAATCATCGCTGTCGCGAGCAACTCCATTTGCAGCGCGGTGATGATTTCGCATCACGCGCAGCATGTGATGGCGGTTTTCGTCAAAGCCTTCGAAGGCTCCGTGTTCCGCCGCAAGCAGCGCGCTCGATGCATACGAGCGGCCAGTCAAAATTGCGCTGAGAGTTCCGCAAATGGCGCGGCCTTCATCGCTGTCGTACGGGGTTCCCGCTTGCATCAGCATGGCGCCGAGATTGGCATAACCCAATCCAAGCGTGCGATACTTCCAAGAGAGTTCGGCGATTTCCTTCGATGGGAAACAGGCCATCAATACCGAAATTTCCAAGACCATCGTCCAGAGGTGAATTGCATGTTCGTAGCCTGCAATATCGAAGTTTCGCGTGCGTGAATCATAGAACTTCAACAAATTGATCGACGCCAAATTGCACGCCGTGTTGTCGAGGAACATGTATTCACTGCAAGGATTACTCGCATTGATTCGTCCGCCTTCAGGGCACGTGTGCCATGCGTTGATTGTCGAATCGAATTGGACGCCAGGGTCTGCACAGTGCCATGCAGCTTCGTTGATTTGTCCCCAAAGTTCGCGCGCATTGAGCGACTTCGCGACTTCGCCATCGGTGCGACGAATGAGATTCCAATTTCCGTCTGTGTTTACGGCATCCATGAACTCGTCGCTGAGTCGAACGGAATTGTTGGAATTCTGACCGCTGACTGTGTAATACGATTCTCCGTTGAAGTCATAATCCAATTTCAAGCCGAGTCGATCTGCAACTGCATGCTGCGATTTGCTCAACTTCTTCATTCCTTCGACCAACGCCGCAACCTTAATTTCTTCTCGGACTTTCCAATTTACAAACGCTTCGATATCCGGATGATCGACATTGAGGCAACACATCTTTGCTGCACGTCGCGTCGTTCCACCAGACTTGATGGCTCCTGCGGCACGGTCGCCGATCTTGAGGAAACTCATCAATCCAGAACTCTTTCCGCCGCCGGAGAGAGACTCGCTGTCTCCGCGAAGGCTGGAGAAATTCGTTCCAGTTCCAGATCCATACTTAAAGAGTCGCGCTTCGCGTACCCAGAGATCCATAATGCCGCCTTCATTCACCAAGTCATCGTTGACGGACTGAATGAAACATGCGTGCGGTTGGGGATGCGTATAGGAATCGGGAGCGCGTTCGAGAGCACCGGTTCGGTGATCGGCGATCCAATGTCCTTGGGCAGGACCGTTGATTCCATATGCCCAAGCCAAACCAGTATTGAACCACTGCGGACTGTTTGGCGCCGCCATTTGGTTCAAGAGCATGTAAGCGATTTCATCGTAAAACGCCTGCGCATCTTCGGATGTTTCGAAATATCCGTGCGTTTCTCCCCAGTGTTTCCAGCATCCTGCGAGTCGATGCACCACTTGCTTGACTGAACGCTCTGGTCCTGTTGTCGGCTTCCCGTCAGCGCCGATTTGTGGAACTCCAGCTTTGCGGAAATATTTGCTGACGACAATATCGGTTGCGAGTTGACTCCACTCCTTTGGAATCTGCGCATCATCCATTGCGAAAACCACGGACCCATCCGGGTTCTTGATCTTGCTTGAGCGTGTCGCCCATTCTGTTGTGGTGTAGACATCCGTGTCTTTGGTTGTGAATCGTCGAGAAATTTTCATGAGTGCGTCCTGCGGGAATTGGGTTGAAGATGTGAGAACAGAAAAAACGCGTGGGATCGCCGAACATCGGCGAGCCCCTTTGGGGAGAAAAACTTACTGATGTTCAGATTTATTTTGAGAGTGACCGTCGACTCGGGGGAGAGTCAAGCCGCTTTGATTCTGATACTTGCCACCTTTGTCTGCGTAACTGGTCGCGCAAACGCGATCGGCCTTGAAAAACAACATTTGTGCAATGCCTTCGTTGGCATAAATCTTTGCTGGGAGGGGAGTGGTGTTGGAAATTTCAATCGTGACCTTGCCGCGCCATTCAGGCTCGAGAGGTGTGACATTTACAATAATTCCGCAGCGCGCGTAGGTGGACTTGCCGACGCAGACGGCCAAGACATCACGCGGAACGGAAAAGATCTCGATTGTTTCAGCAAGAGCAAATGAATTCGGTGGAATGACGACATGATCTCGCTTGGTCATTTCGGTGTCGATCGAAATAAAGAGATCGCTTGAAAAATTCTTTGGATCAACGACGGCGACTCCGCCTGAAGTTGCGTTGGTGAAAATTTTGAACTTCGTTCCAACGCGAACGTCGTATCCATAACTTGAAACGCCGTATGAAATCACGCCATCTCGTTTGCGACTCTCTTCAAAGGGTTCAATTCCCACCAATTCACGAATTTGTGTATCGCACAGAATGCCCATTGTTTGACTCCTTCAAATAAAGTCGAAAAAAGTAAATCTCGTTGACTGACCCACACACTGATCGCTCCAAGAAAGGAGGTCACAAACCAATTTACCCCAACATCTTGTGGTGGCAATAGCAAATCCACCACAATATATCGAATTTTATCGGACACAGCCCTTTTTATCTTAACCTGTTGCAAACACAAAGACTTGGAGACGGATTTGCTTACAAATGGTTGGAGGTCCCTTGTGGATTGATTGTCATGGGCTGTCGATTTCGCCTATTAGACTCATCGTGTGAACGTCGATTCTCAGGATCCGTGGCTGATTGATTTAACCGAAACTCAGCGGCAAGCGGTCACGCATTGTGGTGGGCCGCTCTTGGTTCTTGCAGGTCCAGGCTCTGGCAAAACACGCGTGATTACACGCAGAATTGCCTGCAGAATCGCTGCGGGTGTTCCTGCGTGGCGGATCCTTGCGCTGACATTTACAAACAAAGCTGCGCGCGAAATGAAGGCTCGTGTTGATGCGCTCGTGCCCGCCGATGCACCAGGACGTCGTGGATTGGTCGTCAGTACATTTCATTCATTTTCTGCTGGAATTCTGCGCAGATATGGCCCAGAAAGTCTTGCTGCTGGCATTGGGCAGAAACCTCTTGCGGCAGAGTTTTCCATCTTCGACATGGATGATGCGCATGCAGTCATCAAAGCGGCGATCGGTCGAGCGAATCTCGAAACTGCGCAGTGGCAAGTTGGTTCGGTCGCAACCGAGATTTCTTCTGCGAAGAATCGGTTGCTTTCATCTGCGGAATATGCGCAAAATGCCCTTGACTTCCGCCAGCGCACAATCGCTCGCATTTATGCGATCTATGAACAAGAGTTGGTTCGGCAGAACGCGCTTGACTTCGATGACTTGCTGATGCGAACGGCTCGGATGCTTCGCGACGATCCTGCAGTTTTGGCGCAATTACAAGAGCGTTTTGCAGAAGTTTTGGTCGATGAATATCAAGACACGAATCACGCCCAGTTCACGGTTGCGCATTCGATCGCTCGCGAGCATCGCAACATTTGTGTGGTCGGCGATCCCGACCAATCGATTTATGCCTGGCGCGGAGCCGATATTTCAAACATTCTCGAATTTGAAGAGCACTATCCTGGGGCGACAGTTGTGCCACTGGGCGAGAATTTTCGTTCGACATCCCACATCGTCGCTGTTGCAGATCAGTTGATTCGCCGCAATTCTGCCCGTCGACATAAGGATCTTTTCACCGGACTTGGCGAGGGAGTTCCGCCCAGAATCGCCATGTTGTCCGATGAAATATCCGAAGCGAATTATGTCATCGAAGAATTTCAGCGGGCAAATCGTGAAGGAATTCAGTGGAAAGAAATGGCGATTTTATATCGAATGAATTCGCTCAGCCGCACGCTCGAGGATGCGCTGCGGCGGCGAAACATCCCATATGTCATTGCGCGCGGAACGGTTTTTTATGAACGACGAGAAGTCCGTGATACGTTGAGTTATCTGCGTGCGCTGGTGAATCCATTTGATGAACAAGCGTTGCGGCGAATTATCAATGTGCCTGCGCGTGGAATCGGCGCAACATCGATCAGCAAATGCGCTGCAGTTGCAGTCGCTCGGGGATGTTCGCTTCTTGAGGCGATGATGATGGCTCGACAAGCTGGAATTGCCGAGAGAACTGCAAAATCAATCGATGGACTTGTGATGGTGTTGGCTCGATATCGCAGCGAATTGGAGATCAAACCTGCGGAAAATCTTGGCCCATTCGTCGCTCGATTGATCACTGAGGCGGGACTCGAACGCGCAGCTGCTGCAATCGCAGATGACGATCAAGATGCTGCAGATCGCAAAGCAAATGTTCAAGAAGTCGCCAATGCCGCCAGCCTGTATGTGCTGCCAGAATCTCAGCCAGATGCTCGCGCGCCGACGCTCGGCGATGCGCTGCGTGGTTTTCTCGAATCCGTCGCGCTCGTCGCAGATTCTGATGCTGTGGATCCGGAGCGTGGCGTTGTCACTTTGATGTCGTTGCACGCTTCGAAGGGGCTGGAATTTCACACGGTTGCAATCGTGGGAATTGAAGAAGGTCTCTTACCGCACGCGCGTTCAATGGATTCGCCGCAGGCAGTTGAAGAAGAACGCAGGCTTCTCTTCGTAGGCATCACTCGAAGCGAACGAAGTCTGCTGCTGACTTGCGCTGCAACTCGTGCGGTGCGCGGGCTTCGCATGCGCACAATCGAAAGTGGATTTCTACGAGAAATCAGTGGCGAAAATATTCAGCGCCTTGATCTGACAGAGGGCGTGGAATTTGAAGATGATGAAAGCGGGCAGGATGAAAATCGGCGGTATGCAGGTCGGCAGGGGGTTGGAGGTTCGCGTCGAGGCGGCGACGGTGGATTTCCCACAGGAACCATCGTTCGTCATGCGCAGTTTGGTGTTGGAACTGTTGAAGAAGTTCTGCCGCGAGGAAGTTTGACGAGCGTTCGAGTTCGATTTCGAAGCGCGGGTGTGCGGACGCTGGTGTTGGAATATGCCAAGTTGGAAGTGATTGCGTGAAGTTTTTGCTTCAGCGCACTAGCGACACATTCCAGTCTGCCACATCATGAATGCCCATTGATCAGCCTGTTCTGCGATTCGATTTGCAAGTGGTTTTCCTTGTCCGTGTCCTGCGTTGCGATCGACCCAAAGCAGAATCGGATCATTGGCATCATCATTGGAGCTGAGCGCTTGCATGCGTGCCGCCATCTTGCGCGCATGAAGTGGATGGACGCGTGAATCATTTTCGCCGGCGGTAAACAAAACTGCGGGATACTTTGTTCCTTTGGTGACATGCTGGTATGGGCTGTACTTACGAATCCATCCGAATTGCTCGGCATCTTCGCTCGATCCATACTCTGGTACCCAGAACTTCGCGATCAAAAATTGCTGATATCGAATCATGTCAAGCAGGGGGACAGCGCTGATCGCCGCACAAAAAAGATCTGGCCTCTGTGTGACTGCAACGCCAGTCAAGAGTCCGCCATTGGATCCACCTTGAATTGCAAGATGCTTTGAATTTGTAAACTTCGATGAGATCAACCACTCGGCGCACGCATAAAAATCATCAAATACATTTTGCTTGTTTGCACGCATTCCAGCTTTGTGCCAATCCTCTCCATATTCACTGCCGCCGCGAAGATTTGCAATCGCATAGACGCCGCCGCCTTCGTACCAAGGCCAATTCGTTGCATTGAATGCTGGATCGAGGCTGACATTAAATCCACCATAACCATAGAGAATTGTCGGGGATTCTCCGTTGAGCACAAGTCCCGCCTTGTGCACGATGAACATTGGAATCTTCGTGCCGTCCTTGCTCGTGACAAAGACCTGCGAAACCGTCACGCTTGATGGGTCGATCGGTACTGTAGGACGAGCCCACAGGGTCATCGCGCCACTCTTGAAATCGACGCTATAGATCGAGCGCGGTTCATTGAAACTTGTGTAACTCACGAAGCCAGTGGTGCGTGTTTCATCTGTGGCGAGCGTTGCATTGCCAAGGCCGGGCAATTTGATTTCGCCGAGGCTTCGGCCGCTCGATGTGAATCTTTCGATTCGACTGCAGACATCTTTGGAATAGGACGCAACCAACAACCCGCCGCAATATGCCACAGATTCCAGTACTTCGTCCGTACGCGTTGCAATGATCGGTTTCCAATTTTCGCGTGCAGGCGAATTCATGTCGACAGCCCAGAGCGCTCCCTTTGGAGTATCCAGCGATGAGAGCATAAACATCGTGTCACCGATGATCGCTGAAGGACGAAAATTTCCATCAAGTCCAACGGCAACAGGTACGAGTGGAAATGAACCGCTTGGCATGCCTGCGCGTTGCCACTGAGCAAAGTCGCCGACAAAGAGATCGTTTGATTGCCAACCATGAGATTGCGAGACGATGATCCAACGACCATCTCGCGACAGTCCCGCGCCCGGAACAACACTTGGTTCTTTTTGCCTATAAATCAGCGGATCTTGGCGCGTGTGATGACCGATTTGATGCCAGCGAATTTCGCGCGAATAGGGATCCGCGGGATCCGCCAACTGCGAATACAAAAACGCGTCACCACTTGGAGACCAACCATCGAAAGAAACTTTCCCCGAGATTTCATCGCTCAGCCATTCTCCTGTCGCGACATTCATCACATGCAGAACACTCATTTCGCTTCCCGATTTTGAAGTTCCAAATGCGACGCGGCGTCCATCTTGTGATGGTTCCCACCAATCCAAACTTGTCAGGCCTTTCGCATCGATTGTGTTGACATCGAGCAGGACTTTCTTGTCAGCGCGAGAAGGTCCATTTGAAGCAGCGACAGCGCTTCCAGAAGCCGTAGGCGCTGAGAGGTCTGGTGCGAAATATAAAATTGGCTGATTCTGATTTCCTTCTCGCTCGGTCCAGAACGCACTTGCGCCTTCACGCTTGGGAAGTCCGACCGATCCGATCGACATGAGTGGAGCGAGTTGCTTTTCGAGTTGCGCATGACATGGAAGTGCATTCAATATTGATTGTGTGTGATCGTTCTGAGCAGTCGTCCACGCCAGAACTTCGGGCGAATCTTTTTCGAGCATTTCAAGCCACCGATATTCGTCGGTGATCGTTTCGCCTTGCACAAGATCTGAAACTGGTTCAGAGCGAGTTGCGGGAGGAGTCGCAAATGAATCGACCGCAATGAACAAGCAAAATGTTAAAGTGACAATAGATGAAAGAGCTGGAACGTGAGTGAAATTCGTCATATTGACGATGCTACGACTGAAATGAAATTGCGGGCCCAGATGTTGTTCGCATCCGGATTGTTTCGGGCATCGAGCCAATTCCGTCGAGCAACTTCGGGTCTTCAAAGCCCTCGACATCCAAGATCACATAACTTGTGCGAGGATTTGACTGCAGATATTCGGCGTTGATATTGATTCCCGCCTTTGCCAAAAGTGTGTGCATCGATCCCAACACGCCGGGAACATTTCGGTGCACATGCAAAATGCGAAGTTGTCCTTCGCGAAGTACTGGCAGATCGACTTGAGGAATATTGACCGATGTATCAGTCGATCCGTGATGCCAAAAACGAACAAGTTTCTCTGCAACTTCTGCAGCGATGGATTCTTGAGCCTCCTCGGTTGATCCACCAATGTGTGGAGTGAGGATCGCCGTTGGACATGACTGCATGGGTGAATTGAATGGATCACCTGTCGCAGCAGGTTCGGTTGGAAAGACATCGATCGCAGCTCCGCCGAGTCGCCCATCGCGCAGCGCTGCAGCAAGTGCATCAAGATCGACAACCGATCCACGCGCATTGTTGATCAAAATTGCGCCTGGTTTCATCAATGCAATTTGACGCGCGCCGATGAATCCCATCGTTTGTTGCGTTTCTGGAACATGCAGCGTCACGCAATCTGCATCACGAAGCAGTGCTTCAAGCGATGGTCTTGATTGTGCATTTCCAAGTGGCAACTTGCGAACAACATCAAAGAAAATCACACGCATTCCAAGTGATTCTGCCAACACGCTGACTTGCGATCCGATATGACCGTATCCAACGATTCCAAGCGTTCGCCCGCGAACTTCGTGTGAATGACTTGCAGATTTGTCCCAGCGACCTGCATGCAACTGCGCAGATTTTTCAAAGAGCCTTCGAAAGAGGCAGATCGCTTCGGCAATAGTCATCTCTGCAACGCTGCGCGTATTGCTGAAAGGCGAATTGAAAACCGCGGATCCACTTGCTTCGGCAGCAAGCAAATCAACTTGATTCGTACCGATGCAGAAACATCCGACTGCAACCAGGCTGGCATGATTAGCAAACTGCGCTGCGCGCATTTCAGTCTTGGATCGAATCCCCACAACACTTGCTCCAGCAAGTGCGCGGTCAAGTTCTGCTCCTGCAAGGGCGCTTGCGATGCGCTGCACTTGAAAGCCAGCTTCGATCAAGATCGAATCCGCAACGGGATGAATCGATTCAAGAAGTAAAGCCTTCGGTGCAGTCGTCATATGGTGAAGAGTATCCCTCTGGCGATTTGCCGTGGAATTTTGAAATTAACCCACGACATCTGGCAGCGCAAATAGATCTGCGGTCAGATTGACCGGGCCATCAGCGGTGATAAGAACATCGGCTTCATAATGAACACTCAGCGAACCATCGCCAGTCAAGATCGGCCATGCAGTTCCTTGCGAGACAATCTCTGTTGTGCTGACTGCGATCATCGGTTCGACTGCGATCAACATTCCAGGTTTGAAAGTTGTCCAAGCTTCGCTCCACTCGCCGGGATATGTCGGCACAACATTGGAGACAAATGGGGGAGCGTGCAGAGTTTTGCCATAACCATGGCCTCCCAGTCCGCGCACGAGAAAAAAACCACTTTCTTTTTCGACGCAGTTTTGCACGGCGCGCGCCCAATCGATCAATGGTCGACCAGGCTGCATCGCAACAACCCCACGCCGCAAACTTTCTCGTCCACTTCGCAAGAGCGCATGCGAAAGATCATCGCCGGATTTGATCAGATATGTCCACGCCGCATCGCCGATCCAACCTTGATGGCGAACGCCGATGTCGATCGATACCAAGTCGCCTTCTGCGATTCCCTTCGTTGTCATGTCATGCGTTCCGTGCACAACGCATTCATTGACAGAAATGCAAGCGTGACTTGGGAATGGAGGATGCCCTCGGACCTTGTATCCCAAGAAGCATGACTTGCAATCAAGACGATTTAATGTGCGTTCGACAAATGAATCGATCTCTGCAAGTGTCTGTCCTTCTTTGAGAAATTCAGCGATCGCTTCATGCGTTCGTGAAACGCACGCTGCCGCTGCGGTGGCTGATGCAATATCTCGTGCGGAAATCATCTTTAAAGATTATCCCACGTCGAGCGAGTGCGGGGTGATGACTCTGCCACAAGCCATGACGATTTCTGGAAGTGCCCCAGAAAGTTCGTATCCAAGCGCGCGCTCATCCTTGAAAGGCCACAGAACCATGTCGGCAGATTTCCCAACTGCGATCGATCCGCATTGATCAGTCATTCCAAGCACGCAGGCGGCATTCCAAGTCACACTGGTAATCGCTTCGGCAGGAGTCATTTTCATTTCGCGAACCGCAAAAGAAAGAACAATCGGCATTGCTCGAACGGGGGCGCTGCCAGGATTTGCATTCGTCGCAAGTGCAAGTGCTCCACCTGCGTCGATAAATTTTCGCGCTTGAATGCAGGGAGTCCCCAAGCAAAATGCAGTTGCAGGAAGACCAACTGCGATTGTCTTGCTTCGCGCCACAAGATTCAAATCTGCATCTGTTGCAGCCTCCAAATGATCGACGCTGATTGCACCAAGTTCGAGTGCTGTTGGAATCATTCCCAGCGAATTGAATTGATCCGTGTGCACTCGAATACCACATCCATGTTGCTTCGCTTGCCGGAAATATCGCCCGCAATCCGCAACGCTCCATGCGCCTGTCTCGCAGTACGCATCGACAGTGATTCCCGGATATTTCTCCGCCACGGCCGGAAGTGTTTCCTTGATCATCATTTCTACACACTCGCTTCGCAGCGGATCAATTGCATGCGCACCTAAAAAAGTTGCGGCGACTCGAAGCGGAGAGTGACGCGCAGCGTGCGCAATAGCGTCAAACATTCGCAGTTCGGTTTCTGTTTCGAGCCCATATCCCGTTTTCACTTCTGCAGTTGTCGTTCCATATGCCGCCATCTCAAGTAGGCGCTGCATCAACTCTTGTGCAAGATCCTGCGTTGATGCCGCACGCACTGCGCGAACCGTCGACATGATTCCGCCGCCTGCAGCCAAGATGTCAAGATACGAACGCCCTGCAAGTTTCATTTCCCATTCGTCCAATCGATCGCCAGCCCAGCACGCGTGGGTGTGACAATCAACAAATCCTGGCAGCAATACGCATCCACGAGCGTCGATGACTTTTTCATCATCCAGAGACTTCGTCGGCGATCCAGCCGCAACTTCAGTAATCCGTCCATTTCGTACGCGAACAAATCCACTTGGAATCGTCGCTAAATGTTGCAAGGCGTCGCCTCGACGGGGGAGTGGCAAATTGCCTGCACTGGACTGCAAAGTCACGATTCGAGCATTGACAATGACCGCTGCGTTCACAGTGCAGACGGTACCGTACTGGCATAATGTTGCTTTTTGTAATTCGACATGCCAAAGCGTCCGAGCGTGATTCGAAAGTGTGGCCAGACGATTCGATGCGTCCGCTGACCAAAGGTGGCATTCGCAAGTTCGAGCGATTGGCGGAGCAGATATGCGAAATTCACGAACCGCCACAAATCGTCTTGTCGAGCAGTTTCGCAAGAGCTTGGAGCACGGCGCGCATTCTCAGCAAGGTTGCTCGCTGGCCCGATCCAATTCGCTGCCAATCTCTTGAGTGCGATCACGATGATGGCGTGGAAGCAACGCGCGCATTTCTCGCGCTTCGTAGCGAAGAGTCGATCGCCATTGTGGGGCACGAGCCAATGCTCAGCGATTTTGTCGCAGAACTCCTTGGATCTTCAGGCCCAGCGATTGTGATGAACAAGGGTGCGGTGGCAATTCTTAAAGTGAACGACCCAAAGCAATTGGCAGCAGCCGAATCTTTCCCTGGAAGTGCTGCATCTTTGGTCGCGCTCATCGATCCGAGTTGGGTCGCCCAAGGTCGCAAGAAACGCTAGACTTGAAACTTCGAGAATTACCTTCAGAAATCTTCGAGAAAAACCATGAGTACCCCAGAAGCACCTACGACTAAAAAAACACTCCATGTTGAAATGATTTGGGATGGTTCCATCCTGATCGTTCGACCCGCTGGCCCAAATATTGGTCAGCGCGAAGCACCGATCATGAGCGGCGATATTGATCCTCACATGAAGTCGCTTGGTAAGGCAGTCAAATTTATGGTTCTCGATCTCTCAAGTGTTCAGTTCATGAGCAGTATGGGAATTGGAACGTGCATCAATTGTCGAAATGGTGCCGCAGCTCTTGGAGCGAAGCCCATTCTGTATGGCGCGAACAAAGATTTGCGCGCATTGTTGGCGATGATGAAAATTGAAAAACTTTTCGCAGTTGCAGATTCTCGAGAGTCGCTCAATAAGCTTGTCGGTCGCTGAATTGCGACAGGCGAGCATTCAATCGAAGTTTTTTATTTCTGCGCAGTGCGCAACTGACTTTTCGTGTGAATCACGATGTCTGCACCCTTGATTTCCTTCTCCTCAATTTCGGCTGATGCAGTCGGTTGCAGGGAGATCACCAGAATTTTTGCGTCAGGGCAAACCCGCGAAAATTGCGCGACAGTTCCAAGCCGTTGTTCAAGGTGGAATCCGCCAGCCACATGTATGACCGCAGTTTTCTGCGCAAATGTTTTTGCTGCGCTCATTCCCATCGTTCGATCCCAGACCCGCTGCGAACGGTGCGCATAATCCACATCTTGGTCGCTGGGCTCGAGCGGCCCCGTTTCGCCCTTTTCTGCCCGATCTTTGTGCATTTCAACCATTAATTCGCGCAGTCGGAGCCAATCGCCATCGTGGGTGAGGTTTTCGTCAACCTCAAACAAGAGTCGTTCATCAGCTGGCAGCGCTCGCAGAGGTTCATATCCTTCTCGAAGTGCAATCGAAACATATTTGCGTGGCGCGTTCGATGCGATGACTTGTGCGCCGGAAATGCGCGCTGAATCGATCATCGGCTGATACCAAGGAATCCAAGTGTTCTCGCCAGCCCAATCACGAGATTTCGTTGTGGCAAGAAATACTTCAAGAGTGCTGCTATTACTGAGATACAAATTGACAGCATCTTGCTCGTTACGTTCGAGCATTTCAAGGCTGACTGCGGCCTTGGGATGCGCGGCAAGAAACGCATTTACAAGAGCGTGTTCGACTCGATGAGCTGATGCATCGTCATGAGTCTCGCCGACGAAGACTGCGTTTGCATTTGCGACTCTTTTGAGAACTTCTTCCCATCCAATGGGCGTGCGTGTGTTGCCATCAAACGCAGCAAGCGATTCTGGATTTGGTGCTTGTGCGATTTCGATGGCAGGATCGATCCGTTTCGCATTTGTACATGCACAGAGCGAAAATCCACTCACGAGTGCGGCGACACAGAACAGAGCTAGACGATTTTGCGAAATGAAATAAATTTGATTTAGATTGGTCAATTACAAGTAGAGCCTATGAGACATTGCCGACTTTTGTTGCCATTACTTTCAGCCCATCCGCAAGCAATGCTGACGGTGCTGAACGCTCTTCGTTTCTGCACAAAGCCTTCGACAGCGTTGTTCGAGTGCGCTTGAACTCGCTTCGTGATGTGCGAACAATGGAATCTATTTCGGGTGACATGTGGTCTCACGGCATCTACGGTGGGGAGGCGGATTATCAAGTCTCGCCCGAGCAACTTGCTGCGCTCACTTAAACCAAACTTGAGTATTGCGTGATGAACGACCGTTCAGTCCAGCGCAACACTTTTGCGCCTATGCAGATATCACGCTCGATGGACTTCATGTGGTTGGTTCTGCAATTCGCGTTCGATTCATTGCGCAGGATCTTGGCGCAGGATCGCTGGCGAAAGCAGCGATTGACGCTGTCAATCAAGATGGACTTGTCAAGGGGCTCGACTTTTCCTTTCTCCTCTCGCAGTAGGTTGGCCCAGGAGGCGCGGATTTCAACGGCGACCGAACAGTAAATGGAAATGATTTCGCATTTATTCACAGTAATTTTGCTTGATTTCGTCCGCTGTTTTCTGGTCACCATAGACTTGGATGATGGCGCTTCAGGCTGCGATTGTTCTTTCTGATACTGGTCCCGTGGCAAAGCGCCTCGTGGGATTTGAACATCGTCCTCAACAACTTGAAATGGCAGCGGCGAT
>CAMAXY010000031.1 GCA_945862215.1 Singulisphaera sp. GP187 | reverse complement strand
ACAACTTCTGCGTCGATAAAACCCTCTTCGACCTTTGCAATATCGCCAACATGCACAAGTCCACCATCTGGATATGACTTGACGACAATCTGCCGAATTCTGTCCGCGCGCTCCTCGACTCCAATCGTGCGAACTTTGACCTCGCCATCGCTGTTGCGCACGCTCCCGCCTGGTATCTCCCGCATCCACGCAGAAACTGCATCTGCGACTCTGGTAATTGGAATTGCATGACGCAACAAATCCTCGTGGTTCACTTCGATGCGCAATTCATCGTCGCGCGTCCCGCTGATGACGACTTGTCCCATTCCAGAAAAAGTCTTCAGATCATCAGCAACCTGGCGAATAGAACTCTTGAGCGTTTGATTGTCAGTGTCACCAGAGACAGTCACTTGGATGACCGGCAAGTTTGGTTCGAATTCTGTCACCCGAATGCGATCGGCCTCGACAGGCAAATCTGTCAATGACTCCAGCCGATCGCGAAGATCTTCGATTTTGCGGCGAACATTCACTCCACCATCGAACTTCACAACGATTCCTCCGCTGCCTTCGGAAACAATTGTTTCGAGGCGATCAACACCATCCACTTCGACGGCGATGTCTTCCACGCGGCGGACAATTGACTCTTCGATTTCTTGAGGCGACGCTCCGGGATAGATAAGAAGAATGCGCGCAGAATCAGGCGCAATATCTGGGAAAAATTCGCGGCGAATATGAAAAGCGGCGAAGATTCCCCCGGCGATCAAACCCACCGTCAAGATGTTGGATGGAACATGATGCCGAACGAAAAACCGAACGAATTCTTTCATCGGATCGCCGCTCCAACCTCCGCAGGTGATGTATCAGACGCCTTTGATGCTTCTGCTGTTGGAGCAGAATGCTTGGGCTGAACGCGCGCACCAGGTGAGACGGTTCGTCCACCATCAACTGCCAGCACAGTTCCTTCTGCGAGTGGTTCTTTCAACACGATCCACTCGACATCAGAAACTCCAGAGGAATCAATTGCACCTTTGTATGAATGCGAAACGACAATCGGACGAGAGCGCAATGTCCCATCCACAAATTCCAACACACGATCTGCACGCATTGAACGACGAGGAATCACTGTGCGAGCCGTGGTATCGGGCGACTCAACCAATGCTTCGACAAACTCTCCAGGTGAGAGTCGATCAACCGAATCTGCTGCTTGTCGCATCTCAACATAGACCGCCATCGTTCGCTCGATCGGATCATCCTCTGGTTCAATTCGAGCGATTATCGCGCGCGCGATGCGGGGAATCTGACCGACCACTTCAATCATAACTGGATCGCCAACGCGAACAGATCCGCGCGCAGAAGCAGGCATACGAATTGAAATCTCGACGCTCCCAACATCGACCACGCGCGCAACGACTTGGCCTGAGATCACGTTTTCACCAAGTTCAAGATCGAAACGTTGCAAGATTCCCGCAATTGGGCTTGTGATTCTGCATCGGTCAACATTTTTTTGGGCATTTTCTCGAATCGTCTTCTGAATTTCGTTCTGCGCAAAAAGCGCGGCACGCTTTGGCACAATTTGATTGAGCGCTTCCCGAAGCAGCAATTCAGCACGATCGGCGACAAGAGTCATTTGACGCGCGCGATCAATTTCACGCTGGGCGGCTGCGCCAGACTCGACCGCATCACGAACGCGCTGTTCGTCGGCGCGAACCAACGCGACATCTTCCTTCGCCAACTTTGCCCGAGCCTCTAATCCAGTTTCTTCCACCATCAGCGATGACAACTGTGCGTCGATCGCAGCAAGTTGCTGATTCGACAAATCCAAAACTCGCCGAAAATCTTGGTCGTCCAATTGCACTAGAAATTGTCCAGCAGTGACTACTGTTCCGACCTTGCTTATCGGTGCAACTTCAACCACGACTGCCCCAACACGCGCTGGCACATCAGCGGAATCAAGCGCGCGCACAGTTCCATATCCAGCCCATTGTCGAGGCAGCTGAATTATCTTTGGTTCAAAGACTGCGATGGACTGAGGCTCTGCACGACTGACGTTGAGTCCCGGCAACGGTCGAGTCAATGCCAGAATCACCAAGATTGCCACCGAGCCACCGAGCATCGCAACGGACAGCAACGCCCTGATCACTCGAGTTCTTTTCGATATGTGTGGAACAATCATGGCGAGTCCAGAATTGTATTCCAAACTCGACCAACAGACTCTTGCAGCATTTGCAGGCGCTTACACCATAAAGAATTCTTTCGGCGTTAGACTTCCATTTCGATGAACGACCCGAACAACCAACCAGCACCGCTGACGATCGACGATGTGCGACATGTGGCAAAGTTGGCCCGCTTGGCGGTTCCACAGGAACGACTTGCAGCACTCCAACACGATTTGCAAGCCATTCTGGGGCATATCGCACAGCTCCAATCTGTGAACACCGATGGTCTCGAACCGATGGCGCATCCATTGACTCTGACCAATCGACTTGGCGACGATGTCCCCCAACCGAGCATGCCCATTACGGATCTGCTGCGCAACGCGCCTGCGGTCCAAGGTGATTTTCTTGCAGTGCCAAAAGTTCTCGGCGGCGAATCATCATGAACATTGATCTCGTCCAAGTTCGCGATGACATTCGCACGCGCAAGACAACCGCGCGAGCGACTGTTGATCAAACTCTTGCGCGAATCGCTCGCAGCAATTCTCAACTGAACGCATATCACGAAGTCTTCGATGACCAAGCGCGCGCAGATGCAGATCGCATCGATCTTGAAATCGCGGCAGGAAAATCTGTTGGCGTCCTTGCTGGCGTACCCATTGCCATCAAAGACAATATTGTCACGCGCATCGGTCACACAACTTGCTCGTCACGCATCTTGGAAAATTATCGTTCTCCTTTCGATGCAACTGTGATCAATCGACTCACGCAAGCCGGGGCGATCATTGTTGGCAAAACAAATCTGGACGAATTTGCCATGGGGTCGTCTTGCGAAAAATGCGCGTGGGGAGTGGTGCGAAATCCGTGGGACATCAATCGCGTTCCAGGCGGAAGTTCTGGCGGAAGCGCCGTGGCAGTCGCCGCGAATCTGTGCGCTGCTGCGCTGGGCTCCGACACTGGCGGATCCATTCGTCAGCCCGCAGCGCTTTGTGGAGTTGTCGGTTTCAAGCCAACATATGGGCGAATTTCGCGATATGGACTGGTCGCATTCGGCAGCAGTCTGGACCAAATTGGACCCATCACGCACAGCGTTCGCGATGCCGCACTGCTCTATCAATGTATGGCCGGCGACGATCCACACGACTCAACGTGTGCGCCGCGTGCAGTCGAGGATGTCGTCACCACACTTGAAGAAACACCGCGCGCATTTCGCGTTGGCTTGCCTGTTCAATATCGCAAGGGAAATTCTCCATCGGTCGATGCCGCCGTTGCGCGCGCTGTTGAATTTTTCAAAGCGATGGGAGCAACGATTGTCGATATCGATCTTCCACTGACCGATGTTGGCATCTCGACCTATTACGTCATCGCTCCAGCCGAAGCATCCAGCAATCTCGCGCGCTTCGATGGCATTCGATATGGACATCGAACCAAGTCCACGGCGGCGAAGGATCTCTTCGATCTTTATGCGCAAAGTCGTGCAGAAGGATTCGGTCCAGAAGTGCAGCGTCGCATCATGCTTGGAACGTATGTTCTCAGTGCCGGTTATTACGACGCCTACTATCGGCGCGCGCTGCAAATTCGTCGGCTCATCAAGCAAGAGTTCGACACTGCATTCGCAAAGTGCGATGTCATACTCGGCCCCACTTCTCCAACTGCAGCATTTTCCATCGGCGGCATGACAGATCCACTGGCGATGTATATGTGCGACGTCTATACAGTCAATACGAATATCGCTGGAATCTGCGGCATTTCTTTGCCTGCAGGGTTCGACGAGACTTCCCAAAAACCGCTGCCCGTTGGCATTCAATTGCAAGCCCAAGCATTCGCAGAACCAATGCTCTTGAAGGTTGCGCGCGCATACGAACGCGTGCAAGGTGGCCGCGAGTATCCAACCGCGTGACGAATCACAAGTTGGCGTGTCTGTTTGTAAATCTATGAAGGTCGCTTGAGCGCACCGTAACGGCGCATCGCCAATCGAAACTCGCGCACGATCCGTTCGGCTTCTATGTATCGCTCACCGAATGAGCCCACAGTTGCGGTCGCGTAATACATATCAGGTGGCTGACGACGAACAACAGTCAACTTTGCTGGCTCGCCACCCTGCGTATCAATATCGAATGTCCATGTTTCGCCATCGAGTTTCGAGCTCGCGACACCCATCTCTGCCAATGAGATCGCCTCCTTCGCGGCAGCTGGAACATCTGACCAACGAACACCATGCGCAGCAGAAGTGAGCGGGTCTGTGATCGCACCCTGAGCAGTCGCATGAAGAATCGCAACGACATCGCCACTCTGACTCTCACTCAGCAACATATTGGATGGATACTTCTCTCCAGGAAATTGCTCATTCGAAAGGACAGGATTTTCTTTGGGTTGGCATCCGCTGATCAGGACGCAAAGCATCGCCAAGAGCGGTGAAGATGTCGACTTTTGATTCATGACCACGCAGAGGTTACTCACTTCCCGCCATTCTTTCTCGCTCTCGCATTCACATTTGCATTGCCTTGCGCTTCTGCCAGCGCGAATATCTTGCTCATTGCGCTGGTTATTGAAAGTTTTTCTACCGCGCTCTGCGTGTGCCACGTCCACGCATTATCTTGGGCATTCTCTTGGGCATTCTCCTGCGCATTCTTCAATTTCCTCGCGCTCGCATCATCAACACTCCACACACGAAATCGCACGGATCGATGCGTGGTCAAAAATGTAAACGCTCCGCATACAGACAAAGCTTTCCCGCCGACGCCGATTCTCTGCGCCAACGCTGCGCGCGAAATCGCACGCGGAGATTCGATGGTTGGAGGGAACATCAGGCCGGACCATAAACCAATGCTTTGACGTCGCGTCAGTGCATAGCGACCATTCACGATCACCAAGATCGCATGAACATGCAGAACACTCCGCGCGGCACGCCGACGAGGAGTGGGGATTTGATCTTGCTTCTTTGATGCATACGCACCGCACACTTCGTGCAATGGACACTCGCCACACTTGGGAGAGTTCGGGGTGCAAACCATTGCTCCCAGTTCCATCAGTCCTTCGTTGGCCAACGCAGGATCACGCGACTCATCAACATAATCACGCGCGCGATTCCAAAGCCACGCTTTGCCCGTGCGCGAATCGCCATCAACATTTCGTCCGTGAATTCGCATCATCACTCGCGCGACATTTCCATCAACGATTGCTTCCCGCTGCCCGAAGGCGATCGAAGCGATGGCGCCGGCGCAATAAGGTCCAATCCCAGGCAATTTTTCCAGCGACAGTCGGTCGCAAGGAATTTTCCCGTGAAATTCCCCAACGATCACCTTGGCCGCCGCCTGCAAATTCCTTGCTCGGCGGTAATAACCAAGCCCCTGCCAAGCCGCCAACACCCGATCTTGCGGCGCCCGCGCCAGCGCACGAACCGATGGAAACTGCCGCAAAAAAGCCTCCCAAGCAGGGGAAACCCGAGCAACCTGAGTCTGCTGAAGCATCGCCTCGCTTACCAGCGTCCCATATGGCGTCCGATTTCTTCTCCACGGCAAGTCCCGACCAGCAATCTTAAACCACTTTTCAACACTTTGAGCAAGCGACCCCCCCGACTTGCCTCGCCGACGATTTCCTTGCGCAACCTCCATAAGAGCCATAGCGTAGGTATTCTCACCCCTCCTGCCATGGCAAAGCTCTTTTACACCATCGATGAAGCCGCAACTCGGCTTGGTAAGTCCGAAGCCGATCTCCAAGCGATGATCGAATCTGGACAATTAGAAGAATTCAAGATGCACGACCAAGTTCACTTCAAACGAGCAGTGATTGACCAGCTCGTTGATGATGACGGCATCGATCTAGAACTCCCTTTGGATGACGATTTCGATTTGGGTGATTCAAAAGTACCCGCACCACCAGCGCTTTCGCTCAACGATGCTTCGGGAAGCGCGATTATCGATGACCTGAAGTTTGATGATGATTTTGCGCCAACTGCGCCAACTGCGCCAACTGCACCAACTGCTGCTGCGAGCCCGTCAATGGGACTTGATCTTGGTCTGGATGATTTGGATCTTTCAGATTCCGCTAAGGACATGCCTGGAATCCCAGTTGTCCCAGCAGTTTCAACAACTCCAAAGATTGTGACTACGCCTCCGAATAATGATGAGCCTCTGGGCCTGCTTGATTCTGCAGATGCGAGCGCAATCGCGCCAGCAGTAAAAGCCAAAATTTCAGACGATTTGGACTTGGATTTAGATTTAGGTTTGGATTTGGATTTGGATTTAGGCATGGAAGTTTCCAAGCCAAACAAGCCTTCTGTCGGAGCAATCGACATTCTTGGTGATAGTCGTGGCGACTCCGCTGCAGCAATGGCTGCATCTGATGCGAGCGGTTCAATGAGCCCGCCTCCAAATCGCCGTCCAAAGGCTAATCAGGAAAATGAGGATTTTTTAGACAATGATGGACTCTCAGGCTCTGGCAGTCTCTCGCTTGAAACTGTTGGATCTGGTAGTGGAATGCTTGATGATTCCACCGACTCTGACCAATCTTCCGTTGGAGCCGCACTTCTTGACGACGGCGGGGACGATACATTTGGAACTGGCGCATCACTTGGTGGCGGAAGCGGACTTTTCGCAGAACCAACCGAGATGGATGGCTTTGACCAAGAAAACTCATCTGTTCCGATGGCTGCTACTTCCACAGGCGGCGGAATGGTCATGATGCAAGCCGAACGCGTCGACAGCGCAATGAGCGGAATGGGACTAGGGCTGATGGTTGGAACCCTCGTTGCCATCATCTTGGCAACACTCGTCGTGATGGGAACACGCATGGGCGGAGGTTCCGCACTCGCAGGAATGATCACTCAAGATTTAATGATGTGGTGCGGCGGTCTGGCGATTGCAACTCTGGTTGCCGGCGGCATCGGATTCTTCGTGGGCAAGTCAATCGAGTGATTCTTACTTCATACGGACTTCGCGAGTGGGGCTTGGCAACCGCAGCAGCGTGTGCAATCATTATTCTTACTGGTCCTATTTGGTGGGTAATGATCGTCGTTGGCATTCTTTGGTTCGCCGCCGCCGCGTTTTTCCGAGACCCTCTCTTTCGCAAACCTGCGACCAATGATCCCGCAGATCTTGTCAGCCCTGCGGATGGCGTTGTTTCTGCTGTTCTGACAGTCGAAGATCATCCTGCAACCAACGGACCCGCGACCATCGTGCGAATTTTTCTCAGCGTTCTCGATGTTCACATCAATCGAATGCCTTGCGCATCGACGGTTGTTTCGATGAAGCACACTCCTGGACAATACCTCGATGCTCGATCAGAGCAAAGTGCGAAAGTCAACGAAAGCAATTTGATTATCATCAAGAACGGTGCTGGGGATCGCATCGGGGTCAAGCAAATCTCTGGCGCAATTGCAAGACGAATCGTCTGCCCGATTTCCGAAGGAGATTCTTTCAATCGCGGGCAACGCTTTGGAATGATCAAGTTCGGATCAACAACCGAACTGATTATTCCCACACGCGACGCGAATGTTATTCGTGTCAAGAAGGGCGACCGAGTTGTCGGAGGCGTCACGATTCTTGCGTCGTTATCAACGCAACCGATTGCTTCTTAATCAACCGAGCCTGGTGAAATGTCGGGTGAAATGTCGGGGAATCTATCGGGTGATTCCTTCGGCCACTCTGGTTGTGCACGCGTCAGAATGCGACGCACTCGCGCCAAACCACTTGTGAATGCCGGACCAACTGCAAGCGCAACTTTTTGCAGATCGCTACTAAATGGTCGTTGCCCATCGCGAAAGAGAACCACAACTGGACCACCCGTCGTCGAATCCAAATTTGGGCAAGCGAATGCAAAGACATGTCTCCCAGGCAGAACTCCTGCAAATTCCGCAAATCTTGCAGATGGCGGCTCGCTTGGGCCGAATCGGACAACTCCAGAATGCGCGGCAATTCGCGCACACCACAGACTTGCCAGATGATCAACCAAACCACCTGCAGCACGGCGCGCAAGGTCATCGCGCACATATCCCGCAAGACGATACTGCCCTTGATCCTGCAGAAAAATTGCTGCGTTGGTCGGGCCAACGCGCGCAATCAAATATTGCGTGCTCAACTCGACGATGGATTCGACTTCAGTTTCTTGCGCCAAGAGCATTCGGCATTCTGTCTGCATTGCCGCGATTCCCTCTCGATCACGCGCGCTCTCCTCTGCGCCTGCAAGATTTGCGCATGCCCCGCCAAGTTTCTCCTCAAGGGACTTTCTTTCCTGCGTCAATCGACGGTACGCATTTTCCAAGACCACCAATCGCTCGCAGCTGACGCGATCGATCATCGCCTTCTCGATCTCGCTCGCAACTCGATTTGAGATCGATGCCTGGTTTGCCCAATGTTCAGTGTCGATCCAATCGGTAATATTCATTCTGAAAAATTCTGCAACGATGTTTGCCGACGGAAGTTCGCCAACAAGAACGATTCCAGCAGATGGAAAAGCTCCGCGCAAAGTGGCCACAAGCCGCGCAGTTCGTTCGCCGATCATTGCGTGATCGATCACGATCATGTCAATCGAACGACCGCGTATCCAACTGATCGCATCACTTGCAGATTGAACTCGGTCAACGCGCGCAGTTCTCAGTGTGACTTGCAGCGCATCCGATGCATCGCAACTCGTTGGCCAAAGCATTTGGCCAACAAGTAAAACATTTGCGCGTCCATTGATTTGTCCTTTGACTCGCTGAAGTTGACTCGTACGTTTCATAAATTGACTCCTCATCTGACCAATCGGTCAGATTTATGAGTGCCTTGAACCATCTTGCGCACATCTTGCGCCCATCTTGATTTCAATTCACTTTTTCGGCGTAAATCCATCTGGATATCGGGCGCGCCAAATGGTGACTGCTTCTGGCTCGCGTGGATAACGCACACGCAACCCCACAGAATCGCTCACTTCGCCTCGAAGCAGCATCGCTTCTGCGACTGCCAAACAATCACTCGCTTGAAAAGTCGGCAGCAAGATCGTCATCCCCGTGTCGATCGCGCGCTGGCGAATCTGCGCAGGCAGATGATCATCAGCAATCAAAACCATCGCAGTTCCAAATCCAATCGCATTCTCGACACTCCACTGCGACCACTGTGCACTTCGCACCGAAAGTTCTCCTGCCTCGTCTGCATCCATTGTTGTCATCCAACACTCATCGCCCTTTGCTGCCAGAGCAACGACAACTTGGCGCGCGCGCGGCCACCACTGCGATCGCACTCCCATCGCTGCGACAATTGCGGATGGAACATCAATCGCCGGAATCGAAAGTGCCTCGCACATTCCCTTTACTGTCGCAATTCCAACACGCAGTCCAGTGAAACCTCCTGGCCCAGTCGAAATGGCGATGGCGCGCAGATCGCTGCGAGCAATATCTGCATCTGCGCACAGCGCAACAATTGCTGGCAACAAGAGATCTTTCTCGCGCGGATCACCGCTTGGATTTTGCTGCACGATCGATCCATTGCGACAACGAATCGCGACAGAGATCGCACGCTGACTCGATTCGATTGCAAGAATTCCGTGCATTAAGACAACGCACGATAGAGAATAAGCGGCATGGCAGACTTCACAATTTCATCCGCAGAAGGCAATGGCTTTGAAAGTTCGATTCTCACAACAGCGCCACGCGCGTGATCGCTATTGATCACAACAAGTCCGTCGACTGGGCTTTCGATTCCCATCTCCGCATGACAGTGGCCTACGACAAACATTTTGGCGTCAAAGCGCTTCAAAAGAGCTTGAATATGCGTTGGATCTTGCAGTCGACCCCAGACCATGCACCACGCAGTTCCACGGGGCGATTGATAATCCTCCAGAACCAATGCACGCTCGAGTGCGCTCTCGTCAAAATCCATTCTGCCTGGAACTGAATGTGAACACCACAATCCATTTTCGGCGCGAAGCACCAGCGGCATTGCCAGAATAAATTCGCGAATCGCAGTTGCAACTTCTTCGGCACGGTCGTTGAAAACATAATCCAGCCCATCATCGAACATTGCGACTTGATCACCACCGCCCTTACTGACACTCATGCGGTGGCACTGCGCCAATTCATGGTTTGCAAGCAGAGGATGCACTTGCAACGGATATCGACTTGCCAATTCAGCAACGATTGCTAAGTTGCGATACGAGATGTCCATACCACCAACAAGTGTTTCCCCGTGGATCAATTCGTGCAGCATGACATGATGATCAGGCGATTCGTCCAACTCTGCCAAACGCACAATCGCTTCAAGATGTCCTGGGAAATCGTGAATATCGCCTGTTGCCAAAATTCTTCCACGAGCAGGCAGATGTACCGTCGACCCTCGGCGCAGCGGCGATGCCTCCATCGCCTCCGCTGCGCGCTCGAACGAATCGATCATCGCATCAGCATCAAGAAAGTTTAAGTCAGGAAGTGCCGTCACTCTTTTTTATTCCCGCTCACGCTCACGCTCTCGCTCTTCGCATACGCCTGCATCGAAACGGCAAACACACCTTTACCCGTTGCGGTTTCGATTTCGACTGGCGCATACAGAATTCCAGTGACACCTGCGACTGGCGCGATACGAATCAACACTGCAACATCGTCTTTATTGCCAGGCCGAAGTCCCTCAAGTGTTGCGGTGATCTGCGGCGAAAGCGATCGAACGCTCTTGACCTGCGACCATTCTGGGCGAATGATCTTGCCGCGTTCTTTCGGGTTGTAATGCTCGATGACCATAGGGACCACAATGGATTCCCCTGTTCCCAATCGTCCTGCAACTGCAAGAGGTTCTGGGATGAACCAATATCGATCTGCTTTTGTCGGATCCGCTTTCGATCCCGTGCATTCATGTCGAATGCGCATCGCGACCAAAGGGCAATCAGCGCGATCAGTCTCGACGATCCACCAGAGTGGCATCGTCTCGCAACTTGTATTGGGGACAGTCCATCGCAGCGTGTACGAATCTTTCGGCGCATCTTTCGCTGGATCAAATCCGACAAATCGCGGCGCGATTCCCCCTGCGCTGAGAATGTGGAATGGCTTGCCGTCATCGCTTGCAACAACGATCGTTCCTTCAACGACAGCTTTCAGCGCATCGATATATGCAGGAGTCACGCGGATCGGCAGACTTGCATCAGCTTTCAACATCGCCATTTGTGGAGCACCATATCCCTCGAAAGTCAGAAAGACCTTCGCATCTTTTTCGCCAGGCGTTCCTGGGACATCAAGGGTCGCCAGCAATTCAACGGATGCATTTGGCGCAATCACCGTTCCAGCAAGAATGTTCACATCAGTGCATTTACAACTTGGAACCACCGACTTGATCGTCAGCGGTTGCAAGCCAAGATTGCGAATCACAAACTTCGCAGGAAGCTTCGATCCTGGCTTGACTTTCCCAAAGTTCACCATTGGTGGCTCGATAGAAACTGGAGCGGGAGGCGTCGTTTGCTGTTGGGATTGCAAAAATGGAACTGGAGAAGCATTGACAGGGCTGATACCCATAGGAATCAAGTGAATCAGCAAAATGAATAGCAACGAACGCATCAAAGTCATAGTTTCCATATCGTACGCCCAACTCAGTGGAACTCTTCACCTTCGACAACCTCATCGCGTTTGTCACGCTCAGCGGTCTGGAAATCGTTCTGGGCATCGACAATGTGGTCTATATCGCAATTCTGTGTGGTCGCTTGCCAGAAAAACAGCGAGAACTTGCCAGATTCTGGGGACTCGCGTTGGCAATGGGAATTCGCATTCTGCTCTTGCTGTGCATCGACTGGCTTTCGAAACTGACGACTCCCCTCTTTGCTATGTCTGTCATGGGCCATTCTTTCGAGCCAAGCGTTCGCGATCTTGTGTTGGGAATCGGCGGCCTTGTTCTGATGACCAAAGCTGTTCTTGAGATGCATCATCAAGTCGAATCGCCACACGAATCTTCCAAGCCCACCGCCAAGCGCGCTGCACTTTCACTCATCCTTGCTCAGATTTGTTTGATGGACATCATCTTCTCAATCGACTCGGTCATCACTGCGATTGGCATGGCGAACAATCTCACCATTATGATTTCCGCAATCATTTTGGCAGTCTTGGTGATGATGATCTTTGCAGGAGCAGTTTCCAGAGTCATCGAGCGTCATCCAACTCTCAAGACACTCGCGCTTTCATTCCTCGTGCTGATCGGCGCTGCGCTGATTCTGGAATCTGTTCATGTCTCCTTTCCAAAGGGAGCGATCTATTTCACGATGGCGTTCTCGCTGATGATCGAAATGATCAATCTGAAAGTGCGGGCGAAAGCCAACGGTCGCACATAAATTTTCCAGGCAGAAAAAAACCCCCAGCAAATGCCGAGGGTTTGACTTTCAATTTTTCTGCAGGAATCTCGCTTGAATCATGTACCCCATTTGCTTAGCAATTCCGCTAAGTCGCCACCATCGGTGTATCCATCAAGATTGACATCTCCGCACAGTGTCGTCCAACAACTAAGCAAGATGGTCAAATCTGCGCCATTAATGAAACCGTCAAGGTTCAAATCAGCTGGGTTCACAGGCGGCGGTGGATTGCAAACCACTTCTCCAGTTGCTGGCACGATCTTATAAATCTGCCCGCCAAGATCGGCGATGTACATCTCGCCATTATCGTCTTCGCCGAAGGAACTGATCTGATTGACTGTTTGTCCTCCGAGGGCAACTTGCAATTCGCTATTACGAGTCACAAATTGGGTCACGGCTCCAGCGACCATCTTCATTGACCACGAGTTATTGGTTGAATAATCGGCGTAAAAATAGATCCCCTGCATGTCAGGCATCGCGCATCCGCGGTAGACATTTCCACCCGTGATGCTGTATCCGCCCGCTGAATTATGGGCATATGTACGCACAGGCGCAGTCAGCGTCGTGCCATTGCATGTGCAACCAGTCAGACCTGTGCAACTCGTTCCTTCGGTGCAGCGCCATCCATAATTGCGGCCACCAACAGCACTCGATGGTTCATAGTTCACTTCTTCAATAGCGTTCTGGCCGACATCTGCGATATACAGATCGCCATTGGCGCGATCAAAGCAAGAGCGCCATGCATTGCGAAGACCGTAAGACCAAACAGTATCGTCAGCAGTCGTTGAACCTCCAACGAATGGATTATCAGATGGGATTGTGTAATACGGGCTCGCGCCTCCGACCGTCGGAGTAATTCGGTGCATCTTGCCATGGCGACTCAAAAGATTCTGGCTGTTGCCAGAGGGATCATTCGCACTTCCACCGTCGCCAGTTCCCATATACAAATTGCGGGTTCCAGGTTTGAATTGAATGGATCCACCATTATGATTCGAAAACGAATCTGCCCAAGTCATCATCACCACGCCTGCGGTATTGGCAATATTCGGATTGCTCGCAGAAACCGTGTAGCGCGCGAGGTTGTTCGTGCCCGTACCCGTGTAATAAACATAGAACTGACCGTTCGTTGAATAGCCCGGGTCGAATGCCAAGCCGAGCATTCCTTGTTCGTCACCCACAGTTTGGCTTCCACTGACTATCGCATCGATATCAAGAAATGGCGTCGTAACCAAAGTTGGAGTTGCAGTGGTCAGATTGATGATGCGAATCGCTCCGCGCTTTTCAAGCACAAAGAGGCGGGTCTTATCGCCAGGAGCGCTTGTAATGCAGGTTGGCAACGACAAACCCGTCACAACCAACTTCGGCTTAATCGCAGTGACACCGGCAAAAGAGGAGGAGCAAATCATGGTGGCCAGTCCAACGATAAAAGCGTTATTGAGTCGCATTTGTTCTTTTCTTGAAGAGTTTTCGTGAGTGTTTTTCGAATAGAAACGTATTCAACTATAGCCTTTGATTTATCATTTCCAAAAGAAAAACGAGCTATTTCGATAAAACTAGACAGGCAGCGTCATTTTTCGGACAAGACCTCTGCCAGTCGCTGCGCAGAGGCGCAAAGTCTCTCCGCAGCCTCTGTCGCCCCAGCACCATCCTGCGCATCCTCAAACGACGGAAGTGCAGACCCCTTGTACCCACTATCGCGATCTGAAGCGATTAAAAGGTTCCGAAACCATGGACGACCCGGAAGTCCAGATTCATCCAAGAGCGCTCGATCGATCGCGCGCGCACGCCGAGCGAGAATTTGTGCGGATGCAACATCAGCTTGTGAAGATGCGCCCATCACCTTTGCATCGAATGCACGAGCGGAATCTTCCAGTTTTGCAAAGCAATCATCGACTTGCTGGACTGCTTCAATTCGCATCGCATCCTCATTTCCAGGATGACTTTTTATTGCCGCTTGCAGATCTGCGCAATTCTTGCGGATCACTTCGATCAACGAAAGCGCTGACACTGGCGGCACGGTGCGGTCTGCAATTTCGACCGCTGTTGCAAGAGTCGCGCGCGTGACAATCATTGCGCTGAAATAGTCCTCGCCGACACTCTTTCGATACCAAGCAACTGTGTCATAGTTCGAGTGATAGCTGGTTCCTGGAGCACCGCCGGCACTGATCGTGATTGATGGCACCGCGCATCGAAAGAGAAAACCAACATGGTCGCTTCCACCACCGATCATTCCAATTTTCGAAGGTTCAACACCACACGCTTTCGCAACAGCATTTTTTACAGATGGCGATGCACCAACTCCCAAGTTGAGTCCCATCGATGCCATATCCAAATTGATATACGCGCTCGCATTTACCAATTCGTCTTCATGCGACTCGACCCATTCGGTAGACCCGATGATGCCAAATTCTTCCGCGCCCCAAGCACAGAACAAGATGTCGCTCTTTGGCAACAAGCCCTTCGCAGCGCACTCTGCAAAGGCGCGCGCTGTTTCCATCAAAACAATTGTTCCTGCAAGTGGATCTGCCGCGCCAAATCCCCACGCATCATGATGGCAACCAATCACAACAAACGATCCATCGTTGGCGCTCCCCTTCAGACGAGCAATGACATTTGCAGTGCGACGAATTTCTCGTTTCTGTTCGACTTTCATTCGCACTTGAAGCGCTGAACCACCTTCAATGCGATACGGCATCGCAAGCCCTCCGCGCCACGAAGCGTCAGTCACTTCACTGCCTGTCATCTTGGCAAGAATCTGTCCCGCCGCACCATATCCAATGGGCTGTACAGGAATCTTGGGGAGGTCGATCGCATCTGGATCAAGACGGACTGCATCTTTTGTAGCGGGTTTTCCAGGCGTGAGTGGATCACCTGGATATGGAAGACTCACAATCGATCCGCGTTGAATGCATGTGTCATTCGCCCATGGTCCTGCTGGATAGACATCGCCCTTCTTGAATCCGCTGTCTGCAGGATCGATATAAATCAAGAGTCCTGCAGCGCCCGCTTCTTGCGCAAACTTCACTTTATATCCCCGAAAATTTCCGCCATATCGCGCGATGACGATCTTGCCTTTCACATCCACACCGAGTTCTTTCAATCGTGCAAAGTCTTCGCGTGTTCCATAATTTGCATACACGACTTCGCAGGTGATATCACCCGATGCGCTGTATGCATTCCAACCCCACGTCAGGTCTGAATGCGCCGCAGCTGGATCTTCGGCGAGATTTTTTTCGATGACCGAAAGAACGCCACGACGAGTTGACGGAGCCGTTGGATTTGCGTCAGCATCATCAGTTTTATCAACGATCTCAACTCGCGCTGAAATTGGCTTGGAAAGAAGCGGCCAGAATTCATGCGTCTCCACCATCAATCCCATCTTGCGAAATGCCAAATCGATTCTTCGAATCTCTCTTGCATCGCCATCTGTTCCTGCAACATGTGGTTCGCCACCAAGTAAGTCGTGCCACTCACGTAAACGAAGTGCACTCGGCACAGATTCGAGCGACTTGAGTATTGGTGAATCAGAAGTTGGAACAGGCGCGGATGGCGTTTGCGCCAGGATCAGCGACGAAAATTTGATCAGCGCAATTGCGACAACGCAAATCACTTCGCCGCGCCCAAGACCTGAGGCCACGGATTTCCAACGTGACAAACACGCCCCGTCTTATCCACATAATCCTGGTGATAATCCTCGGCTGGATAGAACTTCTTTGCCAATTCAACTTCAGTTGCAATCGGACGGCTGAACTTCTTTTCGCTGGTCAACTTTGCGACGAGATCTTTGGCTTGCGCGAGTTGCTCTGGCGTCGAACAATAAACGCCGCTGCGATATTGCGACCCAGAATCTGGCCCTTGGCGATTGAATTGCGTGGGATCGTGCATCAAGAAAAAACCTTCCGCGAGTTGCCGAAAGGAAATCACTGTCGGATCAAAGACCACTTTCACACTCTCAGCGTGTCCAGTATCACCAGTGCAGACTTGCTCATAATTCGGATTGTCTTTGGTCCCTTGCATGTATCCACTCTCGGCGGTGATCACTCCAGGGGCTTCTTGGAAAATGTGCTCGACTCCCCAGAAACATCCTCCTGCAAAGTATGCAGTCTCACTCTTGATTGGTTCGCTTGTCGCTGGCATCTTCGTTCCTTTCTCTACAAAAACAAGTGCTGCACTATTGAGACAATATCGCAATCCTGTTGGCGCGGGGCCGTCCTCAAAGACATGACCAAGATGCGAAGTACACCGCGCGCAGTTAATTTCGGTTCGTTCCATACCATGGGCGCCATCCACTTTTTCGCTGACATGCGCAGGATCGACTGGCGAAAAGAAACTCGGCCATCCAGTTCCTGAATTGAATTTGCTATCGCTGGAAAAAAGCGGCAGTCCGCAAACCACGCAGCAGTATTCCCCCTGCTTTTTGTTGTCAACCAAATTGCCGCAAAACGCAGGTTCTGTTCCAGAGTTCTGTGTCACGCGAAATGCTTCAGGGCTTAACTTCTTGGCCAACTCTGCGATCTCGGTTTTGGAAAGTGGCGTGATATCGAAACCAGATTTGGAATAGGTTCGCTTGGTAGTAAGAGTCGATTTCGTTGTCATTTCTTTCGTGTCCTGTTGTGATTTGGAATCTGACGGAGTCTGCTTCACCGTTTCATCGGCACGAGCATCAGATACTTCGCACGATGGGAGAATGAACAGCGCAAGCGTTGTTCCAATTGCGCAAAGAATTGAATGAGATCGCGTCATGAGTGAATAAGGATAGGTCACAGAAATGATTCATTCGACAATTTATGAGAGATAAAAATCAGCGTAAATTGAATAAGTTTGACCCAAAAAAGTTACTGACAACGTATGCTTATGGTTGATCTTTGACAATCGGGGCCGAATTGGCTTCGACCGGCCAGCATGGTCTGTCGTCGCGCGTCGTGGAGCATCCAGGCCACGTAAAAAGGATGCAAAACACGTCTGCAAACACGCAGTACGCACTCGCGGCCTAATTTGGCCACGCGGTCACCCCGCCTGACGTCCGATGAGGCGGGGGGCCGACACAAATCGGACTGGTTCCAAAGGGCTGGCACGCCGTGGAGGAACGAGAAAATTGCGTGCCAAGGTTTGCTGCACGCCGCCGTCCAACGGAGCGCAGACCGAGATTGAATGGACGGCTACACGCGTAGATGCGGCTTTTCATATGGATCGGCACAGGGGTTCGACTCCCCTCGGCTCCATTTATACGCTCGCCTTCGCTCGCTGGACTGATTTATACGGGCGCCTTCGCGCCCTGATTCCGATTTTGGTTTCACGGGCGCCTGCGCTCGCTGGGCTAGTTTTACGGGCGCCTTCGCGCCCTGATTCCGATTTTGGTTTCACGGGCGCCTGCGCTCGCTGGACTAGTTTCGCGCTCGCTAGCTTCACGCTCGCCTGCGCGCCCTGATTTGGCTATTAGTTTCACGCTCGCCTTCGTATCAAATGGTGGATCATGAATTCAGAAAACGAGAACACCGAACTGAACAGATCCAGCAATTCCTCTGCAGGCGCAAGCCAGACGAATTGGAAAACAATTATTGACGCAGCATCAAACTCGCCAACGGCTGGTCAAAGCCGCGAAGGTATTGCGCGGCGATATTGGCCGGCGATTCACGCGTTCGTTCGAAAAAGTGGCATTTCTCACGCTGAAGCCGATGATGTCACCCAAGCTTTCATTTGTGATGTCATGCTCGAACGAGATCTTCTCGCACGCGCTGCACCTGAACGAGGACGATTTCGATCCCTCCTCCTGACTTCTGTCCGCAACTTTGCGATCGATGAACTTCGCAGAAGAAAATCTCCGACAAGAAAGCCAGCGAATAGCAATGTCTTTTCACTTGATGATGACGTCAGAAGCGGTGACAAAAATGCCGACCTGAATCTCGATGAGCCAGAACATGCCTTTCATGCACAATGGGCCACAATGATGATCGATCAAGCAATATCTGTCGTTCGCGAATGGGCGATTGTCAATAGTCAGGAAGTGCAGTGGGATATTTTCAATCGACGCATCCTTGAACCAATGCGAACTGGAGCCGAACCTATCTCCACCGAAACATTCATGAAACAGTGGTCGCTGACATCTCCCGCTCAGGTGGCAAACACACTCGTTCGAATGAAACGAAAATTCGTCGCTGCTCTTATGGAGCAACTTGGAAACTTCGATGATGATCCAGACATGATTCACCGCGAAGTATCAACGCTGTTACAAGCTCTTGAAAGAAAAACGCGATGAACGATCCAGAGAAAACATTCGCATTGCCGTTCAAGTGGATTCTCCAGTCGGACCATTCCCCTTCCCACACCTTGGTGAAATGGCTTGTACAAGAAATTGATCCCAAAGCGACAAGCCCCATTGATTCGCTCATCGCATCTGATACACCAATCGCAACGCTCATCGCATACAAAGATGCCTTCAAACAATTACGACTCGAAGGCGAAACCTTGGACGATCAGTCATTGGGTGCGGTCTATTATGGCTTGACGATCGCATCTTCGATTGTCCATCATCGCAGGCGAATCAGTCGCCAGTCAGACCGCGCGCTCGAAGAGGCGTTTCGAAAAATCTGGAGTGATGAAACTGTCGATTTGCGATTGCGTGATCTGACTTGGCGTGCGTTCATGATTCTTCGAACTGCGGTCAAAGACTCGCTGCCATATTGACGCGTGCGAATGAGATTCTCAACGCACCGAAGCGGGATCAATCGAATCCGGCAACACGATGCCTGAACTTCCAAGCGTTGTGCCTGTCGCAAATGCGAGATCAATCAGTGAAATTTCATAACCTGCAAGTGCATCCACTTCGCGACTCTGCGCATTCGCCAATCGCGATGCAGCATCCAGCACATCTGTGCTCGTGCGAAGACCTACATCAAACTGCCGCTTTTCTCCATCAAATGTTCGCCCAGCCAAAACACTTTCCAAGCGTGCTGCCAAGATTCTTCGCCAAGTGTTTTCGACCGTATCCGCAGCATTGAGAACTTCTTGCGTGATCGCTTGACGACGCGCCTCGCGACTTGCCAATCGCTGCAACCGCGTCAAGATGGTTCGACTGATCACAGACTTTGCAGCTTCATTTCCAAGCGGCACTGTTGCCGTCGCAGTAAAGATCGCTCCGTCAGCATCACCCATTGCTCCATACGCAGATCCCAGCGACGAATCATCTCCCAAGAATTGGTACTGATATCCCACCACAAAGTTGGGCAAAGCTGCATTGCGCGCCAAATCGATTTGTTCTGCATCAACAAGCAATTGCAGTTCGAGTTCCAAGAGTTCCATTCGCCCCGCCATTGCATCCGAAACCAATTTCTGGTCGTCGAAGCGAAGACTGACGGGCGCCGCATCTGTGATGGGGGCGATTGCCGTCGGACTTTCCACAGGCAATCGAGGATCATTCATAAAGCGTTTCAAATCCCGCTGTCGCAATCGAAGCACATTATCGGTGATGATGACCTGCTCAAGCGTCCCGCCCAGCCCACTCTCCGCTCGCATCACCTCGATCTCAGGAGCAAGCCCCTGCTCGACGCGTCTGCGCGCCTCCGCCAACTGAGTCGCGGCAACTTCATATTGACGGATACGAACCTCCAACTGTTTCGATGCGCGGTAGAGATTCCAATATGCCTTCTCTGCATCCGCAAGTATTCGAATCGCCTGAAGCTTGGTGCGAGAATCGATAATGCGTCCCTGATACTTCGCAATGCGAATCGAAGCCGTGTTGGTGCGAATGCCTCCCCCTCGAAGCAGCGGCTGCGAAATCGAAGCCTGCATTCCTGCTTGATATGGAGAAATTCCCGGAGCGAGAATTGACTGTGTATCAAATTGATTGAACAAGGTTCCAGTCGTCACAGTTCCACCAGTTGCAAGCGGAACGCTGACTCCAAGATTTGCGCTGCTCGAATCTGTTGGCGATCCTTCTTCCAACTGAGTCAGAACTCCAGTTGTGTTCTTGGTGTAACCCCCAGTCAAAAGTGCCTCAAACTTCGCGAGTTCTCTATCGATCGCAGTCACACCAATCGCAGGGTCAAACTGCACAACACGCAAATCCAAATTGTTTGCAAGCGCACTCGAGCGAACTTGCGCAACTGAAATCTGCGTTCGAACTGGATAGCTCGGCGGTGTAAATCCCTTCGCTCTCGCTTCGGCGACTGCCTCGTCAAGCGATTTGGGCGCAATATCGGAATTCACAGCGGGATCAAATGCGCCAATATCTTTCGTGCTTGTCGGAGGTCCAGTGATCTCCTCCTCTCGCGAAAAAAGTTCATTCTGGCATCCGATCGCAAAGACAATTGCAACACAGATCGAAGCGCAGAACAGACGACGAGCATTCATCATCTTGGACGCATCATTCATGGCGAAGCGCCTCGATGGGATCCAATCGTGAAGCTTTCAGCGCAGGGAAGAATCCAAAGCCCAGCCCAACTGCAGCGCTGAAGGCGAAGCTCAAAAACACGGCCCACATCGGAACATCTGCATTCTCTAGTCGCGCACCAGGAATCAATGTCAATCCAATCGCAAATAATTTTCCAATGATGACGCCGACAAGTCCACCCGCCAAACACAAAACCATCGCCTCCAACAAGAACTGCATCATGATCGCAGCAGGAGTCGCGCCGACTGCCTTGCGAAGACCGATCTCGCGGGTGCGTTCAGAAACAGACACCAGCATGATGTTCATAATTCCAATTCCACCAACAAGCAGACTGATACCAACGATTCCCGCCGCAATCGCAGTGATCCCAGACGCCAGCGTCTTGAATTGATCGATGTATCTGTCAATCGCCTCCGCACGAAATGTGTCTGGATCTCCTGGCTGAATGCCGCGAATACGCCGCATTGTCCGCTGGATTTCGGACTTTGCTTCTTCAGAAACTTCAGCGCTCTTGGCTAATGCTACGACTCGCAAAAAAAACTCTGTCGACTGCAATTTGATTGCGACTGAAAATGGAATAAATAATTCTGCCGTATTCGAATCACCCCCGAACATGCGCGCTTGCAAGGTCTCGATCACTCCGACCACAAGAAATCGTCGACCGTCAACCAAGATATGCGACCCAACCGCATCCGAAGGCAATCGCAATTCATCGATTGCAGATTCATTCAGCAAGCAGACTTGCCGCTCGCCAACCTCATCAATTCCGTTGAACTTTCTTCCTGAGATCACTCGGCGATTTTCAGCTTCGTGCCAATCAGGCCAAATACCGACAACAGTGATCCCATCAAGTTCTCTTTCATCGCTGGCAATCGAAACTCCAAACTCAGTCACTGGCGTGATCGCTCGCAGCGAAGGACACGATGCTTGCAATTCTCGCACTTCCCACGGCTTGATCCGAATCTTTTCGCGAGGGTAAAGATTCCTCGGCTTATCGTCTGGCCGATCTGGGAAAACATAGATTCGATTTGCGCCAAACGATTCGAATTCTGTCAGCACGCTCGTCTTCAATCCACTCAAAGCTGCAATCACTGATGTCGTGCTTGCCACTCCAACAATTATTCCAAGCGCTGTCAACAAACTTCGTTTGCGATTCGCCCAAATCTGGCTCAATGCCAACTTGATTGCCTGAGAATAAAAATATGGACTCAGGATCATGCGATCACCTGACCGGCCTGATCTTGCGCGACTGGCAAATCGCTGAGCACCAAGCCATCTCGCAGACGAATGACTCGCTGGCAATACGCAGCGACTTCGTTCTCGTGGGTGACGATCAAGACGGTCTGGCCTTCAGCGTGCAACTGCCGAAAAATCTCCATGATTTCCGTGGTTGTCACCGAATCCAAATTGCCCGTTGGTTCATCGGCCATCAAGATCGCAGGCTTATTCAATATCGCACGCGCTATCGCGACACGCTGTTTCTGCCCACCAGAAAGTTGGTTTGGCCGATGGCTCACTCGATCAGCCAGACGAACTCGATTCAGCGCATGCAGCGCGCGCCGCGTGCGCTCACGGCTTGTCAGCCCTGCCTCACGCGAATAAATCAGCGGCAATTCAACATTCTCCAGCGCAGTCTGGCGCGCAAGCAACTCGAATGACTGGAAGACAAATCCGATTTTTTCGTTTCGCACCAATGCTAATGATGCTTCCGACATCTTCGAGACATCATGTCCATCAAGTTCGTATGAACCCTCTGTTGGTTTGTCCAAACAGCCAATGATATTCATCAACGTGCTCTTGCCAGAACCCGACGCGCCCATCACTGCAATCATTTCATTCTTGCCGACATGCAAGTCAACACCACGCAGTGCGCGAATTTCTTCTTCGCCGACACGATAAATCTTTTTCATTTGGCGGACGCGAATCATGAGTGCATCAAGCTCCCACTTTCACCGAAACGCTCGATGTCTTGCCTGCTGTTTTGCCTGCACCCGCAGGAACAATTGTTTCCTTGCGAAGCTTCTCGCCACCCTTCAATTGTTCGAGTGTCTTATATGGTCCCACCACAACCGACTGTCCAGCACTCAACCCCACCTCAACGATTGTTTCAGTCAAGCTGCTCGATCCCAATCGCACAGGAGTCGCGACAGCGACGCCATTTTCGTCAAGGAAAACAATCGCCACCACACGCTGCGCTCCTTGAAAGACGGTCGATTCTGCCAGAGCCGTCGGCAAGTCATCGCGCTTGCGCTCGACAATTGCTTGCGTTGGAACCAGCATTCCACGGTGCTCCTTGATTGCAATATCAACATTCGCTGCAAGGCCAGAAAAAATTCGCGTCCCCTCTGTATCGAGCGAGACATCGACTTTGAACGTTCCCGATCCTTGTGTCGCAGACGAAGCCGATCCCTGTCCCGATGTTCGTTGCAATGCGACTTCTTCCACGACTCCGTGAAATGATCGCCCAGAAAATGCATTGATGAAAATCTCTGCGGGCTGTCCTTCCAAAACTTTCGCAATATCCGCCTCTGCAACCTGAGCTCTCACGCGCATCCGAGCAAGGTTCGCGATTGTCATGATCACAGTTCCCGCATTGTTCATGGTTCCAACGACGACTAATTCGCCGACTTCTGCATTGAGCCTCGTAATAGTTCCATCAATCGGTGCGCGAATAGTGGCGTATGACACTTCCTCTCGGACGCGTTCGATTTCCGCTTCACTCGCCGCAAGCGAACTTTCCAAAGCACCAATGTTTTTCTGACTCCCAACCACCGCTGCTTCGATTTCCTGAACTTTGACCATCGCATCTTCAAGTGCTTGACGAGCCACATCTCCTGTCTCGAACAGTTTGCGCTGGCGCTCGAGATTCCGCTTCGCATTCTCGAGGGATTGCTTGGGACCTTCGATACGTGCGCGTTCAGCTTCAAGTCGTGCGCGTTCGCCATCTCGCCGCGCCGTGGTCGATGCAAGAACCGCTTTCAAATTGCGGTCGTCCAACTGAACAACCAAATCTCCCTTGTGCACGACATCGCCTTCGCGCAGCGGAAGCGCCATAACTCGAGCGGAAATCTGAGCTGAAATATCCACTTTGGAAACAGGCTCGACAAAGCCCGGCGCCGAAACGCTCTCGTTCAAAGAACCCTCTCGAACTGCGGTCGACCGCGATTCCAAACCATCAAGTGCACGCCAACCCATGAACGCCGTGAAAATTTCACGACCACTCAGAATTGCAATCACAATGGCGACCGAAAGGGTAATCAATCCATATTTTTTAAGCTTGGACAATCGGTTCTCCTGAAGTCTGATCTGAGTTGGGCAATGTTACCCATTGATCAATAGACCAAAAAAAGCCCCCGGTCACAGGACCGAGGGCTTGAAATCATAGAAGAAACTAGAAGAGAAGAAACTAGAAGACCAATCTCAGATTGGGCAAGCGCCCCAACCGCTGAGCAGAACTGCGAGATCTGCGCCGTTGGTAATGTTGTCGCCAGTAATGTCAGCTGATGCAGTACCCCATGCGCTGAGCAAGGTAGCCAAATCGCCACCGTTTCGGAAGCCATTGAGGTCATAGTCACCTGGGCATGATGGTGCGACCACTCCACTTGGAGATCCATAGATATCAAACGCGGTGTTGTAAAGATCGTTTGGATCTGCGCCTGTTTGCACGACATAGGCGCCGTTGAGACCCGTGTACTTCACAAATCCAGGCGTTGGAAAGGTTGCAGAACGCCAATTGAATGGAGCTCCAGCTGCATCGAGGAGATTGATTCCATCATAAGCACTGATGAACCATGCAAAGTTGGAGAGCGTCCCCGTTGCACAAGCTGCATTGGATGCGTACGCAGTCAGGTAGTAGTTTCCTGAAGGCAAGTTGAATGCTGCGACAATGTCGTGAGACGCCGTTGCTGCATTATCTGCGGCCGTATCGTATGCCACTGGGAATGGAACAGATCCAGCGACCACTTGATTCGCTGCGACCGGAGCAGGATTACCGGCTGCTCTGCTCCAAACAACATAATTCAGTGTGGTATTGGTAGATCCAGCTGGAACAAATCCTTTGACTGTCATACGGGAAACGTCATAACTTGCTGCAGTCGCAGGCACCGAGAAAGGCTGCGCCATCCAGCGTTGCTGATTTGCTGGTGGGGCTGTAATGCAGCCCGAACTCAAACCAAGGTTGGTGTTGGCGGCCGTTGCTGTTGCGATAACGTATTGTTGAGCTCCTGTTGTGAAGACAACATATTCAAATGAAGTCACAATCGGCAAGGAGAATGTGACAGCGGTCGATGGGTCAGCACCCGCCTCCACATAACCTCCGACTCGGACCATGTAGTAGGTGTTCGCGACTGCATCAACGAGCGTGAAACCACTGGCGAAATTAGTTGTCGAGCAATCGTCGCTGCAACCGATGTACAATGTAGGTAAGGTTTGCGCACGAGTTGCGGTCATAACCGGATCTAAACCCAAATTATAGACTGAAAAGACTGAATCACTGGTTTGAGTTCCACTGGGACAAGCTGTAAAGGTCAAAGCTCCGTTTGCAGGTGCTTTGATCGTGTACCAAAGATCCTTACCCGACGCCGAAGCGCACTGCCCTGTTACACCAGCACCAGGACCATCTGTTCCAGCGTTCGTGTTGTTTGCGACAACATTCGCCTGACCAACAGTAATGAGCTGTGATGATGTTGCGCAGTCATTCGCAGGCGCGCCAGCCGGTGGTGCGCAGGAATAGACGAACAAACCGCAACCGGTCACTGCTTGATCAACGCAATTCTGATCCCATCCAACTTCACAACAGACTGGGTTGAAGTTGCAAGTGTCTTCGCAGCACGCTGGAATATTGCATCCACCGGACGCATGAACTTCGGTGCATGATGCAGTCGAAGTTCCGCAGATTGGATTATTGAATGCCGTATGCGAAATTGTCAGCAAGTACGTTCCGCAGGCTTGAGTTGTTGTCTCTGTTGCAGTTGTGTCGAACGGAACAGAAACAACGATCATGTGTTTTCCAGCTGGAGCTACAAAACTATTGGCATTTGGGCAGAGAGTCGAATTAAAAGTTGGATTAAAAGTTCCAAGGCATGGATCTTGGAGATTCACATTCGGCTTGATGAAAACAACCGAATTTGGCATTTGGCCAGTCCCTGTGGAATTGAGTGTCGTCAGGTCGGCACGCACTGTTCCACCCGAGCAAGTGACGAGCATCCAATCAAGATCGCGCGAAGTGTATGTCGTCGCTCCGGTTGGGATATACAAACCCATTTGACCAGAGACATACATAGTTCCGTTGCTTGCGAGTGTTCCAAGATCTGTGAACAAATTAGGAGTTGCATTGCATCCACCGTTGGAATCAACTTCTCCATTCAAATGTGCGCAGCCATCTGTGGTGGCGATCGTTCCTGCTGGTGGAGTGGTATCGCATTGTCCAAACGCTGCGCTGGAGAACAACATTGTTGTTCCAACAAGCGCTGTTGCAATTGCGCAAGATAGATTTATTTCTAGCCTCATGAGATTTGCCTTTATAAAATGGTGTGATTTCGAACTGAAAAGCAATAAATAGACCTCGCCAACACAGCGAAATTTATTTTTATTGTGTGAAACTTACCTCCAATAACTCAATAGGCAAAAGAATCCCAGTATTTTTGTAAATGCAAAAATATTAGTTATCGGTCCCTATGAATTTAAGTAAGACTTCTGCAAAGAAAAGCCCCCGGTCACAGGACCGAGGGCTTGAAATCTCAGAAGAAAATCTACACAAACTTATTGCGGGCAAGCGCCCCAACCGCTGAGCAGAACTGCGAGATCTGCGCCGTTGGTAATGCTGTCTCCGTTGATGTCTCCACCAGCAGAGCCCCATGCGCTGAGCAAGGTAGCCAAATCGCCACCATTACGAATGCCGTTGAGATCGAAATCACCAGCACATGGTGGAGCGCTGCAAGAAGCAGTGTTGTTGCCGTTGATGGCAACAACCCAAGGTGCAGTGAATGTTGCGCCGAGCGACTCGGTCAGAACATACGCAAGGGCAGCATCAGCGCAACTGAGTCGGCAATATGTATTGCCGCCAAGAGGTCCTGCTGTGTTCGATCCAGGACGAAGTCCGTGCGCTCCAGGAGACGCCACAGTCATATCAGGGCAATCCATGATGACCACCAAGTTCTTGGTGCGATACTGATCAACGCAGATTGGCTGCGCGAAGTTCAGTGTCGCAACATAGACACCACCAGGAATCAAGACTGCTTGCTCAGAAATCTTGGCCAAGTCGCCGCCGTCTGCTCCATTATCAGCAGTCTTGTAGCGTGGTGTACCACCGTCAAGATCTTGGTAGATCCCGATCGTCGCTGGAAGAGGAATGTCGCTGTAATAAGTTGCGCATGCCGTTCCAGCAGCATTCGTACCTCGCACTGTGCAATAGACACCAAAGTTGATGCAACTGATGTTTCCGCCAACTGTTCCTGCTGGGAAGACGCGAGCGAAGGAATTTGCTCCTGTTCCACCACTTGCAGCGCATCCTGGGAATGCTGGGTTGGGATATGCACAAGCAACCACGCCACCAGTCACAGTGGCTGTATCAACATTAAGCGTCATGGTGTCTGGACCAGGCGCAGCGCACGATCCGTTGATCGCAGCACCACCAGAAACCAAGATTGGACATGTGGCAGGTGTTGATGTGACACTCAATGTGTAGTTGTTGAACGCAGTTCCGCAGGGATTTCCTGTGAACGCGGAATCACTAACATACGCATAGTAAACGCCTGGATTCAAGCAGTAAGTCGCCACGGTTGGGCACGATCCTGCGCCTGATGCCAAGACAGAAATCCCTGCGCAATCAGCGACACTGAGATCGCCCGTGACAAGCAGGACATTCACCAAGCGAGCCGACTTGACGGAGAGCGTGACTTGACTTCCCGCAGCAACGGAGAAGGAATAGAAATCCGTGTCGCGAGTATCAGCATCGGCCCAGATTGTGCCTGCGACGATCGAACCCGTTGTAAGTGGCTGAGATTGACCTGCCGCATTGCAACCATCATTTTCGGCGCTGCCGCAAGGTTCGCTTTCGTTGACGCCTGCTGTATCAAGCACACAAGTGGTTGGCAGCGTGAACCGAATCGTGCCCGTTCCAACATCGCCATCGGCGAA
>CAMAXY010000030.1 GCA_945862215.1 Singulisphaera sp. GP187 | reverse complement strand
CATGATGGGTTGCAGCGCGTCGACGCAGTATGCATGCTCTTCCATCGAAAGCCCGACGCATCAAGTGACTTTGACGCAGGCTTTTTATATGGGTCGTTATGAAGTGACTCAGGCTCAGTGGACGGCGACGATGGGGAGTAATCCGAGTTCCTTCTCTGGATACTCCGACAGCCCCTCGCGTCCTGTCGAAAAAGTCTCTTGGAACGCGATCGCAAATCCAGGTGGTTTCATGTCTGTCACAGGTTTGCGCTTACCAACGGAAGCCGAATGGGAATATGCATATCGCGCAGGAACAACAACGGCGTTTCACAGTTATCCTGGATATTCAAGTGGAACAAACGACGACACACTTCTTGGCAACATTGCGTGGTACTCAGGAAACAATGGCGCGTCAGGATCTTCTACATATGGAACGAAAGCCGTGGGCGGCAAGTTTGCCAACGCGTTAGGCCTGCACGACATGGCAGGCAATGTTCTTGAGTGGTGCCAGGATTGGTATGGGCCTTATTCATCAGGAAGCGTGACCAACCCCACAGGACCCGAGACGGGCACGGGTCGTCTGATGCGCGGCGGCCTCTGGGGCGACAGCTCCAACCGTTGCCGTGGCTCGCAGCGCAACTCCGGCTACCCCGTCCCGGACGGCGCCGGCAGCGTTGTCGGGTTCCGTGCCGTCAGGACTCCGTAATTCCCTTTTCTCTTTTTCCTCTTCCATTTTCTCTGGGAATAGTCCGCGGCCTTCGCCGCGGATGAGTGTTCCTTTTTACTTCCCCAAACCTTGGCGTCCGCCATGGTTTGGTGGCTACGAAGGCTGTTGGCTGCAGGGCTGTTTCACCCACTGGCTGTGGAAATTTTTTGAAATCAAATGACTTAGTCCGCGGCCTTCGCCGCGGAGGGCTGGCTTATTCCGCAGCCTTCGCCGCAGTGGCGTGAAATTTTTGCCCGTCAACCCCCAAACGCCCCAAGCCTTTCTGATTCATTGCAAAGGCATGCGAAGAAAGTGGACTGTAAAAGTACAGCAATCAAAAAAATAAAATTGTCAAATTATTTTTGAAATTCAAATTCGCTTTATGAAACAATTGCATCGTTTCAACGGACATACGCCTCGCACTCGAGTGCCTCTCACACAAAAATAATCTGAGTTACCCTCTTGTTGTGGATTTGATCTCAACAAACGACAACGAATCAAATCAGTCCCCAAAGGGTCCGCTTCTGGTTCTCGCAATCGCCGCTCTGGGCGTTATCTATGGCGATATTGGCACGAGTCCGCTGTACGCCTTGCAAACGGCGTTTGGCGATACGGTTGGATTAGCGGTGACGCCGATGCATGTGTACGGGCTTCTTTCCATGTTCATTTGGGGGCTGACCATTATCGTCACGGTCAAGTATGTCATGGTTGTGATGCGTGCATCAAACAAAGGTGAGGGCGGCACGCTCGCACTCAGTGCGCTGGCAACTCGATTTCTCAAAGGTCGATCGCGGCGGCTGGTGATGGTCGTCAGCATCATTGGTGTTTCGCTTTTCGCCGCAGACGCTGTATTAACGCCGAGCATCTCTGTGCTTTCTGCAATGGAAGGGATGTCATCGGTCACACCAAATGCAACAAAGTATGAAGTGCCAGGCGCACTTTTTATTCTGACAATTCTCTTTGCAGCGCAGCGTTGGGGCACAGGCGGAATTGGAAAAATATTTGGGCCAGTGATGATTCTGTGGTTCGCGATGATTTCTGCACTCGGCGTGCATGGCATCATGAAGAATCCTGAAGTTCTGAATGCGCTCAATCCCTATTACGCATATCAGTTGGCTGTGAAGTTTCCAGCTCAGTCTTTCGCGGCTATTGGCGCAGTGACGCTTTGCATTACTGGAGTTGAAGCGCTCTATGCAGACCTTGGCCATTTCGGGCGACGTGCGATCAATTTGTCTTGGATCATCGTGGTTTTCCCTGCTTTAACACTGTGCTATCTCGGACAGGGCGGACTGATTTTGTCGAATGCTGCGGCGGCCAAGAATCCTTTCTTTGCTCTTGTGCCTTTGGGATATGAGTTGCCGGTTGTCATACTCGCAACATTGGCGACGGTTGTCGCATCTCAAGCAGTGATCTCTGGGATGTACACCATCGTGCATCAATCGATGCTCGTTGGATTTCTTCCGTGGATGAAGGTGCTGCACACTTCAAAAACAATTCGTGGACAGATCACGATTCCAACCGTCACATTCTTGATGTACATCGCAGTGATAGCGGCAGTCATTGGCTTTGGATCGTCTTCTCGACTCGCCAACGCATACGGATTGACTGTCACGGGAACGCTTGTCTGCACAACATTTCTGGCAGTGATCGTTGCGCGAAAACATTGGAAGTGGCCGATCTGGCGATGTGCGATTGTCTTTATTCCAATCGGGATTGTCGATCTATTATTTTTCAGCGCGAACGCAACGAAATTTTTGGACGGGGCTTGGTTCACAGTTGCGATTGCTGCCGCGCTCTTTTTCTTGATTTGGTCGTGGTCGAAGGGGTTCAAAATATTGATGCAAAGCTCGGCAAAACGCGAGGTAAGCCTGCAAGGTTTTTTGGAGGAGGTGAAAGCCACAGGCGAGCGTCGTGTGCCTGGAACTGGCGTTTTTCCCGCCGAATCCGTCGGCGCAGCGCCGCGACCGCTGATCGCAATGTTCCGACGATTCGGCTGTATGTTCGAGCAGACGATTCTGCTGACTGTGACGACCGCGGACACTCCGTATGTTGAGAGGGTCGATCGATTGCAGGCGACAGAAATTCAATCGGGTTTGTGGCAAGTCAACATTTGCTACGGATTTGCAGAGTTGCCAAATGTGCCCAAGACGCTTTCTGAATGTGCGCTGACTTTTCCCATAGATCCAGAGACGATGACATATTTCATTAGTCGCCTCTTGCCAACAATGCCGACAAGATTGAGTGAAACACTTGGACTCAGGTTGTTCGTATTGATGTATGGTCACTCCCCAGGAAAAGCCAAGTTTCATCTCATACCTCAAGATCAAACTGTAACGATTTTCACGCGCGTAGATATTTGAGAGTATCGATTTGTTTTGACGAGCATGATCTATGAGTTTGTGTGTACCGTGTCGAAGTGTTCTACTCCGCACGACGTCTGATCCTTGGGATTCTCCTGATTGCTGCGGCATCTGCAGTGCTCGTGCTCAGCGATCGATCCATCCAACGTCCGACGGGAGGCGCGCTCGATGCTGCGGCGCAAGCGGCGCGACCGCGGCGAATCGCAGTCATTCAAATCTCTTCGATCGATGCGATGAATGTCGGGCGGCTTGGTGTGATCGAACGATTGAAAGAGGCTGGATTCAGCGAGTCAACTGGAACCACCTTTGACATTTTTAATGCGGAGGGAGATGTTGGGACACTCGGGCAGATGGCTGCCGCAGTGTGCAGTGCATCGCCGCCCTATGACTTGATTGTGTCGCTCTCGACGGTCGCAACGCAAACTGTTTTGCGTGCAAATAAGCGAGGCCTGCCACACGTGTTCGGATTAGTAGTTTCGCCGCCTGGGTTTGGAGTTCCGCTGGGTCCATGGACCGAAGGTTCGACACGACCGACCAATGTCGCTGGCTTTGGAACATTGCAGCCAGCAAAGTTGCTACTCATGGCGATGCATACTTCAGCGCCAAATGTGAAACGATTGGGTTGTGTCTGGAATCCCGCAGAGTCAAATGCGGAAGCTTCCGTCAAACTTGGAAGAGCTGCATGCGCAGAACTTGGTATCGAGCTTCTCGAAGCGAACGGCACCAATGTCTCCGAGGTTGCAACAGCGACCGACGTTTTGATTTCGCGTGGGATCGATTGCTTCTGGATTCTTGCGGATACAAACGTCATCGCCGCCGCACCAACAGTGACGGATCGATGCCGCAAAGCACACGTGCCTGTGATTACGAATTTCCCTGAGTTGTCGAAGTTGGGTGCTGCAATCAACTATGGCGCGGATTATCGCGCGATGGGTGTTTCGACGGGCGCGATCGCAGAGTTGGTTTTGAAGGGGGTTGCACCACGAGATATTCCATGCGAAAACTTTTTGCCAATCGCATTGCAGTTGAATTATTCAGGCTTCGGCGAAAACTGGATTCGCGTTCCAGAACTCGCGGCGCTCGCCGAGACTATCTATGACCCACCAGCGCCACCGATCGTGCGAAAAGTTGTGCAAGAACTCGTGCCGCCATCGATCGGGGCGATGCTCGCTGCACTGCCTGCAGCGGGAGCATCTGCGAATGCGGCGCCACTCGCAATGCCAACGATCGCAGTTCTCACGTACAACCGCACTCCAAATTTCGAAGATTGTTACCGAGGATTCATGCAAGAAATGGGAGTGATTGGTTACAAGAACGGAGTGAACTGCACTCTTCAACTCCGAGATGCGCAGCTTGATATCGGTGCGCTTGGGACAATTGTCGCTGCGATTGCCGAGGAGAAGCCTGATGTTGTTGTGCCGTTCACGACGACCGCATTGCAAGCAACGTTGCGACGTATCAAGAATGTCCCAATTGTTTTTTCTTTTATTGCATCCGGCGTCGCAGCCGGAGCGGGAAAGTCGAATGATGATCACTTGCCAAATGTCACGGGTGCGCAGTTAACTTGCGATTGGGCACGCATGCTCGAAGTAGCGACGGCGGCGATACCGAATCTGAAAAAAGTGGGAACGGTCTTCGCTCCAAGTGAAGTGAATAGCGTCTATCACCGCAATGAATGGCAGCACGTACTTAACGCTGCAGGAATCGAGTTGATATCTGTCGCCGCTGATCGACCGACGGAACTGCCCGAAGCGGCAGAAGGACTCGCAACGCAGGGAATTCAAGCGATCTTGCAGATATCAGATAGTTCATCGAGCACAGGTTTCGCAGCAATCGTCAAGAGTGCAGATCGTTCGAAGATTCCTGTCTTCGCGTTTTCGCCAGGAGCGATGAGAGCTGGCGCGACAATTTCTGTTTCGCGCGACTTTGAAGATGTCGGTCGTGAAAGCGCACGGATTGTTGACAAAGTGCTTCATGGTCAGTCGCCAGCAAGCATTCCATTTACTGATGCAAAGGAGACGATGCTCCTCATCAATCCAATTCGTATGGCTCGGTACGGCATTACGCTTCCCAAGCCGATGATGGATGGCGCGCGAGTCGTCACCGAGTCGACGGGGAGTGCGAAATGAAGATCACTTCGAGTTTGACGACCGATGCGGCGCTCATTGTGATGAATGGTCGGTTGGATGCTTCATGGTCTCCAATGGTTGCGGCGGCGCTCGAAGAAGCGATCCGTTCTGGCCGTTCGAGAATTGAACTTGACCTTGCAAACGTCGACTTCATTTCGTCTGTGGGAATTGGTGTGCTTCTGAAGGCGCTCGCTCGTTTGCGTGCGGTGAAGGGTGCAATGGTCGTGACTGCGGCAAGCGCTCCGGTCCGTGAAATGTTTCGGATTTCAAAGCTTGATGTACTGCTTGGAGTGACATCAGCAACCAACTCAACTGCTGTCGTCACAAGTGCGATTGACTTCAGTACAAATTGCACTTGGACTGGAACGTTGACGCGAGAACCAGTGCGAGGTGTTGCGCGTCCCACATTTATTCGCACTGGAATAATTCGCGCGACTCCGTCGACGTTGGCGATTGGCCACATGGCACTTGCCGCCGACGAAGCTTCTGCGCATGGGCTCTTCGGCGAGGGACTTGTTGCTGGGGGAACAGTTGCGGTCGCTCCCGCGGGTGCGCCACGCCCAGATTGTCTTGCATCAAGCGATGCCGGAGCTGTGTCGTGCATTGCGCTCAACACGCTTGTGGTCGACGCGCCCTTTTCGATGCGCGGATATTTCGAGTGGAACGGAAGCGAGTCCATCTCACTTTCGGCGCTCGCGAGACAGTTGGTGAAAGTGTCTGGCGGCGCAGTGGCATTCATTGCTGTCGGCGAATGTGCTGGAGCGTTCGGTGCTTGGTCGCGAATTTCGCCAGACGAATGGAGCACACAACCTTCAGGTATGACGCCAATGGAACTTCGTGCGTCTCTGCGATTCGCAGGCGACCCAATGCACCGCAGCGATTCAATGGTTGCAGTCGTGTTCGCTGCCGATACAGCGTCGCGAGCAATACTTCCTGCTGAGGTCTCGAGTGAATTGATTTTGATGCGCGATGAAGTCGCACCATCAGATGATCTCTTTCTTCATGCGCATGTCGCGGTCGCTTCGTACCGACCCGTCCCACGTTCGACGCAGGATCCATCAGCCGCAGGACAGTTACTCGCTGAACAGCCACTCCGCGCAGTGATGCACGCATTGCGCAACGCCGAGGGCATTGAGACCGCATTTTTGCGCGGGTCGATCTGGGCGATTGCTTTGGGAGGCTCGGCATGAGTCTGCTCATTGCAACGCTTGCGATCGGTTTGGTTTTCGGCGTACTTGCGCTTGGAATCTATTTATCGTTCCGCGTTTATCAGTTGCCAGACATCACAGCAGATGGTTCGTTTCCACTAGGCGCCGCGATCACCGCGCGTCTCTTGGGTGATGGCGTCGATCCAGTCACGGCAACAATCGCGGGTATGACGGGCGGCGCACTTGCGGGTGCAATCACTGGCGCTATTCATGTGCACTTCAAGGTGAATGCTCTGCTCTCTGGAATTTTGGTGATGACAGCGCTCTATTCAGTCAACTTGCGCATCATGGGCGCAAGCAATGTGCCGATCAAAGCGAACACGATCTTCACGCCCTTCGAGCAGGGTGCCACCGCATGGTTCGGCCAAGAGACAACGATTCTGGGGCGGAGTGTTCCATCGAGCGATCTCGGTCTTTTGCTTGCAACCACAATTGTTGTGGGCGTGGCTGGAATACTTTTAGTGCTCTTTCTGAAAACTGAACTTGGCGCTGCGATGCGAGCGACTGGCGACAACGCTCGCATGCTTCGAGCGCTTGGCACGAGCACTGATCGCATGACGATTCTTGGCTTGGCGCTTTCAAATGCATTGGTCGCACTCTCTGGCTCGCTCTTTGCGCAGATGCAATCTTTCGCAGATGCGCAGATGGGAATTGGTGTCATCGTTCTTGGACTAGCGAGCGTGATCTTGGGGCAGAGTTTGATTGGTCCCGTTCGATCGATCGCATTAGCAGTCATCGGCGCTGTGATGGGCGCGGTGCTCTTCCGCCTCTTGGTAGCGATCGCTATTCGCATGGGGCTTGATGCAAATGATTTGAAGTTAGTCACGGCAGTCGTCGTGCTCGCAGCAATCGTCGGACCAACTTGGCTGAAGAGCATGGGAAGGAAGCGAGGCAAGCATGCTCCGACTTGATTCCGTCTGCAAAACATTTAATCTCGGCACGGCAAATGAAGTTCGTGCGCTTGCGAATGTCACTATCCAACTTGCGCCTGGATCATTCACTGTGGTGATCGGAACAAACGGTTCTGGAAAGAGCACGCTGCAAGGAGCAATATCAGGTGCATTCGATCTTGACCGTGGATCGATCACTGTTGATGACGCAGATATCACTCGTTGGCCAGAGCATCGACGTGCGCATCTGATTGGCCGCGTCTTTCAGGATCCCTTTGCAGGGACCGCACCTGGATTGACGGTTGCAGAAAACTTGGCGCTCGCATCGAAGCGCGGCAAGTGGCGCACGCTCGCACCATTGTTGCGTGGCGCGCGTCGTGGTGAATGGAAGGATCTCTTGGCGCAGATTGGTCTTGGATTGGAAAATCGACTCGATGATCCGATCGGTCTGCTTTCTGGAGGTCAGCGACAATCAATAACACTTTTGATGGCGACACTGACGAGTCCAAAGGTGTTGCTTCTCGATGAACATACTGCCGCGCTTGATCCCAGAAGTGCGGAGTTGGTGATCTCATTGACGACGCGGCTTGTGGCGCACTCAAGCGCAACGACCGTGATGGTGACGCATTCCATGCAGCAAGCAGCGACGCTGGGAGATCGCTTGATCGCGATGCATCGTGGCAAAGTCTATTTAGATGTGTCGGGTGTTGAGAAGCAGCATCTCACTGAATCTGAATTACTCGCGCTCTTCAGCCAGATGCGTCGTGACGATCGATTCGATGATGATGCGTGCGCGTTGGTGGCTGCGCAGTATCGCTGAGTCTGTCTCGCACAACAATCGATATTGCGAAGTATTACGCCCCAGCGAATGCAATCGTGGTTGTTGTGAAGCCAGAGAACACAAATGCTTCCGACGAAGAGGGTCAGCCAGAAAATTGATTTGAGACCTATGAATCAGAGAGGGAGTTCGAACGATTTTTCCAGCACCTCAAAGTAGAGGTCGGCGCGCTTTGGAAGTCCGGCTCTCGGTTGGCCATATGGAAACGGTTGTCGCTTGCCTGACACCGAATATCCACGCCGTTCGTACCACGCGATCAGCGTGTCGCGTTGGCCGATGACCGTCATTCGCGCGCGCGTTAATCGCAGTTCGTCACGAATGACTCGCTCCGCTTCTGCAAGCACTTGTCGGCCAATGCCAGCACTTTGCATTGTGGGGCTGACCGAAACCATTCCGATATATCCCGCATTCTCTTCTTGTTCGATGCGCACACAACCAACGAGTCTTTCGCTTTGAAATGCAAGCCGAACGCGTGATCGAATTCCGCTGATGATCTGGGACATTTCAGCGATGTCGGTTCGTTGTCCATCCAGAATGTCAGCTTCGGTTGTCCATCCAGCGCGACTGACTTCGCCGCGGTACGCGCTTTCAATCAATGCGACGACTGCATCGATATCAGCAAGAGTTGCATCGCGAAATGTGATTGGGCTTTTCATATCTTGGTGTGCGCCTTCCAAGCCGCAATCAATTCTGCCTCACGAGCGCGAGTGATTCCAGGCGCGCCAGGCTTCACTCCGAAATCAAAATCGGGGCGAGTTTTTTCCATCCACTGCGCTGTATCGCGCACAGTTTGCGCAAGTGGGGCACTTTCCACGATCGCTGGACCGAGGAAGGATGTTCCGCCTAGTACAAGTAAATTCATAAAACAAGTTTACGGATTGTTCAACTGCAGAAGTAGAATGCAATTCACATATTCAAACAGGAGACAACTTGAAACTATTTCCAATCGCATTCCTGACGCTCTTTATCTTTGGCATGTTTTCATGCGCGATCAATTCTTCCGCAACGCCACAATCGGCCAAGTCGAAGATTGATCTCGATAATCCGTCCGACAACATCACTGCATTTCTAAAGATGCGAGGCAATACAGATGGGTCGGACACGGTGATGTGGTGGTCGGGGCAAATTTTCGCTGTGATTCCTCAGGAAAAACCAGCCCTTCTCTTTGAATTTGAGGGCATCAATGTTGCGCGCCTTGTCCATCAGCCCGATGGAAGTTGGCGAATGTTGACGCGGGAATATGCGGTCTATAAAGATCCACGCACTGGAGAGATTTTGGATCGATGGCAGAATCCTTACACCAAAGCAGATGTTGCAGTTTTCAATGTGCAGAATGATCCAGTCAATTCATCCTTTGGCAGTGTGGGTCGCGATGGAAAACCGCGAATGCTCCCTCTGCTTGAGATGGGTGGTGATTGCATTCTTGGATTTGATGTTCCGCTTGCGTATCCCAATCCGATTTCCCAAGAGAAATTTCCAGAGCACTCCACGGGACCGACATACACCGGCAGCGAACACTTCGGATTTTATTCCCGCATCGACGAACTCTCAGATCCAAGACTCACATCCGTTCCAACATTTCTCGCATGGTTTCGGGAAGGGCCATGGTTGCCTTGGATGAAAATGGGACAACGCCCGGGGTTGATGGTCTATTCGGGATATGGAAAAAAATTGATGGGAGGTATCGACGAGATCCCACCAGCATTTCTTGCGCACCTTCGCAAGCAGGCCCCGAAATTTTTGTCCGCCCCACAGGAATTCCTCACGCCAAATGCGACAAGTTGGACAGTTTTTTTGCACGAAGTTCTCGAGTCCAAGTCGGGTGGCGGCTGACTTGCATCACCAGAGCGGGCGAGTGACAATATGTTTTCAATGAAAACAGAAAAATCGATTCCGGTATTTGTTTCTGTTGTCACAATCATCTTGGGCTCTTATGACTTGCTGCGAGGATTCATGCACACGATTGTGTTGAATTATTCCGCAAAAAACATTGCCGTACTCGATCTCTCGACGAGCACGGCAAGCGATCAACTTCGTTTGCTTGGTGCCTTTGGCATCTCGAACCTCGAAACAGGCGTCGTGCTGATCTTGATTGGCTTCTATGCGCGGCCGATTGCGCTTGCCATGCTGGGTGTTATTCCACTTGTCTATTTCATCGGGCATTGGGGAATCACAGCAAATGTTGCCAGCTATGCGCCGACGACTGCCAACTGGGGAGGCGCCCCTTGGTTGCTCGTATACCTATACATTTCCGCGGCAACTTTTATTGCTGGCGTGATCGTGATGCTCAAGAAGAAATCGTCTTCGCACTCGTGACGATGCGACGAAGATCCGCTTATTCGAACAACCACCATCGACGACGAACTTTTTCGCCATACTTCAGTCCGAATCTTCGGCGCGCAGTTTCGCTGATGTAGTCCGCCGCTTTGATGGGGTCGTCGGTGATTCTGTACAGCGAACGATCTGCGGAAGAGATCGTTCCTTCGCGCAAGAGTCTGCGATCAATAAAGTCGAAGAGCTCGTCCCAGTAGCCGCGTCCCATCAAGACGATTGGGAAGTCGTCAATTGTCTTCGTTTGTACGAGCGTGAGCGCTTCGAACAACTCATCCAGCGTCCCAAATCCGCCAGGCATGACCACGAAGCCATACGAGTATTTCACCAGCATCACTTTACGAATGAAAAAATATTGAAAGTGAATCTGCCGATCGCAGTAGGGATTCTCGACTTGCTCATGTGGAAGAATAATGTTGCAGCCGATCGATGGCGCATGGACGTCGCGGGCTCCGCGATTGGCCGCTTCCATAATCCCAGGCCCGCCGCCCGTCATCACCGTGAATCCTCGTCGACCAAGCTCTGCGCCCACTGCGCGCGCGAGTTGATACCACTTGTTCTCTTCGCCAAATCGCGCGCTGCCGAAAACGGTTACGCAGGGGCCCGTAAAGTGCAACTTCCGAAAGCCACGTAAAAACTCAGATGCGATTCGAAAGACACGAAAAAGTTCTTCAAGTCGAGGGCGCGAACCTCCCAACATAAATTGCTCAGGCGGCTCGGCGATTCGAGTCTGTTTTTCTTCGTTGAGCACAAAGAGAAGGATAGAATAAAAACGTGATTTGGCGAGCAGAAACCGCAGTTGTCCGCAGCATCGTGTGTTCGGTGATGCTCCTCGCAGTGGGCTGTGCGAGCGGGCCAGCGAATCCCAAACTATTGACCAGTGATCAGGCTGCGATGGCACTGAAGTCGATGTCCGATGTGCCGATCACCCCGACCCGATCGATCTTGATTCTTGGTGGTTATATGGATCCAGGTTTCGCGGCGAGGGCGATTGAGAAAGCGATCCGTGCGGGAACATCGCCCGAGACTGAAATCATCGCAATCTCGTTTGGCGATTGCATTTCCTTTGCACAGTGCCGGCAGCGAGTGCTTCATGCAGTCGCGCAGTTGAAGGATCGCGAGATCGACGTGATTGCGAATTCGATGGGCGGACTCGTTGCGCGCTTTTCTGCCATGGATTCGGCGCAGCTTGAGTCTTGCGGCATCCATTCAAACTCGAGTGATCCCGCTATTCGTATTCACACACTCTTTACGATTTGTTCGCCGCATCAAGGTGCATTGATGGCGGAGAGTGGACCGTCGAGCGAATTCTCGATGGATATGCGGCAAAAATCGAAATTCATCGCCTGTCTGGACCACGCACTCGAAGTCGCAAAGTACGAAATGATTTGTTACGGCCGAACTGGTGATTCAATCGTCGGTATGGACCGCAGTGCTCCAGTGGGATTTGAACTGCGCTGGGTCGATACGCCCGCGTTGGAATTTGCGCATGTCGGAGCAAACAATGATCCTCGCATTCTCGCGGACATTCTGGCGACAATCCGCGGGGAACAGCACGGTTCCGCTGCACCATCGGCATCACCATAACGTTCATGTCGTCGTTTGGGTAAATGTCTTGGAATCCCCGAACGATTTGATGCTGTCGTTGGGCTACGGGTATATTCAAATGAATTGAGCCGTTTTCAATCTTGCATCTGTGTTATGGCCGAATTCAATTGAAGGAGCTTTCCCATGAAACCAATCACCCGTCTTTGGTGCCTTGCAATGATGTGTGCACTGCTCGCAACCTTTTTCTCCACGCCCACCGCACGCGCCGCCGATGTCGAGCCTCTTCGCAGCGCGGATCTGGAATCTCGTCTGAAATCTGCTGGATTTGATGACGCGCAGCGCGCGAAGATTCTTGCGGATTATGCAGCGTATGTGCAGCGATATTCCACTTCTGTTGCCGCCCTCATTATCGAATGGCAAGGCTTGGCTGGTGTTCAGCCGTCATCAATCGAAGAAGCGCGCACCCGCCAGAGCAAAGGTCGTGCAGCGGCACAAGCCATCGATGATGCAGAGCGACCTCTGCTCGATGCGATTCGCGGTGCAGCACGCACTGATCAAACCGCGGCAGTCAATCAGCTTCTTATGCTGCTTGAAATTCGTCGCGACTTGGCATTCTCCAGCACGCTGCGAGATGGAATGTTTGCTCGCAAGGCAGTGGACATTTTTGAAATTGTCGATGGAGCAGATTTCTCGGCAGAAAAGCGAGTCGTGTTGAAGCCATTCCTCGATCAATATCTCGTTGAGCGTCAAGCAATCGTGCGACGTTTGCGTGACGCAACACTCAATGTGCCACTGCGCCGCTTCGATGCGAAACAAAAGCATCCGCTTCCGACCCAACCGCAGGCCGATCCAAACTCAACAGATCCAAAGCAATTTCAAGCAGATATTCAAGCATGGTTTCAAGCGCAAGAAACGGTCAGCGAAGCGATCATGAAAGAAGCTCTTGCAGAAAGATCGGCGGCGCGCATCAAATCGATCGAACTGGATCTGCGCACAATCGATTCGATGATGCCGCTCCTTTCAGGTCGTGAGCAAGCAAAGTTGCTTGCTCAATGGAAAAACGATGCGGGTTCATTTTTTCAAACATCGGATCATGGTCCGAGCAAACTGAGCAGAGCGTGGACAACATCTCCAAGCCTCATCACTCCAGAGGTTGCCACGCAACTCGATGCAATCTGCGTGACTTGGGTTACCGAATGGTGGCCGAGTGCAAAGGAGTCGGCGCTTGTCACAACGAACGGAAATCAATTTGCCATGTTCAGCACTGCTGTGAATGATGACGGTTCTGAAAAGGCAGACAAAGGCGCTGCAGCCACAGACCGCGCCGCTGCTGCAATTGCAGCACTGCTTGATCCGAAGGGTGATTCAAAGCAAGATCCAAAGAAGGTCGTCACATCGAAGCCTGGAATCCGTCTTCAAGAGGCACAAGAAGATGTGCAAATTGTTGGCGCAGAACAAGGCCAAGGCGGGCAGGAAGTTCAGGCGGTCTTTTCGACAGTCATGGTGGTTGGTGACCTAGGCGATGCCGGCGGTATGGCATTCAACTTAGAAGGGATGGAATTTGAAGGGATCGAAATGCAGGGGGGTGGATTCATGATTGAAGGTGATGCGATGGGAATGGGCGAAGGCGTGACGATCGAATTGGGCGGTGGCGCAGGTGGATTCAGCCGCCCCAATCCACTACCAAAATTGATGCGTTTCGAGGACATCAAGCCCGTGCTTGCCGCGGCTGGTGTTGATGAAACGATGATGGCGGTCAGTGAGACTGCGATCGATGATTTACTTTCTGATGCAAGAGAAATCTCCGAAGCGGCCAAAGCATCTCAAACGGGCAGTTCGATGATGCCAGATGGAATGTTCGAGCAGGGGCCTGATGGATCTATCAAGCTTGTTGATCCAGCTGTGCGCGCACAACGCGTTGCCGATCGCGAAGCGTTGCGTGCTGAATTGCTCGCTCTTGAAACTTCGAAGCTGGATGAGATTCTCCCGTCCGTCGTGCCAGAGGCAGGTCGCCCAGTTGTTTCATGGTTGACTGCATGGCGTCAACTCGAGAGTGAACGAGCCGCTGCGTCCGTCAGTGGCGATATTTTTTCTAGCCGCTCGCAACATGACCCAGTGCAGTCCGTGTTTACGTCGAAGCTGTCATCGTCGGATTGGAAAGCCGTTGGTCCAGAACTTACCGCTGTCTGCGCAGACCTCGCATCGCGCACGCACGCATACGTCACTGCGTCATCAAAGGCGCAAGCTGCAGCGCCGGTACCGCAATTCGCCGAGCAGAACGCTGGCGATATTCAGCAGGGACAGGCCGTGATGGCTGACGGAAATATGGAGGGGTTTATGAAACTCCAACAAGATGCGCAGCGTGCGAATAAAGCCACGCAAACAGCTGCGAATGATGCGATTCCTCGCTTGAAGTCTCGCATCTCCCCCGAAGCTGCGCAGCGATTGCAGGATGCATGGGATGATCAGTTGTATTCGCGAGACCTAAAAGATGCGACGGATCTTTCAGATCGATTCGATAGCGCGCTCGCCATGGTGTTGACTGATCCAGTCCGTAAGGAAGTGATCGCACTCCAAACAAATTGGCGTGCTGCATCGCGTTTGATTCGCGATCGAATCGTCGCGGTGAAATCAAAGCCAACGCCCGATGTGATCGCGGTTGAGGATGCGGCAAAGGCAGCCATCGCTCGGCGCGAACGCACCGCAGAATTGACAGCAATCAAGTTTGAGCGCGACGAACAGAATCGTCGAGTCTTTCGAGAACTTTCTGGGACGCTCGGCGCTGATATTGCCGCGAAACTCGCACCACTTCCTGAAAGCAAGAAACGCAAGGGCGGTGGAGGCATCGGTTCGATGATGGGCGGAGCATCGTTTACGATTCCGTCGCCTCCACCTGAGAATCCTTCGCCCAAGTAAACATAATGACAGCGCTCGCTTTCAAAAGCGAGAGTCCAGAATCCGAAACCTTCTTTTCTAGATTGACACTATGCAAAATCTGCTCAACCCAATTCATTTTTCACAGTTCCTCTCCGCGTTGTTCTTGGCAATTCTGTTTTCGCAATCTGGTTTGGATAAGGTCTTCAATTTCGGGGACAACCTTGGCTGGCTGACTGGACATTTTTCCAAGACGCCCTTTCGCGGTCAAGTGAAAGTGATGTTGATCACCATCACCATCACTGAAGTAGCGGCGGGAGTTCTTGCACTTCTGGGTGCTGGGCAAATTGTTTTAAATGGCGAAAAAACATTCGCAATGTATGGCGCGCAACTTGCGGCGCTTAACATTGCCATGCTTTTCTTTGGTCAACGGATTGCAAAGGATTATCCAGGAGCGACATCGCTCGTTCCATATTTCATTGTTTGTATTGGTGAGATTTTGCTGTTGACGCTTTGAAGTCAGCAAGTATGCGCCAAGATCGGACACACTTGGATCGCACACACTTGGATCCCGCACACAAAAAAGACAAATACCCCAACCGTTTGGTCAGGGCATTTGCAATTCCGTTGTCTCGCCCAAGTCTTTCTTCTCACCCTTCGGCGAGACTGAACAAACGGCGAGACTCAAAATAGCGGGGGCTGGATTTGAACCAACGACCTCCGGGTTATGAGCCCGACGAGCTACCAGGCTGCTCTACCCCGCAGTCAGGTCGCTGATTATAGATATTTTTCCCCTTTTCGTCAATCATCTCTGGCTTTCGACAACCACAACGCGGATCGCGCAGAGCCTATGCTCAATGGCCTTCAATCAAGTGAGGAAAATCACTATGACATCCAATCAAACATGGGTCGTGAAATACAAACTGCCTGGCGATCAAGTGCGAACGCCGCGCGAAATTATTGTCACCGCCATCAGTCAATCAGATGCAAAAAAGGTTGCGCAATCAATGATCCCATCCGCGATCATCCTCGGCGGTCCACAGCCAGTCCGCTGAAACTGTGCCTCGAATCTCATTCTCATTCACCTTGTTTCTATTAAAAGGACCACCCCCCCAATGACCCCAGAAACCTCCGCTGCATTCAAGCAACTTCATCACGCAAGCCTCGCCGCCAACACGCTGGATACAAAGACCAAAGAATTGATCGCCGTCGCGTGTGGCGTTACGCGCCTTTGTGAGGGTTGCATCGTGCACCACACGAAGGCTGCGAAAATTGCTGGCGCAACTCTTCAGGAACTTCACGAAACGCTCGATGTCTGCACAATGATGAATGGCGGTCCAGCAACCATTTACGGGAAAAAAGCAATTGATGCTTACGGTGCGTGACGCTTGGGGACCGCCTGTAATTCTGAACGCGATATAAACATATTCGCCCCCGCACTAAATCTTTGTGGATAGTTGCATCCAATCGTCCTATCCTTTCGTACAGGTTTTTTCATTACTCAAAATTTGTCCCTTGCGGACTCACAAAGACAAAGAGCAAACCGATATGTCCAAGCAACCCGTTCGAATCCGCAAGTATCCCAATCGCAGACTCTACGACACCACTCGTAGCGCCTTTATAACAACCGAAGAACTTTACACCATGGTTCGCAGTGGTACGCAAGTCCAAGTTGTTGAGAGCACCACTGGAACTGATATCACAAATATCGTGCTACTGAATGCGACTATTGAACGCGATCCGTCACGCATCTGTTCTATACCGTCAAATATTTTTCATCAAATGATTTTGGGGAGTCCTGATGTTGGCGGACTCTCTTCATCTTCCGGCGAGTCTGATCGACTCCAACTTCAACGAAGCGATACAAAAGATAATTTCGAAAACTCGAAATCTGCTTCGGCGTTGAAGGCTTCGTAACCCTGCATTACACCGTGGGTGGCTCTGGTTCTTCTGAAACCATTTGTCGAAGCTTTCGGATTTCTGGAAAACAGAACGCGACTGCACCCACGACCACAAGCGTGCCAATGCCTCCAGTGACAACGCTGATGACTGGTCCGAGGAGTCGCGCAACAAGCCCACTTTCAAATGCGCCAAGTTCATTACTGCATTCGATGAAGAGTGAATTGACCGCGCTCACCCGCCCTCGCAATTGATTTGGAGTTCGTGTCTGCACGAGTGTGTGACGAATGATCACGCTGACATTGTCGACTGCGCCAGAAATGAACAGCGCCAAGATGCTGAGCCAAATCCAAGTCGAGAGTCCAAAGATGACCATGCACACGCCGAATGTCGCGACCGACATCAAGAGTGCTGGTCCCGCGTGACGCATTCGCGGTCGTGCGGCGAGCCAAACTGACATCAAGAACGCTCCGATGAAAGGTGCCGCTTTCAACCATCCCAAGAGCACCGGCCCGCCGCCGAGAATTTCATCTGCATAAATTGGCAAGAGCGCTGTTGCGCCACCAAGGAGCACTCCAAACAGATCGAGCGTCAGCGTCGCGAAAATCGTGCGCTCCTTATAAATGTGACTCATCCCCGCAAACATGGATTGCAAAGTCATTGCTCCAGCGGTACGCGCCGCTTCACGAGGTTTCAATTGCAGAACGAAAAATGCTGAAGTCAGAATCAACCCCGCGCTGAAGAGCAAGACGCCCCAAGTTGGAACTCCAATCGCCAAGATTGCACCCGCAACGATCGGCCCAAGCACGGCACAAGCTTGAAAGATGCCGCTGTTCCAAGCGACAGCATTTTCAAAAGTCTCGGGTTTCACCAACAGAGGCATAAGCGAATTGCGACTTGGCCCATTGAAACTTCGTACGCATCCTGAAAGTGCGAGCAGCACATACCAAGTCCAAACAGATGCGCCGTAAAAACTTGCTGCGGAAAAAGAAATTGCAATTGCAACAAATCCAAACTGCGTGATCGCCAAAATCATTTTGCGACTGTATTTATCAGCAGTGTGGCCTGCGACAAGCGCTAATGCAACAACCGGGAGTGCTCGTGCGAGCCCCGCCAAGCCAAGCACCAGCGCGTCATGAGTTGTCAGCCAGAGATCCCACAAGATGACCGTTGTCATCATTTGCAATCCAAATCCAGAGCATGCAAATCCGACTGCGAAAACAGCATAATTGCGTTCTCGTATCGCTCGGGTCATTTCGTGCATCGACATATGTCGATCTATACCGTAAATCAGCGGGGTGCGTCAAAGCGTTCACGGTTACATTTCGCTTTATGCCAACCGACGCAGATCGCAAACTTGCCGCCCGACTTCTTTGTGTTGGATTTGCAGGAACTGTCGTGGATGATTCACTGCGCGAAATGCTGCACGCAGGAGTGAGTGGGGTGATTCTCTTTGCTCGCAACGCAACGACGCACGCAGGAGCGGGGGAGTTGGTTCGTGCGATCAAGAGCGAATCCGCTGCGCTTGGAAATCCAAAGATCTTCGCATCGATTGACCATGAAGGTGGTCGTGTCGTTCGCTTGGTCGAAGGCATGACGATCTTCCCTCCGATGCGCGAAGTTGGCGCGCTTGGTGTTGGAAGTTCCGCCGAAGCCGCTCGCATCGGCAAGATTTTTGCTCGCGAACTTCGCGCTGCGAATTTCGATGTGGACTTCGCGCCTGTTGTCGATGTCGATAGCAATGCTGCCAATCCCGTCATCGGGGCGCGCTCGTTCAGCAGCGATCCCAAAGTTGTATCGCAGTGCGCAACTGCATTCATTCAAGCGATGCAAGCGGGTGGTGTCGCAGCTTGTGCGAAACATTTTCCAGGTCACGGCGATACAGATATCGACAGTCATTTAGATTTACCGCTTCTCCCTCATGCGATTGATCGTCTGCGTGCAACAGAGATTCCGCCGTTCATCGCCGCGGCTCGTGCGGGCGTGGCTTCCATCATGACGGCGCATGTTGTCTTTGAAGCTGTTGATCCAGGCATTCCCGCAACGATGAGTCGCAAAGTGATCGAGGGTGTCTTGCGAAACGAAATCGGATTCGATGGTGTTGTGTTCAGCGACGATCTGGAGATGGGTGCAATCGCAGACCGAATGGGAATCGGTGAAGCTGCGATACGAGCGATTGATGCAGGAGTCGATTGCTTGCTCGTCTGCCACCGAATCGATCGTCAGCGTGAAGCAGTCGATGCACTTTCGCAAGCCATCGCAAGCGGTCGTTTGTCAAGAGCGCGCGCAATGCAAGCAGCAGAACGAATTGAAAAATTGATCAAGACATACGCACGGTGAACACAACGATTGAGATTCAGGGAATCGTAGGATCTGGCTTTGCTGGTTCTGTCTTTGCCGGCTCCGCAATTTTCGCCGGATCTACAACTTTCGCCGGCTCCGCAATTTTCACTGTCTTCGGCGCCTCTGCTCGTGGAGTGAAAGGCTCACGCGACATATTGATCGCAGCAAGCGCAACTAACTGTGCAACTTCCGCAGCAAGGCTCGCATCTATTTTCTCTACTTGGTCGCTGACTTGGTGATAGTCCTCGTGATCTTCAACCGAAAATAGAACTGCAGGAACTTTCTTTGCAAGAAACGGTCCTTGATCGCTGCGATCCAACCAGTCTGGATGTTCGTCGAGTCGCAACTTCAGCCCGATGGATTCGTTCGCTTTTTTCAGCGCAGCAACAACAGGCTCGCCAACTTTTCCACCGTCGATAAAAATTTGCCTTGGCGGACCTCGGCTGATCATGTCCATATTAAAGACGCCGCGAATTTCCCCAAGTGGAACTGTCGGCGATTTCGCATATGCGGACGACCCAAGAAGTCCCGCTTCTTCGCCATTGAAAGCGATAAAAATGATTGTGCATCCTGCGCCATCTCCAGTCTTCGCGCACGCCTTGATTGCTCGTGCAACTGCAAGTGTTCCCGCGACTCCAGATGCATTGTCATCTGCGCCGTTGAAAATCTTGTCTTCGCCAGTGCGCTTGGGGCGCAGATGGTCATAGTGCGAACTGACGATGATGAATCCTTCGCCACGACCTGGATAGGTGGCGATTATGTTTGGTCCAGTTTCAGGATTTTTATCCACTGGCTGCCGAAATGAATCACTCGCAGCACCAGGAGCAAGGCCGACCAACTCGAATCGCGCTTGAATCCATTTCGCCGATTTCTCCGCAAATGGACTGCGGAAAAATCGCCCACCCATTTCGTCGCTTGAAAGTTCGGCAACATCGGCGCGAACAGACTCAGCTGTAATCGTGCTCTTGATGAGTGCAATCGTGGCGAGCTTCGCATCATCTGCGTACGAAGGTTTTCCGAGTAATCCCGCAAAAATTGCTATCGACAGAATTGAACGAGTTGAAAAAAGTTTCATCATGGCAGATCTCGGTACCGCAAAAGTCTCAGTGCATTAAATGCAACGACTACGGTACTTCCTTCGTGCAGAACCACCGCCCAGCTGAGTGGCACAACTCCAGTCACCGTGAATGGGATCAGCATCCCAACCACGCCAAGCGATATCACCACATTCTGCATAATCGTGCGTCGCGCGCGACGACTGAGTCCAACAGCGAACGGCAGCTTTGACAAATCATCTGCCATCAATGCAACATCGGCCGCTTCAAGCGCGACATCAGTTCCTGTCGCTCCCATTGCAATGCCGACAGTGGCAGTCGCGAGCGCAGGAGCATCATTCACCCCATCACCAACCATCGCCACCGATCCCCAAGTTTGCATCAATGCCCTTACTTCAACAATTTTATTTTCTGGAAGCAATTGAGCTTTCACTTCGTCGATCCCAAGCGGTTTGGCAATCACACTTGCGACTGTCGCGTTGTCACCTGTCAGCATGATCAGCCTGCGAATGCCAAGCGATTTCAGCCTCGCAAAGATCAGCGCAACATCAGGTCGCACTTGATCAGCCATCGCAATCGCTCCGACCACTCGTTCGCCGATCGAGATGACAGAAACAGTGCGTGCTTGTGCTTCGAGTCTTTCAATCCGCTCACGGAGCGCATTTGGAATCTCTGGATTTTTATCACGGCCGAATGCACGCGGCCCCGCGATCAATGCACGTTCATTGGCAATAACTCCTTGTACGCCTCGTCCCGGAATCGCACGAATTGCCTGAATTTCTGGCGCGCTCACTGCGTCGTTCTTTGCACGCCGCACAACTGCGAGCGCAAGTGGATGCGAAGAATGTTGGTCGAGAGCAAGTGCGATAGCAAGTACATCTTGCTCTGTTGATCCTTCGCTTGCCACAACATCCGTGACTTCGGGTCGCCCTTGGGTCACAGTCCCAGTCTTATCAAACGCAATCGCGCGAACAGTCCCAAGCGATTCCAAATGCATTCCACCTTTGATCAGCACACCACTGCGCGCAGCTTGTGCGATGCCAGCAAGTACAGCACTTGGAGTCGAGATGACCAACGCACATGGCGACGCTCCAACCAGCACAGCCATCGCACGCAGAAATGCGTCAGCGAAAGTCATGCTGAAAAAAGTCATCAGCACAAAGATGATTGTTGGCACGCTCGCCAAAACAATCGGTGTATAGATGCGCGTAAATTTCTCCGTCATCCGCTGCGTCTTGCCTTTATTTGCTTGACTTTCTTCGACCAATTTGACCATTCGCGCCATCGTGGTTTGCGACGCCAGTTTGGTTGTCGTCACGAGGATCAATCCATCGCCATTCACCGTTCCGGCATAGACGGACGATCCCACCATCTTTCGTACGGGCACACTTTCGCCAGTGATTGGACTTTGATCGACAGCGCTTTCGCCCTCGCTGACATCACCATCCACAGCGATTCGCTCGCCAGGCATCACGCGCACTTGATCACCGACCACAAGTGATTCGACAGGAAGTTCTTGTTCGATACCAGCACGCACAACGCGCGCAACCTTTGGCGTTAAAGTGCCAAGCGCACGAATCGCATTTCGCGCACGATCGGTTGCGAGTCCTTCAAGTCCGTGACCTAAAGAAAACAGTAAGAGCAAGATCGCAGACTCTTCCCATCTATTGATCACTCCAGCGCCAATCGCAGCGACCAGCATCAAGAGATCGACATCCAATTGAAATCGAAAGAGTTGTGCAAAGGATCGCAAGGTGACGTGCCATCCACCAACTGCGCACGAGATCCACAACAGAATGTGCGTGGTCAATTCGTCTGCGCCGAATCGTGGTGCAATCACTCCTGCAAGCAAAAATGTTCCGCAGAGAATCGCTGACAACAAATCTGGATCTCTCAGCGGATTTCTATTTGAGTTGTCAGCTCGAGCGTGATTGTGATTGCAACTCATCGGATTGGCCTGGTCGAATCAACTCAGAGTATGCAGAGAATCAGATGGGTGTCTTGAATCCCATTGCACGCACTGCGCACCAACCAAGCGCTCCTTCGACGATCATGAACATTCCGCCCAAGATCGCGGCGGCACCAACAACCCACGGCCAGTCACCTTCGATTTTGCCCAAAAACTTCAACGTCAACAATAGCCATCCCAGACCTTCGATCATTGCGCCAATGATGAGGCGCATGGTTCGTCCTCGTCGGTCGATGTTGCAAGTCAGTGGCATAAGGCGAACTCCTGAAATGTAATTCTCAATCGCATTTCGTACGATTACTTGATCGGATTCAAACGCATCTGCTCACTCACGATGTAATCCATGGTGACATAATCATCCTGCGTCCACTCTTTGCCAGAACTGAAAGTATCCATGCGATCGGCGACCTTTCCGATTTCTCCTTGAACTTTCTTAACCGCATCCAATTGCGCTTGAGTGACTTCTGTTCCGCGCAACTCCATTCGCAGCGCAGATGATTTGACATAGAGCGCTTGACGCTCCGCAGCAAGCCTTGTGAATTCCTTGAACTTCCCACTCTTTGCCATCTTTGCATACTTCACCATTTCAGGTGGAATGTCCGCCTCGGGAGTTGTGGCAGGTGCTGGATCAGTTGCCGGTGTTTCGGTTGCTTCTTTCGCTGCATCCGCCTTCTTTTTTTCTTGAACTGGTGGCTTCGCAGCTGGCGTTTTCGCCGCTGGCGTCTTGGCGGGAGTTTTTGCGGCGGGTGTCTTCGTTGTCGGAGTCTTCGTCCCTTCACTTGCCTTTTCCGTCGGCTTCTCCGTTGTCACTGGCGGCGTGGCAGGCGGCGTCACTGGAGGGGTGACAGGCGCAGCTGGCGGCGCAGTCTGCTCAAAAAGCGAGAAGAATGCACTCGCAGTCGAACCTCCCACAAGAAAGCAGGCGAGCGTCGCAGTCAGCAATATGTTGGTTTTTCGCATTGGATAAGAATACCTCCGTCTGCCTGCACAAAGCACTTGATTTGCCAACAATTTTCCTTTAGCTCATCCCATATTTGCGTATAGAAAAGTGATTGCTTGGTGAATATTTGCGGATACTCTTTCCTGTACAGATGAAGCAGTTCCCTTTCCTATCAAGTCAAACTCGAGCTCGATTTTCTGGAGAGTCGCGCGGATTCACAGTGACCGAACTTCTTGTCGTCGTCGCGATCATCGCGCTGCTTCTCGCATTGGTCCTCGTCGGCTTTCGCAAAGCAAAGTTGATGGCAAAAACGATGTCTTGCCTTTCCAATCAGCGGCAGATTTCGTTGGCTCAGGCAAATTATGCCACGGACAATGGTGGTGCGTATGCGAGCAATCGGACTTCGCCAGATGGAAGTTTTTCTTACACACTGACCAACAACTGTGGTTCATTCCCCATTCTGATCAATAAGGGGAACACGAATGCAGACTCCTATCACAGTTGGACAGCGTCGTATGGCGCGAATATGAACGCCTCCAAAGAACTGGAAACAGCATTGACCAAAGGAAGATTGTTTCCATATATCGGATCGCTATCTGTTTATAAATCACCGCTCGATCCAACGGATCGATTTCGCAGCTATTCACTCAGTTCTTTCGTCGGAGGAGTTGTTCCAGAAGATTCGCAAGAGTGGTCGACGAAATTTAGCCCTTGGCTCTGCGAACAAGGGGTGACTCCACGAGAATGGGTTGCGACGCATGTTGTGCATCACAAGTTTCCATCGCAGACACTTATGTCAATCATCGAAGACGATAGTGATGGATTTGCATTTAACAATCAAGGTTGGTGTATTGATGTGCGACCACCGCTTGGTTCCATCGCTCCACCAGGAACGCCAACTCCAGGTCAATGGGGTAATACTGGCGGTTGGGAAGGTTGGATCGATTGGCCCGCATTCTGGGAACCAACTAACATTACATATAGCTATGTAGATGGTTCGACCGAGTCATATTCAATGCAGAACAAATCAATCGTTACTGCCATTCAAGGAATCGGTCACAGATACGCTCAACCTGCCGACAACGCTGCAACCGGACCTTGGCGCCGTGATTGGATGCATTTTCGAGACCGTCTGATGCCTGGCGTTATTCCGCCAATGGTCCCTCGATACCAAGCAGAATGAATTTTCCTTGAGCAATACTCGGCGCGGTTTCACTGTGACCGAGTTGCTTGTAGTTGTCGCAATCATTGCGTTGCTTCTCGCATTGGTGCTCGTGGGATTTCGCAAAGCAAAGTTGTTGGCGCGGGTCGCAGGATGTCTCTCCAATCAGCGGCAAATCGCTTTGGCGCAAGCGAGTTATGCCACAGACAACGGCGGCGCACTTGCAAGTCCTCGAACTTCCTTTTCTGGTGGGACTACATCTTTTACATTTACCAACACTTGTGGCTCATTTTCATTTTTAATGAACAATGGAAATTCCAGCAACGAGTCTTATCACTCTTGGACTGCCTCGTATGGATCGAGCGTCGTCGGAGGTTCTGAAAAAGAATTCAAGATCAACAGTACTGATCCAAATGCAAAGGCTCTCTCTGGTGGTCGACTCTTTTCGTACATCGGTTCGATACCTGTCTATAAATCTCCGCTCGATCCCACTGATCGACTTCGCAGTTATTCATTCAACGCATTCGTTGGCGTCACAGTACCGACTGATGCTGCGGGATATGGCCAGTCTTGGCAAGGATGGTTCTGCAGTCAAGGTGTCACGCCACGCGAGTGGGTCACGACTCACATGAAGCACATCAAGGTGCCGTCGCAAACCATCATGTCGATTGTTGAAGATGACAGCGATGGATTTAATTTTAATAATGAAGGTTGGGTGATTGATCCACGACCACCGCTTGGATCGATCGCTCCAGTCGGCGCCCCAAATCCTGCAGCTTGGGCCAATTCCGCTGGATGGCAAGGTTGGATTGATTGGCCTGCATTTTGGGCGCCATCCAACATTACATACAGCTATGTCGATGGATCGACAGAGTCTTACTCTTTGCAAAATTCAAATTTGGTTGCGTTAATTCAGGGACCGCCTGGAACTGGCTATGGTCACAACTATCCGCAGCCAGCGGATAACCTTGCATCGGGTCCGTGGCGTCGCGACTGGACTCACTTTCGAGATCGGCTTTTGCCAGGCGTAATTCCTCCAATGATTCCCCGATTTCAACAGTGAAAAACACAAGAAAAAACTTCCGCGGTTTCACCGTGACCGAGTTGCTTGTCGTTGTTGCAATCATCGCGCTGCTCTTGGCGCTCGTGCTCGTCGGATTTCAGAAAGCAAAATTGATGGCACGCACGACATCTTGTCTTTCGAATCAACGGCAACTTTCATTGGCGCAAGCCAGTTATGCAACCGACAACGGTGGCGCGTTTGCAAGTCCGCGAACATCTATTCCAACGATGTCGCTCTCTCTGACATTTACTGGTTCTTGTGCTGAAAAACTATTGATCAACAATGGAAACTCAACGAATGAGAGTTACCACTCTTGGACAGCGTCGTACGGCGCAGGGCTTGTTGGCGGAATCGAAAACGAATTTGGTGTGAACAGTTCGAATCCGCTTGCGAAGGCGCTCTCTGGTGGAAGACTCTTTCCATATATCGGATCGACGCAGGTCTATCGTTCGCCAAGTGACACAACAGCGCGAATTCGAAGTTATTCGTTCAGCGGATTCGTCGGTACAACGACACCTGGGGATAATTCAACTTTCGGCAACTCATGGCAACCTTGGTTTTGCAATCAAGGTGTCAAAGCATCAGAAATGGTGACGACACATGTCAGCCGTATCAGGATTCCATCACAGACTCTTTGCTCGATTGTCGAAAATGATCCGACGAATGGACTGACATACAACGAGCAGAGTTGGATGATCGATCCACGTCCGCCTGCTGGCACACCAGCGCCGCCCGGAACTCCAAATCCAGGAATGTGGGGAAATACTTCTGGTTGGATTGGATGGATTGACGCTCCTGCATTCTGGCAACCCACTGCAATTACATATAGTTATTACGACGGTTCAACCGAATCTTATTCTTTACAAAATCCCAACTTGGTGGCGTTGATAGAAGGTCCGCCTGGTGCGGGATTTGGTGCGTATTACCCTCAGCCTGCAGACAATTTTGCAACGGGTCCTTGGCGCCGCGATTGGATGCATTTTCGTGATCGACTATTGCCTGGCGTTTTTCCGCCAATCGTCCCGCGATATCAACAATGAATTTGCGAAGGACAGACTCCCGCGGTTTCACCGTCACAGAGTTGCTCGTCGTTGTTGCAATCATCGCGCTGCTCTTGGCATTGGTGCTCATCGGCTTTCGCAAAGCAAAGCTGATGGCGCGTGTTGCAGGATGTCTTTCCAATCAACGGCAGATTGCGCTTGCGCAGTCAAACTATGCCACAGACAACGGCGGCGCATTCGCAAGTCCTTGCACATCATTTCGAGGCACGATGGGTGCATTCACTTTGACAAGCGATGTATGTGGAAATTTTCCAATCGTGCTCAACAACGGAAATTTGACCAACGTTTCGTATCACTCTTGGACCGCGTCATATCCTGGCGCCGATCGCGAAGGGAATGAACGGATGAATGGTGGAGCGGAAAATGAAGGCGCGTTGAAGCAGGGGAGACTCTTTTCATATGTCGGATCTGTTCCTGTTTATAGTTCGCCACTCGATCCCACCGGTCGACTTCGCAGTTATTCATTCAATGCATTCGTCGGCGTGACCGTTCCAAATGATGTCGCAAATTATGGCAAGGCTTGGCTGGATTGGTATTGCAGTCAAGGGATCACGCCGCGCACGTGGAAGTCGACGCACTTGGCGCAAATCAAAGCACCATCGCACACGATCATGTCGATCGTCGAGCAAGACGGTGGACCAAATAATTACAACACGCACGGATGGGTGATCGATCCGCGGCCGCCTGCAGGTTCGATTGCACCTGTTGGCACGCTGAATCCAGGTGCTTGGGCGACCGCATCTGGATGGGCGGGATGGATCGACACGCCTGCGATGTGGGCGCCGAGCGCGGTGACATACAGCTATGTCGATGGATCGACGGAGTCTTATTCATTTCAAAATCCAGCCGTTGTTGCGACAATGCAAGAAATGCAGAGTGAGGGAAATACGCACGCATATGTTCAGCCACCCGATGGAGCTGGCGATGCGATGCGCCGCGATTGGATGCACTTTCGCGATCGATTGCTGCCTGGCGTGATACCGCCGATGATTCCAAGGTTTCAGTAGCGCGACGGACACAGCCACGGAATCGAGCAGCATTTTGTTGGCAGCCGTGAAAAGATCCCGCCGGGCTCAGACAGTCCTCGGCGACCGACACGATCTGATTTACGAAATTTTATTGCAAGTTCCGTCGGCCGCCTGCGGAACTCGCCCGGCAGAATTTTTCAACGGCTGGGCACGCAAACGGATTCGCGGCGGATCTGAAAAACGTTCGAGCGAGAATTTGATTCGCCAACGTGGGCAGCGGAATGATTTGAACCCCGGCGAGTTTGCAAGCCGAGCCGGAGTCCGCGTAGGCGAGGCGCAGCATGTTTGAGCCCGGGGGCGAATCAGTCCGCTGCCAAAATCTGCACGAACCACTTTTGAGTCCATGCATGTTATTTCGTAGGTTCAATTTTCTCGTTGGAAATTGCACATCGATATCCATTGGTTGAAGGGCGCGCACCATCCATCGAAAGAACGCGCCCACATCCATCAACCGATTTCAATCGCAGCGCATCCTGCTTCGCTATCCATTCAAGAAAGCCACGCCGATTTTTGACAGCCGCTTGCCGAGCCGCGAAATCGCTCTTCAACACTCGCAGAGTCGATCGCTGCTCGGTCAGTTCGACCCATTGACCATCCGACATATTGCGAAACCACAAATCGCCACGATGTGCATAGACCCTTCCATCAAGTCCAACGAAGTGATTCTCTTGCGCAGGATTTGGGACAAGTGCTTCAGTTGCAACTTTCTCCGTAAGAGGAATTGAGATGCATGAATCTCCAGAAAACCCAAGCATCCAAGGATTCCACCACATTCCTCGACCGTATGATGCCGAAGAAAATGCTTTGATTCCAGCTATTTCTGCGGGAATTGCAAATCCCGTGCCATAAACAACAACGCCATCATGCACAAATTCGCTGCGGGCACCTGATGTTGATCTGAAAGTGACAGTTTTGGGCGTGGATTCTGCAACTTGGATAAAGCGATATTCAAACAGCGGCGATTTGATCTGCAAAGACGCAATCGCTCTAGGAATTTTTACGCAAACAGACCATGGTCCACTTGGATTCGATGCGGCGAACCATGCATCAAGCGAGTTGCAATAAAAATCCTTTTCAAGTTTTAGCACGAGCGCATTTGAGTTGGTCGCACAGAAAAGAGTAGGTAAATCCGTTGCGATGAATTGTGGTTCTCCTTGCCACTCAACGCTGATCGTGGTGCTTCGCGGCAGAGTCCTTTCGCTTGGAAATGATGTTGCAAGAAGGGCAATGTTGTTCGCTGGTGTGTTGGGGACGCTTGCAAGCGCCTCCGCCCATCGAGATGATTCTGGAATCGATGCGAAGGCAGGGGGAAGCTGCGCGGGATCAAGAAAAGTCCACGCAGCAGAATCAACCGAATCTGCGGTCAGCCATCGTCCCGATACAAGAAGGTAGTAAGTTCCCTCTCGATCTCGAAAGAGCAGGGATGAAGTGTTCGCTGCGCCTTCAAGTTGGTTTCCAACAATGGGATCAAACATCAACGCACCATCACTTTGGATAATTTCTAAAGACGAATCACTGAAAGCAACAACCTTTGCGACAAGTGAATCTTGAAAGATGATGCGAGGTGGATCGTTACTGATGATGGTCGACGTGGAAGTTGGGAAAGCCTGCGTCTGCATCGATGCGACCAAATCGTCGAAGGCCACAGTGATTGGAGCAATTTTGAGTAAGCCAGTCGCAGCATTTTGGAGGGCTTTGATTTGATTTTCATCTGCCGGAAAGCGCAGGGCAGGGACGGTGATATCTCGCAGTGTCACTGTGCGATCGCCGTGATTTATCGTCGTTCGAGCACACAGACTGACGGTTCCTTCAACGGACGAAGATGCATTTGCAAGTTGAACTCTCGTCGCAACTTTTGCATAGAGCATGCCATCACGCCACTCATCAACCTGAGGTTGACTGAAAGTTACTGTGTCTCCGGTCGCGCTTGTCGCAGTTCGAGGCCACGCAAGTCGCAGATCGTCGATTGCAAAAGCAAAAAGTGATTGGGCAAAAAGAAAAAGTATAAAAAGATATAGAGCAGTAATTCCAAAAGTTCGACGGAATTGTCGCGCCAAGAAAAAATTAATTTGAAGGGAAAGCCAATTCATTGCCTGTATTGATGTCGACGAATTTCCATTTCAGGGTCCGCCCGATTCGCTCGATGACGAGCCATCCAATATCTTCATCGGAGACTTCCAGAAGCATTTGCACGACAGGATCTTGATTCGGTGCCAGTTGGAATTGAATTCCTGGTCCATACAAAATATCAGTGCTCTGAGTGTCCGATTGCGTATTCAACATGCG
>CAMAXY010000029.1 GCA_945862215.1 Singulisphaera sp. GP187 | reverse complement strand
GACCAAAGGATCTTTTCAAGACCAATCGTTTCTGCAAACCATCGCTGATCTCATCGGGGCCGCGGTCTGATGCGATTTGCAATCGTCAATGATCTTCGAATAGCGCAGGAAATTCTCCGCCACGCCATCGCCCAGATCCCAGGCGCATCGGTGGCTTGGGTGGCAATCGACGGACGAGATGCGATTCAAAAATGCAAAGCAGATAAGCCCGATCTGATCCTGATGGATATGGTGATGCCCGTGATGGACGGCGCCGTTGCAACGCGTGCGATCATGAAAGAATGTCCATGTCCGATTCTTGTGGTCACGAGCAGTATCGAAGGAAATCTTGCGCTCGTCTATGAAGCACTGAGTGCGGGAGCGATTGATGCGGTCCATACGCCAACGATGGGGCCCAACGGAAGCATTCTTGGGGTCGAAGCACTTGCTCGCAAATCGCGTGTCGCACTTGCTGCCTCGGCGGTTCAAATCAGTCGAACATTGCCGCAAACTATTGCTGCGAAAGTGCCAGCAATCACTTCGCACAAATATGGAACATCAAATGTTCCTCTCATTGTCATTGGGTCATCAACTGGCGGACCCAATGCGCTCTCTGTGGTTCTGCGTGGATTGACTGTTGCGCCTTCGTGTTGCACCGTCATCGTGCAACATATCGATGTCGCATATGCGCCTGGTCTTACGCACTGGCTGACTGGTGAAATCAAACGACCTGTCAAAGTTGCGACGGAAGGTGAATCACTCAGTGCAGGGTCGACCATCGTCGCTTCATCGGCAGATCATCTTGTGCTTCGAGACGGGCTCTTGCGATATGTCGTCGAACCTGCCGAGCAAATATTCAGACCAAGCGTCGATGTCTTCTTCGCAAGCGTCGTGCAGGAACGAGTTCGACCAAGTGTTGCCATTCTGTTGACTGGTATGGGCCGAGATGGTGCACAAGGAATGCGCTCGCTTCGCGATGCAGGCTGGCACACAATTGCACAAGATCAAGCAACGAGCGTGGTCTGGGGAATGCCAGGTTCTGCCGTGGAAATGGGTGGTGTAGTGGAGATTCTTCCACTCGATCAAATCGGCGCTGCCGCAAGTCGTTGGGTCCAATCGCGCGTTGCATAATTCTGCCAATACCGACGATTCCCCGTAACCTGACCGACTATGTCAGAATCAACTCAAACATCTTTAAGCCTTTCAAATACTCGTGTCGTTGTGTTGCTTGTTGATGATCAAGCCATGATCGGCGAAGTTGTTCGACGAATGTGCGCAAGTCATGCTGATATTGAATATCACTTTTGCTCCGATCCTATGAAAGCAGTGGAAATGGCGACCAAGTTAGAGCCCACAGTTATTCTGCAAGACTTGGTCATGCCTGGAATTGATGGGCTGGATCTCGTTCTGCAATATCGGCAGAATGAAGCGACAAAACTTGTTCCACTTATTGTGTTGTCATCGAAGGAAGAACCTGCAACGAAGGCTGAAGCGTTCGCGCGCGGTGCGAATGATTACATGGTCAAACTTCCAGATCAACTGGAAATCCTTGCGCGCCTGCGATATCACTCTCGAGGATATCGCGCACTACTCGAGCGCAACGAGGCATTTCGCCAACTCAAAAACGAACTCGATCAAGCTGGAGATTATGTGCAGTCGTTGTTGCCGCCAACAATCTCTGCGCCCGACCTACATATTCGTGGCTCATTCATCCCCAGTGCCCAACTTGGCGGTGATTTCTTTGGATGGCGAGAATTATCAGATGGAAATCTTGCCGTCTTTCTGATCGATGTTTGCGGACATGGAGTTGGTCCTGCACTTCTATCGGTCAGTGTCAGTAATGCGCTTCATGCTGGCGGATTTGCGGAGAGTGAACTCCTACAGCCAGCGAAAGTCATGACGCGATTGAACAACGCATTCCCTATGACCGAGCACCGAGGTATGTACTTCACTGGTTGGTATGCCGTTCTGCACCGACCAACTCTGCGACTGACCTGGGCTGGCGCTGGACATCCACCTGCCATCGTGACTCGACTCAATGGTGCGTACGTTGAACTCGAATCGCTTGGAACTCCCATTGGAATCGTGCCAGACTTCGAATACGAGCAATCAACAACAACGCTGGAAAAAGGTGATCGACTCTATATATACAGCGATGGCATCGCCGAAATTCCAAAGCCGGACGGAACAGTCTGGTCCTATTCCGAGTTTCTCTCCTTCGTGCAGACTGATGCATTGAAGGTCGCCGATCCAATCGCACGATTGTTGGAGTACACACGCGGGCTGCAAGGTTCAGAGCAATACACCGACGATGTTTCAATCATCGAATTGAAACTTGCGTAACGAAAGATTTCAAAGATCGCCCAATCATGATTGCGATCTTGGTCAATTGAAGGTCATCCAAGAAGTCATCACGATGATCATCTTTGCTGCCTTGGCAACTTGGTACATGAAGAAACGACTGACATGAGATTATCTCTATGCAACTTTATGTCTCGTTGCAGGGGCGTTCTTCGTGATTCGAAAGACATGCGCGGCAGCACAAAGTTAGATTCTTAGTTTTTATCGCGACTCTTTAAGTGGAGCAGGCACTGTGATCGAACGCGATGCCAAGACCTTTGCTGTATCGCGAAGATTGACAAGCGGCGTGCGTCCACGAGTTAACTCGCTTTGAACACCGAGAAAATCAGGTCTTGCGGCTGCGACCCATGCGCCAAATTCACCACTCTCCGCACGAGTCGAGAGCAAAGAGAGTTGCATCCCAGCATCGGGAGCTTTCCAAGCAGACTGCGCAGCCAAGAAAAAAGCTTCTCCGGCACGCATCTCAATGAGCAGTTCCTCGCCCTTCAATCGAGAGAGAGGATATTCGTTGGACTTGCTGACAACCGCTGCTGATTCGCTCTGCGCGGCAAGATAAAGCGACGCACCATCGGCACCAATACGAATTCGTTCTTGCGGACGAGAAATCCAACGAATCTTTTCAGTTTCCACGCACCGTGCAGATGCTGCATCCTGCGCATCAGAAAAAGCTTTCGCTGCATCGCCAATTCTTGCGGCCATCGCAGGATCGCTTGAGAGAGAAAGAAATTGTTCTGCACGTTGAATCGCTTGCCATCCAAAGCGAGAAGCCTCGCGCTGCATATCAAGTCGAGGCAGTGCTGCAAGAATGCGGGCGAGATCAAACATTGCGATGATCCGCTCGGCAGCTTCCAATCGGCGACTGAATCTTTCCAAGCGCCGACTATCTGAGTCAAGAATCGACATCCAACCTTTCAAGCGGCCAAGATCTGGTGCGGTCGAATACAAATCGATTCCCCAATCGCATGGCATTGTGGCTGTTGTGCAAACCGCAGCGATCTCATCTTTGACCGCCTCAAGTTCGGCCATGGCGCTTTCGCTTGGCATCCAACCACGTGATCGAAAATATTCACGGATCGTTCGTGGGCAGCGGGCAGCGAAATCACTCGAAATTCCTGCAAAGCAAGGAGGCAATTCAGGAGCCACAATCACAACAGGTTGCGCGGGAGTCACTTCCTTCGGCTGAACCTCCGCGCTTGAAGGCGGCGGAAGAAGAAAAACTGTCCCAAGAGTCAGAATCAAAAGAGCACTCATTCCATAAAGATAGTCGTTGTTCTGCGACTATTCTTGCGACATGCCAAACACCGAACTTCACCGCATTTCTGGCTCGCTTCGATTAGGCCGTACGGATGCCGCTGGCGTGCTCTACTTTGCGAGTGCATTCGAACTTGCTCATGAAGCAATCGAGAGTTATTTCGACTCATGCGGTTGCGGGCTGAAGACCCTTCTCAAATCTGGACCGTACTTGCCGATTGTCCACGCAGAAGCAGATTTCAAATCTCCCCTGAGAACTGGCGAAATCTTTTTCACAGCGATTGAATCACTCGACTGCTCTGCTCGATCGCTCTCGATCTCGCTGCGACTCCTCGCATCCAACGAACAAACGATTGCGACCGTCAAAATTGTTCACGCGTGTATCGATCCAGCCACAGGCAAGGCGATCGATATTCCGCTTTCGCTGCGCAGCCAAATCAGCAAGGCAAAGTGAATTCATCTGCAGGGACAAAGACCAGATTTGGCGTTGGCAGCGTCAACTTAATTTTCATTCTTCCTTGAATGATTGGATTTGGCGTCACGACATCCGACCCAAAGAGGCATGCAGTTCCCAGACCGTGATCACGATCTCCCACGCCAAGTGAACGAGCCATCCGTGCGACGAGAGCGATCGTGTACGAAGTATCAACTGCTGTTGACAATACCGTGTCCATTCCGTGGATGCGTCCTTGGGTCACGACTGATTCGACTTCTTCCAGCGTTCCTATCAGCGAAGGCTTCACAATTTGAACCTCAACGCCTGGCGCGCCAAGAACTTCTTCGATCGGCACCCCGAGATGCAAACTTTCGTCAATGCCCATGATCATGCCCACACGCCGTGCAAGTTCGCTCAAATCCGCATGATCCTTGAGGGGTTCCTCAACATAATCAATACGACTTGCATCGATTCTGCTCAGCAATCGCTCTGCGACTTCCAAAGACATATTGCGATTTCCATCGAGACGAATTCGAACCTCTGGATCAACAAGTTCGATAATCGTATTGATCGTTCGCAAATCATCGACAGGTTTTCCGCGGCCGATCTTGATCTTGATTGTCTGAAATCCATCGAAATAGCCTGCAGTAAAGGCTATTTTTGCATCGCGAGATCCACCGGCAAAGAAAGCATTGATTCCAAGATCGCTTTCAGGCGCAGGATCTGCGAATCCATATCGCGGATTTGCTGCAGCGGTTTCTATGGCACATGACAATCCAAATGCCGCACTCGGGCACATTGGAGCAGTGTTATTCGCGACAGATTCACGCAAACTGGAAAGTGATTGCTCGAGTGTTTCTCGGTGGAAACCAAGCAAGGGCGCGACTTCTCCATATCCAAATCGCTTGCCTGTTTTGGTTCGGATCATGATTCCACGACGTACAGAAATACTTTCTGTGCCAACACGATATGGTTTGAGGAATGGAATCTCGAAATATGCAAGATCAACGTTCATAAATTCCAACCAATCGAAAAAAGAATACCGTATCCCAATGTCGCTTGGCCTGTCGCAGCGAGTTCTCGATTCAGTGGTCGGCCACTCTCACCACGAATCACTCGAAGCATTGAAGGAAGAATCGCACAACTTGCAATCGCCGCACTCGCACACCACCAACGACCTGACCACGCGGCGAATGCGATGGCAGTCAAACCTGCTGCAAAAACGCATGTTATGAATTCCATTCGAGCCCACGCTGGACCAAAGCGAACAGCAAGAGTTCGCTTCTGCGCCAATCGATCCGTCGGTTCATCTCGGAGATTATTCACGCTGATCAAGGCGCAAGCAAGCAGTCCAACTCCACATCCTGCAATCGCTGGAATCCAAGACCATGCAATTGCTTGCGCTGCATATGTCCCAGCAACTGCAATCGGACCGAAAAACAAAAATGCAAAAACGTCACCGAGTCCCAAATAGGCAAGCGACCAACGGCTGCCTGTGTATGCGAAAGCCAAGATCACAGAGACCGCACCCAGAAGTGCAAACGGCCATCCACCGCGATAAACCAAGTACACAACGCATGGAAGCACGACGATGATGATGACGATGATCGTCGCACAGAGCATTGCTCGAGCACTCACCAAACCAGCAGCGACTGCACGCACTGGGCCCATTCGCTCAGCGGTATCAGCGCCCTGGCGAGCATCGAAAAAATCATTTGCGAAATTGCATGCAATTTGAATCCCAAGCGCGCCAAGCAAAGTTGCAACTGCACCGCCAGCATGAAAGAGACCATCGCCATATGCAATAGCAGTGCCCATCGCAACTGGCGCGACACTTGCTGACAGCGTTCGTGGTCGCATTGCAGAAAACCAAATTCGGCAGAAGTGGATCATTCGGGTTGAATCATTCTTAAGGATGACGAGTGAACTCACCAAAGTTCGGCGGTCGTTTTTCCATATAGGCGTGATGGCCTTCTTGGCCTTCTTCGGTCATGTAATACAAAAGCGTTGCATTTCCAGCCAATTCCTGCAATCCTGCCTGTCCATCGCAGTCAGCATTCAGTGCGGCTTTGAGACAGCGAATTGCAAGTGGCGACTTGGAGAGAATTTCACGCGCCCACTTCACTGTTTCTGTTTCTAATTCAGCCAATGGAACAATACAGTTGATCAACCCCATTTGCAGCGCAGCAGCAGCATCGTATTGACGACAGAGAAACCAAATTTCACGGGCCTTCTTCTGGCCGACAATGCGCGCCATATACGACGCGCCAAATCCGCCATCAAATGAACCAACCTTCGGACCAGTTTGTCCAAAGATTGCATTGTCAGCGGCGATAGTCAGATCACAAATCATGTGCAGCACATGACCGCCGCCAATTGCAAATCCCGCGACCATTGCGATGATTGGCTTGGGGCATGTCCGCATCTCGCGTTGCAAATCAAGCACATTGAGACTCTGGGTCCCCTGCGCATCTGCATATCCAGCCTCTTGACGAATACGCATATCGCCGCCCGAACAGAATGCGAGTGGACCTTCACCTGTGAGAATGATCACGCCAATGTTTGGGTCGTAACGCGCAGCACGCAGCGCGCTTCGCATCGATTCAACTGTCTGCGGACGAAATGCATTTCGCACTTCTGGTCGGCAGATTGTGATCTTCGCGATTCCCTCTGCAGTTTCGTATCGGATATCTGTGAAGGCTTCGCCTGAGATCCATTGAATTGGATTTGGAACGGCTGGCAACATTGATTTATTCATGGTGTTGGACAATCTTGTAAAGAACTCCGAACGCGATTGAGACGAAGTTGGATCAGATGTGCTGCAACTTTCGCGGGCTGTTCGATATGCGCCGCGTGACCAGCATCTGAAATGAGCGCAGTCGCAACGCCAATGCTGCGCGCGCGAGTGGCAACTGCGACATAGCGCGCATCTCGGTCACCAACGATCATCCAACAATCGTCAAGCCTGTGTTCGAGCGCTTCCCACCGTGATTGAGATCGCCCAGGTGAACAGCCGACAACAATCTCTGCCCAAAGCGATGCACAATCACCACTCGACAAAGCTTCGCGCCGACGTTGTGCGAAGGCTATGAAATCTTTGCGCATTCGAAGAGTGGAAAATAATGCTTGGCCATACCACTCATCAAGAAAAGCGGTGGCGAATTCGAGCCTGACATCTTTTTCGGTTGCAAGGGAGATGGTCGCAAGCCGATCGGCGAGTCGTATATCAGATGCGCAACGAATATTGCGCTCGCTTGCATCATCAAGTCCAGGATGCGCGCTCAGCAACGCAAACGTCGGAGCATCTGCGTGGCGCTGCGATCCTCGGCTTCCATGTTGGATCGCTATTTCCAATGCGATGCGGCCACCCATCGAATATCCAATCACATCGAATCCGCTGCGCATTCGTTCATCTGCATCAATATCTGCAAGAATCTGTGATGCAAGTTCTTTCAAGCCGACGGCCTGTTTTCTATCGAGAGTGATTCGGCGTGCAATATCCAAGAGATCAATAGTGACAAAATGGCTTGCATTTGCACCCGCTTCACTTTGCCAAGCAATCTGAAATGGATCCCAATCCGATGGTGTTCCAAGAAAACCATGAATGAGAATCATCGGGCGATCAACTTTCGACTTGGAAATTCCATGAATGTCAGATTTGTTCATGAATTGTTCGCCACCGCTATCGAGTTCGTGCTCATACCAGAGCGATCCAATGCAGCGACAATTTCTCCCTGCAGGACGCGATGGAACTGCACATTTTCAATTCGATTCGTTTGTACCTCAATCAATGTGGAGCGGTTTGATTTTTCGGCGCGCATGAATGCCTCGGCAAGATCGTTGACGAGATCTCCTCGAATCATCGGAGAGTTGTAATGCAATCCAAACATCTTTGCCGCTGCAGAGAAGTTGAGTCCATGCGGAGCAGTCGTCCAAGGCTCCAGCATATTTGGATGATCGACGAGTGGAAGGAAATGGAATATTCCACCACCATCGTTATTCACGACCACGATGATCACTGGAACAGAACTGGCAGAAACAAGCGCAAGCGATCCAAGATCGTGCAGAAGAGAGATATCGCCGACAAATGCAACGGTGGGCTTGCCAGTAACCCGAGCATGACCAACAGCAGTTGCGATCAAGCCATCAATGCCACTTGCACCACGATTGACTGCGATGGTCGGCGAAGAATCGACCCATGCAGCATGCATATCAGCATCGCGGATCGGCATGCTGTTGCCCACAAAGAGAGTGGTGCCGGAGGGACAACCTGCAGAAATGATGCGAGCCGTCGAGGGTTCATCCAGCACTTCATTAAGGTCATCCAGACGCGATTCAAGAACACATGCAACTGTTTTGTCAGCCGACTTCCACGCGTCCGCATAATTGCTCTTTATCACATCAGTCGCTTTGATTGCAGTGTTGCTTGCAACTGAAGTTTGCCCTCGAATAGTCGATGAAACGCTTACGTCAATCGACAACTCGATCGATGCCGCATGTTCGAAATCCATACGCTCTGGTCCATCTCGAATAATCATTTCCCGAGCGCCGCTGCGCCGCGATTGTGCGAGAAACTCACCAATGCGACGACTGGAAATCGCTCCGCCGAAGCGAAGAATGAAATCGGGCCGCAGGGCACTCAACATCTCAGGCGAAAGCGCGACCAAATCTGCATGAGCAACAACATCTCCACGACAGTCACCATGTCGCAGACCACTTCCTATATCCGCGAGTACAGCACATCCCAAACGCTTGGCAAGTTGTTGCGCCAATGCACGCATTGCGGGTGAATACAACGCCCCAACACACATCAGCACGCGATGCGCATCTTCGCTCGATGTACGAATTCGATCAATCAACCCATTGATCGTTTCTTCCCACGACATTCCCCCGTCGATTGCGAGTCTCCAAGGTTCTTGACTTCGTGCCCACTCAGAAAGATCACTGACCGAATCTCGTTTCCATGTTTCGATGCGTGGAGCAAGCGGCTCTCGAAACATCCAATTCAAATGGACTGGACCTGCAGACTGCGAAGGAGAATGCGCTCGTCGCCATGCTTCATCGACGGTTGAGAGAATCCAATGTGGTGCGATCGCCGCATCTGCACAAGGCACGTCGATGGACCATCTTACAAATGCCCCAAAGATATGACTTTGATGAATACTCTGATTTGCGCCGCAATTATGCAATTCTGGAGGACGATCTGCGGTCACCAACAACATCGGCGTGCCGGTCTTCGATGCTTCAACAACTGCGGGCAGAAGATTTGCGACTGCTGTTCCGGATGTTGTCACAACCACCGCGGCACGACCAGTCGCACGAGCAGCACCAAGCGCAACGAAACCCGCGGAGCGTTCATCGTGAGCGATGATGGATTCGATTCGAGGATTGCGAGAAATCGCATATGCCAAAGGTGCAGAGCGAGATCCAGGACAAACGACTGCAAGCGATAAACCAAGTCGCGACCACTCGGCGAATGCCAGTTGAGTCCAGAGCACATTGATATTGGGAGCGTCGGTCGGATCGAAATGCTTCGAAGGTGAAGCGCTCACGAACCAGTGACCTGACGATGATGCGATTGAGTATGCGCATCAACATGATGCGCCCCCATTCGCGCGACCTGCACAAGCGATTGAAGTTCATTGGATGCGCGGACAACGATCGCATCAAAAGCTGAAAGTTTGCGTTCCGTTTCGAGCCACTCTGCATCAGCATCGGAACCACGCACGATTCCTGCGCCAGAATACGCAGTCATTTCATTGTCGTTTATCAATGCAGTCCGAATCGCGACTGAAAATTCGCTGTGGCTTGGAGATGTCATGCCGACCACCCCAGAATAAAGGCCACGACTCATCTTTTCGTGTTCGCGAATGAACTCGCGTGATTGCGCCACTGGCCATCCGCACACTGCAGGCGTCGGATGCAATTCTGAAATGATCTGTGCATCATCGATCTGTGGCAGAAGTTGTCCACGTGCAGTTGTCATCAAATGTTGCACGTGACGCAAACGCATGACACTTGGAGATTCATCACATATCAAACTCTCAACCATTGGCGAGAGCACAGATTCAATTCTGCGAATCACAATTTCGTGCTCACGCCGATTTTTATCGCTTGCAAGAAGACGCCCCGCGAGGCGATCATCAGATGCCGCATCAGGTCCGCGACCACATGTTCCTGCAACGGCTTCGCTCTGAATCAAATTTCCAATTCTTCGGAAAAGTCTCTCGGGACTTGCACCAAGAAATGCACGACCAGGAACTTGCTCTACCAAGAAGTGGAAAGCGCTTGGTTCCTCCTCCATCAAAGCAGCAAGGATTCCGCATGGATTGATCGATTCAATCGCTGAATATCCACGCGTCCGCGCAAGCACGACCTTTTCAATTGAGCCAGATGCGATCGCACCAAGGGCTGCATCAATTCCATCAGCCCATCGGACGGGATCACCATCCGCAGCGAGGCGTAATCCACGCGGAAGCGCAAGATGCTCTCGAGGAAATTCACATTGCTCAAGCGCAGCGAGCGCCGCGGAACCATCACCCATGACATGAACTGCCAAGATGGTCTCGTTCGTTCGCCGAATCTCGATCATTGGGAGAACAAGATGCATGCGATCAAATCCCGCCCACTCTGGAGCATGCTTGCCAACTGCATCGGGGTCGAAAAAACTTGCGTAATAAAAGAGCGGCTCGGATGGATCGCCCGCTTGTTGCTGCTGAACGGAGATCGGCTTCAGTAATTCGCGAAGAGTTGGATCTTCCCAAGAAGAGAAATCGAGAGCGCATCCAACTCCAGCGCTTGCCAAATTCCCTTCACGATTTCGAAAGAAGGATCGCTGATCTGATGCTTGCGCGGCGAGCCATCGAAGCAAATCCGTGGGCTCAATTTCGATTTCCAAACGCTCAAGAATCGGCTTCGATTGCTTCATCCGAATCTTGGATGCGATGTTAGAACGCAGGACTTCAATTGCCTCTGATAATGGAGGACAGCCATCAAGGCGAGTCGAAAGAATGGGGCCAGAAAGTCGGGGTGTCATGCAAAACCGATCGTTTAATCCAAGTCCAACATGATAGGGAACCCACACCATCAGTTCCAATTTGATATGAACCGATATTTAGCAGTATGTTATAGGACGATCATTTAACTTCGCATTGCAAGTAACCTTCCGGACTCAATGAACTTTCGACGCAGAAAACGGGCGATGCACCACGCAGAAGCCCATGCAGATGAAGCGCCAGCGGCGTCGAAGGTGATGGTCCACCCATTCGTCCCTCAAGGCGATCCCGAACTCATCGACTCACGTGCTGGGCTGGACAATTTCATGGCGCACGTTCGTGCGGAAGGAAGTTTCGCTTACGACACTGAATTTATTGGCGAAGAAACTTTCATCCCAAATATTTGTTTACTGCAACTTGCAACACGAACACGCATTGCTCTGATAGATCCATTTGCATTCGACGCAGAAGCGCTCGAGCAAGTTTGGAATGCTGTTTGCGATCCGACTCTCACCACCATCGTGCATGCCGGTGGTCAAGATATCGAAGCCGCGCAGCGACGAACAAATCGCCAAGCTCTGAATGTGATTGACACCCAAATCGCCGCTGGATTCTTGGGCATGCCTTGGCCCACAAGTCTGGTCAATGTTGTGCAGGCGGTTGCGAATCTTCGTTTGAACAAGGGGCATACATTTACTGAATGGGATTCGCGACCTTTATCGAAATCGCAACTCTCATATGCAGCAGATGATGTGCGCTATTTGCCGCTTGTATGGCATCTTCAAAAAGAACGACTCGAGGCAGCAAGCCGCACTGCGTGGACAATTTCTGAAAGTGCGGATTCACTGCGCTCAATAGAAGAATTTGAACCAGAGAGTCAAGTGCGCCGAGCCGCACGCGGCCTTGGTCTGCGACCTCGCGTGATGACGGTTCTTCGAGAACTTGTGATTCTTCGATATTCGATTGCGAAAGAAAAAAATCTGCCACCACGAACGGTCATGCCTGATAGCCCCATGTTGGAAGCCGCGCGCCGAAAGATGAAATCCATTTCGGAACTGGAAGAAATTCGTGGTTTTCCGCGGCAGACTGCAACAGAATTTGGCGAAGCGATTTTGCGAACGATCGAAACTGCCCGCGACTTGCCGATCGAGCGTGACCGTATTTGGATCACTCCAGAAGAAAGCGCAGAGGATCGAACTCGTATCGATGCGCTTTGGTCAATCATCACAATGCGTTCAATCTCGATGGGAATTGCGACGGCGCTCATTCTCAACCGCGGTCAACTCTCGCGTTGGTATCTCGGTCGCAACACGACACCAGAACCACTTTTTCCATCAAACTCTTGGCGACAAGAAGCAATTGGGCAGTGGATCGATGCTTTTCTCGATGGTCGAGAGACTCTCAACCTTGGATGGAAAGATGGAGGCCCCGTGGTTCCATGAGTCACTGGATTCCAAAGCCCCCTTCCCCATCGACGCTTGGCGACCACGCAGTCCCACTTGATGGAAATCATTTGCAAGGAAAGCGAATTGCGCTGCTTGTGACTGGCGGAATTGCTGCGATGAAAGCTCCAACACTTGCACGAAGTCTGCGCCGACAAGGAGCGGAAGTCACGGCGTTTGTTTCAGATGAAGGCCTTCGATATGTCACCGAAGACACCTTGGCTTGGAGCACGAATCGTCCAGTGATCTCGAAACTCGGCCCTCGCGCTGAACACCTTTCTGGAGAAGAATTGTTTCACGCGTATCTTGTCGCGCCGGCTACATACAACACGATCAACAAGATGGCTTGCGGCATTGCTGATGGCGCGATCACTGCAACGCTGGCATCTGCTCTTGGTCGAATGGAGCGTGGCGCATGCGCGGTGCTCGTCTGTCCGACGATGCACGGCTCGATGCACACGCGCATTCTGACGGAAAGTCTAGAGAAACTGCAGCAACTTGGAGTGACTGTCATTGCACCTCGTGACGATTATGGCAAGCACAATCTTCCAGAGGATGAGCCGATCGTTGCTGCACTCTCGCGTGCGATCAGCACATCACCCCTTCGTGGGAAAAAAATCTTGGTGACTGGCGGACCGGTTCCTTCGCATCTCGATGCTGTTCGCCGACTAGGAAGTCGATTCACTGGTGCGCTTGGAGTTGCGATTGCGAAGGACTTGGCAATGTGTGGCGCAGATGTCGAATTGATTCTTGGAGCAGGAAGCGTCGCTGCGCCTTTATGGCTCAATGCGAGAATTGCGGAAAGCGTCGACCACTATCGGCAACTTGTTCTCGACACACTTCAAGCAACCCCACACCAAGGTGCGGTATTGAGCGCTGCGGTTTCTGATTTCGAATCAACTGAGATTCGCCAAGGCAAAGTCAAGACCGCTGATGGTGATTGGAAGTTGCACCTTCGGCCAACAGCAAAGGTGATTGATGCTGTGCACAAAAAATTTCCAGCGCTGCATATGGTTGGCTTTAAGTACGAAGAAACTTCCTCGCATGAAGCGCTGATGGAAACGGCTCGTTCGCGCGCAGCAGAACACGGTGCATGCGTTGCAAATCGCGGCGAAGAAAATCCTAAGGGAACAGCGCAAGTTGCTTGGTTGGTTGTTCCAGGCCGAGAGCCTGCGCGAATAGAAGGAAAACCAGCGATTGCTGCTGCGATTCGCGCTCATCTGGAGCATCGTGCGGGACTGCATCCCATGGCGCACAACTAGATTTTGTTTGCGTTGGGTGCAGCGAACTGATGTGCCTCCAACTTCGCTGCATCCGTCCCTGTTCATAGAATGCGATTATGGCAAAGCGAATTTGGGTCACTGCTGATACACACTTTGGACATACTGAAGCAATCGGGCTGTTTGCGCGCCCCGTCGCAATCAACGATGTGAGATCGATGGACGAGCTGCTGATTGACCGCATCAATTCGCGCGTCAATCGCCGCGACCACCTTCTGCATTTGGGCGACTTCACTGGACCGCGAATCTGGAAAGGTGCCGAAGGCGAAGTCAGTATGCAATATGTGAAAGGTCTGCGCGAGCGAATTTTCTGCGAGACGATCGAGGTCGTGCGCGGCAATCATGATCCTTCGCGCAAACGACTGAAGAAAATTTTTAGCGATGCGCACGAAATTCTTTCTTTCAAAGGGTGGGCAGGTGGCCAAGAGCGCGTCGTATGTTGCCACTATCCCTTGCGGACTTGGCAGGGAATCTTTGACGGCGCGATGCATCTCTATGGGCACACGCACGGAGCATTCGAATCGATTGGACGCAGCACCGATGTCGGCGTCGATTGTTGGGAGTATGGTCCAGTGTTGCTTGACGATGTCTTGGCTCGGATTGCTGAACAGCCTGCACCCAAACGAGCAGAAATACCGCCACGTCGACAAGCGATGCAAAATCCCAAATTCGCCAGCAATATCCTCTGACCAGATTCCATATACTCAAATCCAATGACACAAGCCTTTGCGAATGCACTGTTGAAAAAAACCGCACTCTGCACTGCGATCCTTGGATGCACCTTTGGATGCGGCACCGAGAGATCCGTGAATGTGAGCGATGGCTCAACTTCATTATCCCACGCTTCAAACAATATCAATGAAGAAAACGCATGGTCGATGGATGGATCAGCTCTCGAAGAACGATGGGACGAGGATCCGACGATCATGCAGCCGAACTATCCATACAACGGTTTTCAGCCTGGCTTCAGCGAATAGAGAATCAAAATCAATTCGTCACTTCATGACACGTCGAACAGCGGCTGATCCGCTTGGCATTTCATTCAATGCAACGCCGGGCTTCCACGACTTGGAGAAAAATGTTCCGTCGTCAACGGGTTCAATCGTCGTGTGCCATCCATCAGCCCAATACAAATGTGCAATTCCAGATTCGATCTGCCAGGTCCCTTGATTGATTGCATCGATGCTCTTCATCGCCATGCCATCTGATCGAAGCGCGGTATACAGTTCATACTTTGGTCCAGCGAGGGCGCCAGGAATGATCCATACGCCGACGAACCGCAGATCATCACCAGAAACTTTGACTGCTTGCCCACTATTGGCTGGTTCTTTCTGCGGACCTGATCCAGGTGCAAGCCCCGGTGGATAGCCCAACTTGTCATATCCCAGCGCAGAGCGAGAGATCACATCGCGCCAACCACTATTGAGACGAATATCAATCGTGCCATTGACCAATTCCCAGCGGCCGCGCTCTCCCTTTGCGCCATCTTCGCCTTTCCACCAAGTATCAACCGCAGAACCATCTGCTGACAAAATCATATTGAAGAGTTCATTTTCAGAATCAGTCAGACTCCATATTGCCACGGCTTCTTCGCGGGTGATGGGTTTCGATTGAGAAAAAGATAATCCACCTTGCGTCTCACATCCCAAGAAAGATGCGAGCATTGTCAGCGCGAGTGTGAGCGACGATAGAAAATAAATTCGATTCAAAGTTGGTTTGTTCATAAGCGCATTCATTATCGAGATTTTATCAAGACCCGCCAGAAGAGTCTTCCCCGTACATTGAAGGCGTGAACCACGTCGATTATGCGCAAATTTTTATTTCGATGATTGCCATCGTCAATCCGGTGATGGGCGTTCCAATGTTCGTCAGTCTCACCAATCAGATGACTTCGGACGAACGGCATCGCGCTGCACGTGCGGCAGCGATCACAGTCTTTACGGTTCTGGGAGTATCGATCATCGCCGGAGACACAATACTGGGGTTTTTCGGCATCAATGTGATGGACTTTTCGATTGCAGGTGGAATTCTGATTCTCCTGATGGCGATCAACATGCTCAACGCACGAACTGATGCAGGCGCGCGCATTTCTGCTGACGAGAGATTGGAAGCTGCGCATCGAAACAGTGTGGCGATTGTTCCTATCGGCATCCCCCTTCTCGCCGGACCTGGAGCGATTTCGACTGCGATCATCGTTGCGGATAAAGCGACGACTTTTCAGCATCGCCTGATCTTGATTGGGCTCTGCTTGGTGATCGGTATCTTGACATATTTCACGCTGCGTGTTTCGCGCGGACTTTCACGGCTCTTTGGAATCATAGGAATGAACATCTTTAATCGAATCATGGGACTGCTTCTTGCGGCTGTTGCAGTCAGTTTCATCGTGAGCGGAGTTCAACAACTTTTTCCATATCTTGTCCAAAAGCCGACACCCATCACAACGCCTGCGCAATGATCCTCTTGATTCAGTCACGACTCCTTCTCCCTGCTAGCCTGATCGCATGAATCGCAGACGCTTCTTGCAGATCTCTGGTTTTTCTCTCGCGGCAACTTCTGCCATTTGGTCTTGCCAAACATCATCTCGTCAGCGTTCGAGCCGTGATGGGAGGCCGATAGCAAAATATGGAAGAGCGCGTGATCAATCTCTGCGAATTGCGTGCATCGGCGTCGGTGGGCGTGGGCTGGACAATCTGAATGAACTTCTTGCAGAATGCGATGCAGGACCACAGCCTCAGTTCGTCGAAATTTCTGCGCTCTGCGATGTCGACTTGAACATGCTCGACATAGCGGCGACGAGAATTCCAAACGCAAAGCGTTATCGCGACTTTCGACTTCTGTACCGCGACATTCAATCTGGTGCGATCGAAATTGATGCTGTGGTGATCAGTACACCAGATCACACGCACGCATTCGCAACTGCAATGGCGCTTGCTTGCGGATTGCCTGTCTACTGCGAGAAACCTCTGACGCACACGGTTGCAGAGGCTCGCACAATTGCTGCAATGGCGCGAGCAGCCAAAGTCCCGACGCAGATGGGAACGCAAATTCATGCGGGCAACAACTATCGAACGGTCGTCGAGTTGATTCGCTCTGGCGCGATCGGCGAAATTTCATCTGCAGATTGTTGGGATAACAGATCATGGTGTTGCGGACAGCTGACGCCTAGCGCGCTTGTTCCTGCGTCACTTGATTGGGATCTCTGGCAAGGCCCCACGCTGCCGAGTCCATATATCAAAGATATTGCGCCTGCAAATTGGCGGCGATATTGGAAGTATGGAAGCGGAACACTCGGTGATATGGCGTGTCACATTTTGGATCTCCCCTTCTGGGCGCTTGGTCTTGGAGAACAAAATGGATTGCGCGCAGAGATTGGCGCAGATGGTCCGGCAGTTGATAGCGTGGGATGTCCAGCGTCACTTGAAGTTTCGTGGGCACTGACATGGCCATCGCGAATAGCAGGAAAAGATCCGCTGATCCTTCGTTGGTTCGATGGAGGAAAAGTTTCACCGACAGTGCAAGAACTTTCCGCCAAAGACAAACAGAATTATGGTCGCTTCAACACACTCTTCCAAGGTTCAAAGGGTTTTCTCTTATCGAACTATGACGAATATTTGATATTGCCTGGAGCCCTTGCCGAAAAAGTTGTTGCGCCAGCTCCGACATTGACCCGCCCTGCTGGACATCACCTCGAGTGGATCAACGCTGTTCGCGCATGGACGATGGATTTGCCAACCGACTTTGCAATGACAGGATCCAACTTTCAATACGCTTCACGACTGACCGAACTTGTACTTTGCGGAGCCGTCGCGTACCGCTCTCAAGGATCGATCACATATGACTTTGAAAGCGGCATCATTGTTGGAACCAACGCCAAAAGGGCGATGGAATTGATGACCGCACCTTCCCGAGATGGCTGGGCGCTCGATCCAAATTCTTTGTTTTTTAACTCGAATGGCTTTAAAATTCACTGAATGTGACGGAATGAAGTAAATTTTAAAAAAATGGGAAGATTAATTTGCATTCCCTGCGGGTGGGGGTTATATTAAATACTCTATGATGAAGTAAAAACTCATTCAAGAACTATCGACTGCACTCTTTCCCTAAAAAGATTGAATTCGATAAGCAATGCATCTGTCCAGGTTTTGTCCCTTTTCATGGAGTATTTAATTGAAAAATTGTTTATTTATCGGGGCTCTTTCATCTGTGGTTGTCACTTCAATGTCATCCGCTGCAATTATCTCATTTACGAACGCTGCGGCGTTTGGTCTCGCTTCTAGCAACGAAGGAACCTCGGTTTTCACTGAGAATTTTGACGATTTGGGCGGATTCTATGCAAATCCACTTACAGGAGATATGGGTGGAACGACTTGGTCTGCCACAGCATTTGGTGGTCTCTTTGTTGGTCAAGTTTCATCAAGCCCCGCTCTCTCAACTTCATTCGCCGTTCCATTGACCATTCAATTCACTGGGAATGATGTTTACGGAGTATCAGGAAATTTCTTTGCGACAAATGAAGGTTTCAGCGTAGTTGGAAACATAGTGAAAATCACCATAGGTGATGGAACTGTGCACACCGGTTATGTGAACTCAAGTTCGGCATTTCTTGGATTTTATTCGACCGGTGCTGCCATAACCAGCATCACGCTCTCCCTGCCGTTCTCATTTGGATTTGCTTATCCAACTATCGACAACATGTCGATAGCCACGATTCCTGCCCCAAGTGCACTTGCGCTCATCGGACTTGCTGGATTCTCACGACGTCGACGACGCTGAAATAGAAGTATTTGAGCAAATCTTCGCCAGGGCAAAGCGAATCCATCGAACGAAAGTTTGAATCAATCCTTCTGTAGTATCGTTCTATGGCAACGCAAAGACCGCTCGTCGGCGTCATTATGGGCTCTCGAAGTGATTGGGAAACAATGCGTCATGCGTGCGAAACGCTTGATGCGCTGAGTATTCCATTTGAACAATGCGTTGTCAGCGCGCATCGAACGCCAACGCAACTCTTTCAATATGCGGATCGAGCGCAGGGTCGCGGAATTGAAGTGATCATCGCTGGCGCTGGTGGCGCAGCTCACTTGCCTGGGATGACTGCGAGCCGGACATGCCTTCCTGTATTGGGTGTGCCAGTTGAAAGCAAAACACTCCACGGATTAGATTCGCTGCTCTCGATCGTGCAGATGCCAGCGGGAATTCCCGTTGCAACACTTGCAATCGGTCGCGCGGGTGCGATCAACTCAGCACTCTTGGCTGCAGCGATTCTTGCCGGAAGCCGCTCAGGAATTCGCCGTTCACTTGAAGCATGGCGATCGCGACAAACCAAAGAAGTTCTTGCAAATCCTGATCCCGCAAAACCATCGAAGGCAAAACCATCGAAGGCCAAACCTTCTAAAGCCATAGCCACTGCACGCAAATCCACACGAAAGAAAAGCCGGTGAAAATCGGCGTCGTGGGCGGAGGACAACTTGGGCGCATGCTTGGCCTGGCTGGGTTACCGCTTGGATTTCATTTTCGCTTTATAGAACCCGCTGCTGATTGCCCCGCAGCGCGGCTGGGAGAAATTATTCGCGCTCCATATGACGACTTGGATGCTCTCGAAAGATTTGCTCAAGATCTTTCATTTGCAACATACGAATTCGAAAATGTTCCCGCCGAAACTGCGCAGTGGCTCTCGGAGCGATTGATGCTTGCTCCCACTGCGCGCGCGCTGGCGATTGCGCAAGATCGCATCGCAGAAAAGACGACATTTCGAGATTTGGCGATACCAGTCCAAAACTTCATCGGAATTTCATCAGCGAACGAAATCGACGCGGCTGTGCGCAAAGTTCCACTTCCTGCAGTTCTCAAAACCCGACGACTTGGGTATGACGGTAAAGGTCAACGCGTTTTGCGCACAAATGGCAATGATGCTGCAACAACGGTACGAACTGCATGGAACGAACTTGGCAGAGTACCCTGCATTCTCGAGTCTTTCGTGGATTTTTCTGCAGAGGTTTCAATGATCGCCGTCCGCGCACGCGCCCCTGGCCATGGATCAGTCATCGCTTTTTATCCCTTGACTCAGAATGAACATCGCCATGGAATTCTCTGGAAGAGTCAAGCACCTGCACCTTGCGATCGAGATGGACAACTTGCCGACGCTGCGCAAAAATATGTCCGAGCACTTCTGGAATCGCTCGACTATGTCGGAGTGATCGCTGTTGAGTTTTTCGTGACGCCTTCGGGACTCGTTGCCAATGAAATGGCGCCACGCGTTCATAATTCTGGACACTGGACAATTGACGGCTCAGTCACGAGCCAATTCGAAAATCATTTGCGCGCAGTCGGTTCAATGCCACTTGGATCAACTGAATGCAAAGGATCGAGCGTCATGATCAATTTCGTTGGTCGTTCTCCACTCACCTCTCGCATTATGGAAATTCCAAATGCGAAACTTCATTTGTATGGCAAGGGTGCGCGCGCGGGACGCAAGTTGGGTCATGTCACGCTGACTGGGCCAACGGCGAAGTCCCTCGAGGCTGCGACCGCCGAACTCGAGAAGTTCGTTGTGTGGGATGTTTGACACCCGAATCTAAACAGGCTCTTTGAAGCCTTTTTTGCGCAATTCCAAGCGCCTCATCGGACAGATCAATTCCAATCGCACAACGACCAGATTCAATCGCTGCCACGAGTGTCGTACCGCTTCCACATGTTGGATCAAGCACCGTGCCGGCTGGCGGACAACACGCATTGACCAACATTTTTAAGAGCTCGATCGGCTTCTGCGTCGGCCAACCCGTTCGCTCGATCGCCATATTATTGATCGATGGAATGTCGATGACATCCGTTGCTTTTTTCATTCGACCGCGCAGGCGCACACTCTTCGCTGGAACGAGCGGCGGCTCGAACCAATAGTCCGGCCCTCTGCCGTACAAGAAAATATCGTCATGCTTGCGCGCGAATGATCGAGGTCCAGAACCGCCAAGTCCGTACGACCATACAAGGTGATTCACAAAACTTTCGGCACCGAAAATCTCGTCAAGCAGAAATCGGACGTGATGACTGGTGCGCCAATCAACGTGCACCAAAATCGAACCAGTCGAACGCAGGACACGATGCGCTTGGACCAATCTTGGCCCTATAAACTCTCGATATGCAGAAACATCGACGAAGCGATCATCAAATGTCAGACCCTTGCGTCCTTGCCTGCGAAGTCCAGAATTGAATGGTGGATCGAGATAAACCAAATCAATCGAAGATGTCTCCACGTCGGCAAGGACGTCGAGGCAATCACCCCTGCGCAATGACCATGCCGCAGGCACCGCTGATTCAATCTTCTCTTTTCTTTGCACGATTTTTTCTTATGACGCTTCTGCTCGCGGATGCGCGCGGTCATATGCCTCGCGCATTCGTGCAGTAGTGAGATGGGTATAGACCTGAGTGCTTGAAAGCGATTGATGACCAAGCAATTCCTGCACGGCGCGCAAGTCAGCTCCGTTATCAAGCAGATGCGTCGCAAATGAATGGCGAATTGTGTGCGGCGAAATATCAGGATCAAGCCCGGCGATCTTCAGATATTTTGAGACCTTGCGACGAACCGATCGACTCGACAAACGCGATCCCAACTTATTCACAAAGAGTGGGCTTCCAGCAGTCATGGGAACTTTATCTGCTTCTGCTCGAAGAATGTATCGACAGACCGCTGCCAACGCATGTGATCCAACGGGAACAGCGCGTTCTCTGCGGCCTTTTCCTTTCACCTTCAATTGACTTCCTTCCACATCGAGATCGCCGCGATTGATCGCAACGACTTCGCTGACTCGGATGCCAGTGGAATAGAGCGTTTCGAGAATCGCGCGATCTCTCGAACCGAGCATGTCCGATTCACTTGGAGCCGCCAAGAGTTTTTCAATTTGATCGACGGTGATCGCCTTTGGAAGTCTGCGTGCTTGCTTGGGTGTTCGAATGAGTGTCATCGGATTCGTCGATGTCAATCCGCGCTTCTCCATCCATTTGTGGAATGAACGAAGAGTTGCGATTTTTCGCGCAGTTGTCGCCGCAGAATATTTCTGACCAACAAGATGGGCAAGAAAAGCACGAACAACTTCCACATCGGCTGTCAGCATTCGTCCGCACACTGTGTTCTTCGAAGTCGCATCGCGCTTGTCCAGGACGGCGCGTTCGCGCGCATCGTCGAAATCGATTGAGTATTCGCCGACAATGAAATCTGCGAACTGGCGCAGATCCAACCCATAGCATCGAGAGGTATATGGGCTGAAATGTCGCTCATCTATGAGGTAGGCGAGAAATTGTTCGATGATGGGAACTGAGGCGCTCATGTGGCATTCTTTCGGTAAGGAGCGAGGGTGACTCGCCCATAAAACAAGGGGTTTCGATACATAACGTGCCTTCCAGTCGGGAGATAAGCAAGAAAGTTCCTCAATTACCTTCGACCAACATATTTATCGGCAATATGGAAGCGTGACAATAATCATAGTCCGATAAAGCCCTTGATTTATAGAATTTTTCCGCCCCCCTCTTCGGTTGGGTGGGTCTTGCCAGAGATAGGTACACTCTTTCCCCGACTCAAATCCCATCACGATTGCGTAGCTCAGCTGGTAGAGCAAGTGGCTTTTAACCTCTAGGTCCTGGGTTCGATCCCCAGCGCAATCATTCGCATCGGTTTCGTACAAGATTTTTCCAATGCTCGTCGTTCATGCAAATTGGTTTGATGGTTCCCTGCATCTCTGGGGTGAATCGCTGTCGTCCGCTCGTGAAGATGTACGCGTTGCAGCACCTGCGCATCCGTTCGGTGCCTCTGCGAAAGATCTTCGCAGCGCGCTCGAACCAATCATTGGTTCGCTCAACGGTGCGAAAGAAGATCATCTCGATTTGTTGTTGCCACATGCATCAGCGCTTGCAGGCGATAAATCATCGCGTCCAACCACACTCCCTTCAAGTCGACTTGCTGGACTTCTTGGCCGCGTGGATAACGATGAGGAATTGCGCACACTCGAACCAACACGATTGCAGACACTTCGAATTGCATCGAACTCGACGATCAAATTATTATTGGAGATGCGCAACATCGAAGGGACGCAAAATGACTTTTTCGTCTGCGCTCATTCGATGCACTGGTGGATGGCACTGACAAAATTTGCAATTGATTCGGTGATCGATCAACGAGTCATCCCAACTGTTTTGCAAAGGCGCGATGGAACATATGTCGGACAATGGCGACCGTGGCTGAACGATAGTGACGCAGATCTACAACTTGCAGACTTGCTTGCCAGCATGCCTGCTTCCGTACGAGCGACTGACGGAACAGATGGTCAAGCGTGGCCAATTGTGGACTCATTCCTCAGCACAATTGTCGATGGAATCGTGCGATCCGTTCTGGTCGAAGAAAATTTCGAGGAATCGATCGAAGACTTTGATCCTGCGGTTGATTCGCATGCCGCATGGCTTTCTGGACTCTTGGGCTCGAAGGATTCCATCAAGATCGGTCGCCGGAGTTCGTTCGATGTTTTGCGCGACACACGCGGATGGCTTGGAGTGCTTGACGAAGCTCGTGTCACCACGGGAATGCGACTGAGATTCGAAGTCTCCGAACCAGATTTGGATGGCGCGAACGATGGCATTGATTCCACATGGCGCGTTTCATTTGGATTGGTCGACCCTGAAGCGCCTGACACTGTGATCGACGCACAATCTTTGTTCAATCGGCCCACCGGAAAGCGTGCTGGAGCGAATTCTGCGCGGAATGATGAACTGTCTGAAATGCTCCTGAAGGAATTGGCGCGTGCGAGCCGAATCTGGCCAGATCTCGATGATGCTCTGGAAAGTGAAAGCCCTTCAGGAATGGATCTCGATACGCGACAGGTCTATCAATTCATGCGTGACCTTCGACCAATTCTTCTCGAAGCTGGATTCTTTGTTGAAGTTCCAGAGTGGTGGGGAGAATCCGCAAGTCGCATCAATGCAAACTTATTAATTGATTCTCCAGAGGAACCGCCAATGGCTGGCGACGCTGGCGGTGGATCAAACGGTTCGCTTGGACTTGGATTGCAATCACTCGTTGGATACCGCTGGCAAGTTGCACTTGGGACACAAACTGTTTCGGTCGAAATGCTCGAGAAATTAGCGCAAAAAGGTGCTCCACTCGTTCGCATCGGAGGACAATGGGTTGATCTGCGTCCCGAAGATATTGATTCGGCACTCAAGTTCTTGAGGAGTCATCCAGGTGGGACGATGACGCTTGTTGAAGCCCTTCGCATGGCGAACGGAATTGACGGTCCGCCAGAAGCGTTGCCTGTGAGTGGCGTTCAAGCAACTGGTTGGGTGCGACAACTGCTCTCTGGAAATGATGTGAGTGAAAGTTTCCAGATGACAAGTGCGCCAGAATCATTCCGCGGAATTCTTCGTCCATATCAATTGTCTGGACTCAGCTGGCTCGTCTTCCTTGATCGACTGGGATTGGGTGCATGCCTTGCCGACGATATGGGATTGGGCAAGACAATTCAGTTGATCGCTCTGCTGCAACACGAACGATCCAAGATCGGTACTGCGCAGATTGGTCCATCGCTTCTTGTGACACCGATGTCCGTCATGGGAAATTGGAAACGCGAACTGACGCGCTTCGCTCCAGAGTTGAAGGTGCATATTCAACATGGACTCGATCGACCAGGCGGCGAACGATTTTCGCAGATCGCGATGGACAGCGATGTTGTCTTGACAACATATGCAATCGTGGTGCGCGACAAAGAAACACTACAAACTGTTCCATGGCGTCGCGTTGTGCTGGATGAGGCGCAATACATCAAGAATCCCCCGACGAAACAGACAGCTGCGATTCGGTCGATTGCCACGCAATCTCGTATTGCTCTCACTGGAACTCCTGTCGAAAATCGACTTGCAGAACTCTGGTCCATCTTGGAATTCTGCTGCCCTGGATATCTGGGAACGAATCAAGATTTCCGTCGCCGTTTCGCTGCGCCAATCGAGCGAAATCGAGATCAGAAAACAGCTGAACGACTGCGCTCACTTGTTCGCCCATTCATTCTTCGCAGACTCAAGACTGACCTGACGGTCATCAGTGATCTTCCTCCGTTGGTCGAGAGTCGCCAGCATATTGTGCTGACCGACGAGCAGATGCGACTCTATGAAGAAGTTGTCGCTGATATGTTGCAGAAGGTTGATCAGACCGATGGCATTCGACGGCGTGGACTTGTGCTGAGTGCACTGGTCAAGCTGAAACAAATCTGCAATCACCCTGCTCACTTTTTGGGTGAAGGCATTGCTGCACGACCATCTGAATCCACCGGATCAACGGGCAAGAAGAAAGCACTAACTCCCCCACCAGTTGTTGCAGCCGAAGACATTGAAGGCGAATCAAGTGGCGAACATCCGTTGATACTTCCGCCAAACTCTTTGGTCCCAGGACGAAGCGGCAAGACTCAACGATTGATGGAGATGCTGGAAGAACTTTTGGCTGCAGGAGATTGCGCCTTGATCTTCACTCAATACCGGCAGATGGGTCATCTACTTGTTGGAATGATTCGACAAATTCTCGATGTTGAACCGCTCTTTCTCCACGGCGGAACTCCGCAAGCGAAGCGTGATGCATTAGTTGAAAGATTTCAGAAAGGCGACGGAACAACGCCGATTTTTGTATTGAGTCTCAAAGCTGGAGGCGTCGGATTAAATCTCACTGCGGCAAATCACGTTTTCCACTTTGACCGATGGTGGAATCCAGCTGTTGAAAATCAGGCGACAGATCGAGCATTCCGTATTGGCCAGACACGCACAGTCAATGTGCATAAATACATCTGCACTGGAACTCTTGAAGAGCGCATTGATCAAATGATCGAGCAAAAGACGGAATTGGCGACGAACATTATTGGCGCGGGCGATGCTTGGCTGACCGAATTGTCTACGGGACAACTTCGTGACATGCTGTCGTTGCGCAAGACCGGTTTGGAGGGCGGCGAATGACGCAGTGGCAAGAACAAAATAAACCTCGCCAGCCAGAGAATCCGCGCAGAGTCATCGGCGGATTCAAATTCAAGCGAAAGCAGGGAATTGAAAATTTTCCGTGGACCGCTGATCCTCTCTTCCGAGCGACCCTGACCACAGCAAAATCCGATGCAGTCGAAGAGGGACATTCTTATGCGTTGACTGGACAAACGGTCACGCTTTTGGCCGCACCTGGAAAAATTATTTCAACTGTGCAAGGGAGATCTTCTCGTCCATATCAGTTGGAAATTGCATTTGTCACATGGACTCCCGAGGAGTGGGATCAAATTATCGCCGCACTCTGCACTGAAGCGGTCTTCGCTGCGAAATTTCTCGTGGGAGAACTTCCACCTGCAGTTGGACCTTTGATCGCATCGCTTGGAATTCGCACCCCACTCGTGCCGATGAAGCCGGGGTCGAAAACCAATTCCGATCCAATTCTCAAATGTTCATGCGGTGCAGAGCAACCATGCAAGCACGTGGTTGCCATGATGCACATTCTTGCGGAACGCTTAGAAGATGAACCGCTGTTGCTTTTTCAGTTGAGAGGCATGCCGATCGCGCGTGTGCTCGAACGCATTCATGAAAAGCGCACGCTTTCAACACGCGGTGAAAATCAAGCGCACCCAGTTCCACCTGCTGCGAGCGATCAAACGCTCGTGACACCAATCGAAAATTTACTCCACGACTTCTGGCGACCAGGTCGTCGCTTGCATGATTTGGAGACTCGTGCGATTGCAACTCATACGCCACACGCTCTCTTGCGGAGGCTTGGAGCCAGTCCGCTTGGGGGGAGATTCCCACTCGTCGGACTCTTTGCAACAATTTATGACACCGCTCGGACACGCGGTATTGCGCTTCGAGACAGCGAATCAAGCCAACCACCAGATTCTCAAAGCGGCAAGTGAGTGGTTCGCGATGAATACCTCAGGACGGAAAGTCCGCTTCGCAACTACGATTGCAAACTGAATGACTGCGAATCCAAAGGGACAATCCAAGAATGGCAAGGCTTTGCAAATTGCTGCAAAAGCATTGTCGAAAGGCGCTCCGCGAGAAACGAAATCACGAAAGATTCTTCCTGATTCTGACGCGGTTGCCTGGGCTGCGCACAGACTGCATCATGCAATCTTCGCCGTCCGTGGCTCGCTTGGAGAATCGGCTGAAGAAATTCTCGACGATGCCGTTGACCTTCTCCATCCTGAAATTGCTTCTGCATTTCAAGGATCGGGCCAGAGCGAACGCGCAGCTCGATCACATGCAGATCGATGCTTGCTTGCGCTCGTGCGTGCGTTGCCAAAGATTCAGCGCATCTTGCTGACGGATCTGAATGGAGCGTTCGAACGCGATCCTGCTGCGAAAAATCTGACAGAAATAATTCTGTGCTATCCGGGGATTCGCGCTCTGTGCATTCACAGAATTGCGCATGAACTGAATCGCTTGAATGTGCCGCTCATTCCACGAATGCTTGCAGAATCAGCGCATGATTCCACGGGAATTGATATTCATCCTGGCGCGAAAATCGGACCAGGGTTTTTCATCGACCATGGCACCAGCGTTGTGATTGGAGAAACCGCTGTCATCGGACGTCATTGCACGCTATATCAGGGAGTCACACTTGGCGCGCGTCGTTTCGATCGTGATGCGAATGGTTCGATAAGACGCGGATCGAAGCGGCATCCAACACTCAGAGATAATGTCACGGTCTATGCCAATGCGACAATATTGGGTGGTGCGACCATCATCGGCAAGGGATCAGTCATTGCCGCAGGTGTGTTGGTGCAAGAAAGCGTGCCCGCATTTTCCACTGTGAAGCCAGGGAAAATTGAATTGACGGTTGCTCCGTCTCGCAAATAATTTGCGCGTGTGACATCCATGCTTGAGATGCTGTGATGTGTTGCGGACTCAAAGATGGTTCGTGCAGATTTTGGCAGCGGAATGATTCGACCCCCGGCTCAAACATGCTGCGCGCTGAAATCCAGCGCGCCCTCCGGCACGCGCCAAGACAACTACGCGGACTCCGGCTCGGCTTGCAAACTCGCCGGGGTTCAAATCATTCCGCTGCCCACGTTGGCGAATCAAATTCTCGCTCCAACGTTTTCAGATCCGTCGTGCATCTGTTTGCGTGCCCAGCCGTTGGAAAGTTCTCTCGGGCGAGTTCCGCAGGCGGCCGACGGCACTTGCAATTAAATTTCGCAAACCAGATCGTGTCGGTCGCCGAGGACTGTCTGAGCTCGGCGGGATCTTTTCACGGCTGATCACTTATGCATTTCCGAGTCTGTATTCCGTGGCTGAATTGCGCGGCATATCAACCAAAGAAAAACCGCTTCTTGCTGAACACAAGAAGCGGCCTAAAAAGTCGCTATACATTCAACGATCAGAAATCGTCAGTTAATTTGTATTTCCACCTTGTCCATTTTGACCACCCTGACCTCCGCGACCACCGCCACCCTGTCCGCCGCCGCCCTGTCCGCCGCCACCCTGACCGCCGCGCATTCCACGGAACAATTCAGTTCGCTCATCTTCGTCGATCGTTCCATCTTTATTCTTGTCCGCTTTCTTCGCTGCTTCTTGGAATTGCTCTGGGAGATCTGAAATCTTGCCTGTCCCAAAGGCGCCGGCGTTGCGGCCACCATCACGACCCTTTGGCATTAATTCCTGCTGTTCAGGAGTCAGAAGCGCTTTCAATTGATCCATGTATCGCGTTCCCATAACGCCGCGTTCATCCATCAATTTTCCAACTGGATCCGCTGCGTTGTTCTGACCAAACTGTCGACCCATCATGGCCATTGGCGAAACCGTTCCAGACATCATGCCGATCATGCGTTCTGATTCTTCTAATCGCTGCTGTGGTTCTTCTTTGCGAGTCGCAGTCACCACGCGTTCATTCATGCCTGTCAATTCACCGATGTATGCGACCTGCAAAGCAGAAATTGCGGTTCGTGCTTCTGGAGAAAGATCAGTCAGTTCGAGTGCCTTTGTGAACATTTCCGTTGTTCGTGTCTGACGATAAACGCGACGAAATGCAGCAGCCAATGCAGCTTGGTTAAACTTCGCTCCATCTTCTGCAGGCATCGCTCCAACAATCATTGTTCGGAACTGATCATTCACTTCGCGAACTGCCTTGCGCAGAGTGATCTGACGTTCTGCAATCGCCTTCGCTGCGGCAATATCTCCGTCAAGAACGACTCGCATCATCTTTGGCTCGCTTTGATCGATGTAACTGTCACGTGAGACCAGCGCGTTATCGAGTTGCAATTCGTAATCGTCGAGCGTCTTGGCAGATCCGTCGATCGAAGTCTGAGAGACTCCAGCTTCGTCCATCACGACAAAGAGGTTTGTCGCCTCACCCGACAGAATTGCATTATCCATAGACTTTTCACGTCGAAGAAACCGTTGAAATTTCGCCCAATTTGCTGCCTGATTATCACCAAGCGTGGCTTCAATTCCGCCGATGACGACTTTCTTGAATTCCGCTTTTTCTCCAGACCAACGATTGATTTCGGCAACGATCTCTTCCATGATTGCCTTCGTTTCAAGATCTGCACCTGTGGCTTTGCGTTCTGCTGCCATTTCTTCGCCCATCTTTGTCATGCGTTCGGAGAAGAATTTCTGGCGAGCCTCGTCAGACAGTGGACCGCCATTTTCCACTTCCATTTGTTCAACATCTTGCTGAATGGTGTCGCGCATTGTTCGCATCTTCTCGCGCATATCGCCACCCATAAAACTCTGAAACATTCGCATCCCAGCCTCTTGAATCTTTTGCTGTGAAGCTTCAGCAGCAGGATTGAAGGCGAGGTCATAATCATTCAAAAGAGTTTCAACGATCACCATCTGACCTTCGTCGAAACTGAGTTGTTCTTTAAAGAGTGGGATATCTCGGCGCAAGAAATCCGCTTTGTATCGATTCATAAGTTGATTGAATGCACCCATTCCACGACCGCCGCCGCC
>CAMAXY010000028.1 GCA_945862215.1 Singulisphaera sp. GP187 | reverse complement strand
TTAATGGGCGAACAGCCCAACCCTTGGGACCGCCTTCAGCCCCAGGATGCGAAGAGCCGACATCGAGGTGCCAAACCGCTCCGCCGCTATGGACGCTCGGGAGCGATCAGCCTGTTATCCCCGGGGTACCTTTTATCCGTTGAGCGACGCCCCTTCCACACGGGTACGCCGGATCACTAAGGCCCACTTTCGTGAGTGCTCGCCCTGTATGGCTTGCACTAAAGCTGGCTTATGCCTTTGCACTCTTGGTGCGGTTGCCAACCGCACTGAGCCAACCTTTGCACTCCTCCGTTACTTTTTTGGAGGAGACCGCCCCAGTCAAACTGCCCGGCATGCAGTGTCCCTCGCCCAGCTTCATGGGAATCGAGGTTAGACCACGAATTCAAACAGGGTGGTATTTCACCAATGACTCAGTCCAGCCCGAGAGCTGAACTTCAAAGTCTCCCACCTATCCTACGCAGTTCAAATCCATGATCGCTGCAAGCGTACAGTAAAGGTCCACGGGGTCTTTCCGTCTTGCCACGGGTAGGCGGCATCTTCACCGCCACTACTATTTCACCGAGTCGGTCGTGGAGACAGGGCTCCAGTGATTACGCCATTGATGCGCGTCGGAACTTACCCGACAAGGAATTTCGCTACCTTAGGACCGTCATAGTTACGGCCGCCGTTTACTGGTGCTTCGGTCGCCAGCTTCGCTTTCGCTAACCGGCTTCCTTGACATTCCAGCACCGGGCAGGCGTCACACTGTATACGTCCTCTTGCGAGTTAGCACAGTGCTGTGTTTTTGATAAACAGTTCCCAGAGCCTTTTCTCTGCGCCCTCTCTTGCGAGTAGGGCCCCCTTATCGCGAACTTACGGGGTTAAATTGCCTAGTTCCTTCACGACCGTTTTCTCGAGCGCCTGAGGCTATTCGCCACACCCACCTGTGTCAGTTTTGGTACGGACGATGCACTTGTAGCGTTGCAGCTTTTCTTGAAACTCCGCCACCCCACTTCGGCCATACGGCCTGGACGCTTTACAGTCCCGTGGAACTTTGGAATTCGTCATGCACGCTTCGAACCTTATACATCGGGCACGGAATATTAACCGTGTGTCCATCGACTACGCCTTTCGGCCTCGCCTTAGGATCCGCCTAACCCTGGGCGGATTTACCTTGCCCAGGAAACCTTAGGTTTTCGGCGAGGGAGATTCTCACTCCCTTTATCGTTACTCAAGCTGGCATATTCACTTGCTGTCGCTCCACCAACCCTCACGGGAAAGCTTCAACGCTGACAGCGACGCTCCTCTACCACCGTCAAAGACGGTCCATGGTTTCGGTATTAATCTTATTCCCGATAATTATCGGCGCCAAATTCCTCGACCAGTAAGCTGTTACGCATTTTTTAAATGGTGGCTGCTTCTAAGCCAACATCCTGGCTGTCATAGCAATTCGACTACCTTAAGAACTTAGATTAATTTGGGGACCTTAACCGATGGTCTGGGTTGTTTCCCTTTTGACCGCGGACATTATCGCCCGCAGACTTACTCCCGGGACTTGGCACGTGGTATTCGGAGTTTGATTGGACCGAGTAGCCGGGTAGGCCCTCAAAATCCATTCAGTAGCTCTACCTCCACGTGTTGCTCACCGAGGCTAGTCCCAAAACTATTTCGAGGAGAACGAGATATCTCCGGTTATGATTGCACTGTAAGCCCTCCCCACAGGTCATGCCAGAACTTTTCAACGTTCACGGCTTCGGTCCTCCAGAGGGTATTACCCCTCCTTCAACCTGCCCATGGGTAGATCAACCGGTTTCGCGCCTACCCCATACGACTTGACGCCCTTGTCAGACTCGGTTTCCCTTCGGCTTCGCGGTGGTACCGCTTAGCCTTGCCGTATAGAGTAACTCGCCAGCTCATTATGCAAAAGGCACGCCACAACCCCTACTCTTGCGAGAGGGCCGTGACCGCTGTGTAAGCACACGGTTTCAGGTGCTTTTAACTCCCCTTATCGGGGTTCTTTTCACCGTTCAGTCGCCTTACTGGTTCACTATCGGTCGTCGAGGAGTACTCAGGCTTGGAGGGTGGTCCCCCCATGTTCAGGCGAGATTTCACGAGTCTCACCTTACTCTAGGCCATTAGGCAGTCATGTGAATACAGGACTATCACCTTCTTTGGTGTGTCTTTCCAGACATTTCATCACACTTCTGCTTAGATCCGCGTTCGCTCGGCGCTACTTGCGGAGTCGCAATTGCTTTCCTTTCCTACAGCTACTGAGATGTTTCAGTTCACTGCGTTCGCTTCTACACCCTATACATTCAGGTGCAGATAACCCTTGCGGGTTGGGTTGTCCCATTCGGAGATCCTAGGATCGGTGCTTGGTTACCAGCTCCCCTAGGCTTATCGCAGGTTCCTACGTCCTTCATCGCCTCTCGACGCCAAGGCATCCACCGTGTGCCCTTCCGAGCTTGGCCACGCCTACCGGATTCCGGCTTTCACCGAAACGGAAAAACGCGACCAGCCCTCAGGCTGCTCATTTCAAACTTAACAAACTTTGAAACAAAAAACTTTAAACACTCGAGATGATTCTTGACTCAATTCATTTTCGTTACTTCACTTGCTTGCTGAAACCACTAGAAAACTAGTCATTTCAGCATGCGACATCTGATCCTCAATTGTCAAAGAACGGGCCGAAACCCGCTACTCAGTCAATGACTGGGTAGAACAGCAAGTGTACTAAACCCAAGCATATTGTCAAGTGGGTTGAATGTAATGGTTTTCTGGGGTTGAGAACAGATCGAGGCCGCTCTGGCAAACCGCCTGAGATATGGACGTAAGTCTATTGTGGATAAGTGCTTATGCCGCTTCAAGCAGCGCGCGTAACACCGCATCCAAATCCGCAATATTTTTCTTTATGCCTTAGGTGACTGGACCGCAATCTTCTTCGGGGCAGCGGCAGGAAGTTGCTTCTTAAAATCTTTGTAAATTTCTGAATCCTTGTCAGCAAGAGATCTGATTTCGTGGAGAACCTCTCCAGTACTTGTTCGTTGTTCGAACAAAGCAAAAATACCTGCATTTTGAGCACTTCCAGCGTCATCGAAAATATCTACGAGATACCACGGCGTCGAAAAATCCACTGCGCCATTTCTCGATTCCACAACCCCTCCAACAGGATCGCCCACGAAGAGATCTTCGGAAGTTGAGCGCAATTCTCCGTTGAAATACCGGAAGTAATCCACAGTAATCCGACGGCCACCAATTCCCTCCTGCGAAGATCCCCGAGTTAAGAAGAAGGATGTTGTCAACGGGATTGACACTTCAGCGCCCCATTCGGAAGTGGCTGAATTCACAGCAATCCCTTTGGATAAATGAGTTTGCGTTGGAAGCAGTTGACTGTCGCGAACGAAAAATGGATTATAAATCTTCGACGTCATTCGATATTGATAAGTCGCACCTTCACGAACATTAAAGTCGTGAGTCCACACAAGTACTTCTGACAAATCCTTAAACCTCTTCTCAGGTTCGGCTACTTTCTTATCCACAGGATTCTTTGCTGGATCTGGATATTTTGCAGCAAATTCAGCCTCTGCTTTTTGAAATGCCTTTTCCGCTTGGGCGTACTTTTTGGTCAAGCTGATTCGCTTCTCTTTTGTCGCTTGCGTCTGGCCATCGACGCCGGTTCCTGAATCGCCCTTTTTCATACTTCCGCCACCGCCCATTCCGAACCCACCGCCCTTGCCTTTGCCTTGACCTCCAGAATCGCCATTACCGCTCGATCCAGGGGGTGGAGGAGAAAGTGGACCTCCAGCATTTGTTAAATCATTTTTTATTTTTGCCAGGTTCTCACGTTTCTGATTTAATAACTTGAGTGCTTGCTGGCGTGCGGCTTCGATTGAAACAAGTGGATTTTCAGCAGTTTCGTTCAAAAACGAAGGTGCCTGAAAATTGGAATTGACCAATGGCAATAAGTCTGGCTGCAAAACTTGCAATTGATTTTCATAACTTTCCAGAGTGGCGAATACTGACTCTCTGTTCAATTCTTTTTCATTCGTCAAAATCACTTTTCCAGGAACTGTTGCCACCGTGGTCGGCTCACCCCATTTTTCATTTGGACCCTTTTCTCGGCGCTCAAATATGACATTCACGATGTAAAGCGAATCATTGGACCAAGGCGGCGGGACCTGATAGATCGGGGGATTGTGTGTTGCGTCATCTTTCGCCAACTCGGCGCGAAGTTCTGTCAGATCAATGACTCCCCATGGCGAAACCCATGTCACATCAGTGAATTCTGCCGCAAGAAATCGAGCTGTAAATTCTGGTGATTCCTTTGCAATGATCGCGCGCTCTTCAGCATCGATTGCCTTTGCGTCGAAAGCATCTGTTGTCAATTTATTCCCTACCATCTTCGCGGCCTGAAATACTGGTTCGTGGTACAGCTGCTCAGGCTTCAAATCGCTTCCACGCAACATTTCACCGAAGAAAGGTTGGTTTCGGTCGAGAGGTTTCGGTGAAGAAACATCCTGAATCTTCGCCTTCTCAAAATCAATGATGCCGGAGACAACCTTTGCGTCGGGGATATCGAAAGACCATGAATCTTGTTCGCTATTCATCTTTTTCTTAAGTCCGTCCGCCTTTTCGCCAAGGGATTTGCGCAACTGCGCAATATCTTCGGTTTTATTTCCGACCTTGACCTCGGTGCGAAGGAACACGAAATGCCAAACTAGGATGATTGCGAGCAGAAGAACGAAAGAACCGAGGAGAAGTTTTTCGCAATGGGATTCAATAAAATTTGTTTTTTTTAACGACATGATTTACTCCTGCGATGGCACGGGAAGACGAAGACCTGTTGTGCCAAACTTTTTTCGTACTTCATCTGGCATAAGTTTTCCAGTCCACTCTCGCAGCCAAACTGACTCAAGCGTGAATTTGATGGTGGAGAGCGGACCTTCGCCGTAAAAGAAACCATCTTGGATGTCACGGAATGGATCCGTTGGAGACATTTGAACATCGGTGATGGTGATAAAGTTTTGCTTGACAAGTGCATTTGTCACAAGAGGAATCTTCGTTGTTTCGACGACCATGGTGACTTTCGATCTATAAATGTCATAGAGTTGGTTGCTTGACCATCCCTTGAGAGAATCTGCATAATTCGAAAAGACTATTTCGCCGTTTGGGTCTATTGGAACGCCCATTTCTGCAGGTGCTGCAGCTGCTTCTAATGCTGTGCCATCGTTTGGATCAGCGCTTGGATCAGCGCTTGGATCAGCGCTTGGAGGGGGCTCTGGAGGAGCTTCTTCCGCAGGTTTTTCGCCTGTACTTTCCCCCCCTGTGACTCGACCCAGAAATTGAATTTTCATGATTCTCTTAATCGGATTCTTTGCCAACGGCCCACTTTTATTCACTTTGAAGCAAGCATTAACAATGTCCTGTGTGATCCAATATTTCATTTGTTCGTCCCACATCTTCAGCAGGTCAGAATTCTTCCCGCTTTCAGTGAGATTCCATATTTTTTCAATCCCATCAGCTTGCTTCCCCTTCGCAGGTGCGCCGATACTGCTGGCATTCACATAAAAAGAGTATTTTTCAGATGCGATGCTGTACTCACCCAGCCTCCTCTGTGTGAGTTTCGACATCAAGTCACTTTGTTCTGATGGGGTCATTTTGTAATCAAAATTCTTCCCCAATTCAGTTTGTATGTATCGAAGTTTTAACCGCTGGAGATTTACGAGGACATCTTCTTCTGACGGCGGAGATGCTGACTTATCCTCATCAGACTGAGATGAACCAAGATGACATTGTGTAAGAAGCTCGTCATATTTTTTGACAAGTTCTTCGTACAACAACTCATAAGCAAACTTTCCGCCAGTTTTTGTGTTCTTCCGCAAATTCGTAACTGGTTTATGAATTCCTTGATTGAAATCAACTGCCTTTGACTGAATAGAATTTCCTTGATTCGATGCTTCAGAATGCATCTTGGCCTTGACCGCATCCACCAATCTCTCGGTAACCAAGACCTTTTCGTTTATATCATCATTGCCAGGAATACGAATTGTAACTTGCGTCTGCTCGAGCTTGGACAAAGCGACCAATTTTTCTCCGAATATTTGTGCTTCCTTGTTGTTCTTATTCTGCAACTCGTTACTGAAATACAACGCCGCTCCAAATGCCAAAATTGAAATAAGAGCCAAAGTGAATAAAAGCAAGTTGGCTTTTGCAAGCACCGCGATACTCTTCAATTTGCTTTTGGTGCCAACAGGACTTGCATTGATCACGTCTGCATCCGAAGTGTTTTTCGATGGGAAAAAACGTTTGATATCAAACTTAAAATTCATTCTGAGGGCACTCGTGTATTGGTTTTTGTTGTTTCAATAAAAATCATTGCGATCCTTCAGCAGCAACGAGGGAAGCCTTGGGGAATTTGAGGACAACTGTAAATCGAAGGATTCCCTCATAACGAACATCTTTTCCCCGTTCTTTTATTAATGTGGGCGCCGCGGGAATCGGAGCATCCTTCGCTAAATCAATCGCTGGTAGCTTTTCATCAGACGCAACAGTAATTGTCTTTGCACGACGTGGACCGGTTCGACCGCCCGAAGTTGGGGAACCTCCAGAACCATCATCAGTATTTCCATCAACTCCACCTGAAGGATCGCCGCCAGCTCCTAGTCCCAGCTTGTTGCGGGTAGTTGGATCATCTTCCAGAGCCTGATCTCGCGTCTTCTTTTTCAATACAGAACCACCACCACCGCTATTTGGATCTGGCGCGCTTTGATCTCCAGAAGCCATCGTGACACCGCTCTCGGAGCCATTTGGCTGGCCTGTTGGAGTTTCTTCCTTTCGTACCCCCCCTTGAACTTCAGCCATGTTTGTGATCAATACTGAAGCTTCATCAATTGTATATGGAGCATCCGGTCGATTCTTGGGATCTTTCAGCCACGCAAGAACTCCTTCATCTCTTTTTAAAAACGCGAATGAATCCTTATTCGTAAATGAAAACGAGACTGACAGAGCAATCCTCTGCTCATTTTTTTCTGAATTAAATGATTTTTGACCTGAAAAATCCTTCAGTTCAATAAGATTGCGCTCATCCAAGGGAATCTTCAATATCTCTACTGGATCGTTTCCAATCTCTGCGGCTTGAGGCGAACGCTTCTTATCTGAGAGCACTCCACCTCCCTGGCTGAGAGCAGAATATGTGTCTTGAATCAAATAAGGCCAGACGCCTCGATTCTCAAACAGGTCGAGAACGTTTTTGTCTCCATTCTTCTTGTTTATTTGCTGCACAGCTATTAAGTCATTCACAAGAATTTTTCCGTCCTTTTCAAGGGCGCTTGCATTTGCACCTGCTTCCTTCAAATTCTCAATTTGTAAATAATCCAAAGTTCCGCGAGTAAACATGGCGACAGAGCACAGGAGCAGAACGGCTGCAGAAGCGATAAACCAAGGCGTCTTGGACTTCCATATTTTTCGCCGAACTCGGCTCAAAGGCGAAAGATTCAGTTCGACCTTTGCAAGTCCGAGTCCTTGAATCGCAAGTCCCAATGCGGTCAAAAGATTAATGGAATGCGCTGCAAAATCTGCTGCATCAGGACCACTGAGCTGAATTCGCTTGAACTCTTCGAGTCGATCAACGGTCATCTGAAGGTCGCTTGCAATCTTGGTTCGAAGCCCTGAAATTTTAAGTGTTGATCCAACACCGTAGGCCCGTTTGAGATCGACGCCCTCGTTGGCAGATTGATAGAACTCTCGGGATCGACCGATTTCGTCGACCAATTGCCCTGTCACTCTTCGCATCGCCATGGTCCGAGCGCGCAGGACTTTTTCGCTTGGTGCACGATCTAGTTTAATTTTCTCTGCTCGTGTGTAATTCACATTCTGACTTGCAAATGCATCTGCAATCGCGGATGTGAATTGCGATCCGCCAACTGGGAAGGTCCGAATCCAAAATTTCCCGCCAGCGATGACGACTAAATCAGATGAATTTGTTCCGATATCTATGCAAGAAATAGGCTGTGGCTTATCTTCTAATTCAAGGTCATAGTGAAGAGCGTTGTAAACAGCGACTGAACTGAGTGTCAGGACATCAGGCTCGAGTCCGCACTCTGCGTAAAGTGTGAGAAGTTCGTGAAGGCGTTCCTTGGTGACTGCGAAAATTCCAATTGCACACTGACCGCTCTCATCTGCTGGCAGAACATGGCTGTCCCATTCGACTTCCTCGATTGGAAATGGAATTTGCTGCTTGGCTTCGTATTCAATCATACTTCGCAATGTTTTGGCATCAACAGCTGGAATTGTCGCAAATCGAGCAAATCCAACGTTGCCGGGAAGGCTCATAATGATTGGCTCGGACGCTATTTGCTCTGCATGAGCTTGGACGAATGCTCCCAAAGTGACTCGGATCATTCCTTCGCGGTCGGACACACTTGGGTCTGATAGCACTTTTTGATGTGGAATGACAGCAAAGTCGGTGACATGAATCTCGTTGTCAACCAAAGCAAGGCGAATAGCCTTGAGGGCAAATTCACCAACTTCAATTCCCCATGCGACTTTGCTCGGTTCCATTCAATTGACTCCTCGTAAACAGATTTTAAACACAGATTGCAGGATTGAGACGAACACGAAATGAACGTTCTAACATCTTATACGCCTCCGAAGGAGTGTGGATGCGATAGGCTGTGTCGATATGCATCCCGATTCCATCCCACCGGACAGCGACGCCCTCGGGCGAACGACTCCCACCCCGCCCGTTGACATCAATGCCGCTCTGAATGCGGAGATAGAGAGGGCTCTTGGGGGAATGAATGCTCAGGAAATTCTGGATGCGACAAATACTCCGCGACCAGTTGCTCGGGCATCGGGGACAAATCCGATTCGTCGCACATCGGGCGGTCGACAACTGCGAACTGGACAAGTGATGGATGTTCGTGGGAAAGATGTCTTTGTGGAATTCGGTCCAAAGAGCCACGGAATCTGCCCAATTACCCATTTTGAAACTCCGCCCACGGCTGGCGAGAAATTAGAATTTGTTGTTGAACGACTCGATCCATTTGAAGGCGTACTCATTCTCGCACGCGAAGGAATGATCACCAAAGCGCAATGGGGCGATTTGAAAGTGGGACAAGTGGTCGAGGCACGATGCGTTGGAATGAATGTCGGTGGACTTGATATGGAAGTCGCGCATCACCACGCATTCATGCCAGCAGCGCAAGTCGATCTGCGACACGTCGAAGATATCTCTGTTTTTCTTGGCCAAAAAATGGAATGCGAAATCATCGAATTGCGCCGAAATCGCGAGAGAATGCTACTGAGTCGCCGACGCGTTCTTGAAAAAGAACGTACCGAGAAACGAAATATTGTCTTAGGGGAAATCGAAGTCGGATCCCAACGAACTGCGACAATTGTTTCGCTGCAACCATTCGGAGCCTTCGCTGATATCGGTGGTGTTGATGGACTCATTCCAATGGGAGAACTTGCACATGGAATACTTCAACAAGCATCCGACGCTGTCTCTGTGGGAGATGTTGTCGAAGTCAGAGTCATTCGTGTTGATCTGACTGCTGTGCCGCCGCGGATCACGCTGAGTCGACGCAGACTTATGGCTGATCCAGTCGCAGAGTTGGTCAACGGACTGGAAGTTGGAGCAACGATTTCTGGAGTCGTGAGACGACTGATGGAGTTTGGAGCATTTGTCGAAATCGCACCAGGAATTGAAGGGCTTGTACATATCTCCGAAATCTCCCACGATCGTGTTTTCAGCACCGACAAGGCGCTGAAAATCGGCGAGGAAGTGCAAACAAAGATTTTGGCACTCGACCTGCCAAAGCGTCGGATCAGTCTCTCGATCAAGGCGCTGAAAGATGCTCCAGTTCGGCAAGAATCGCAAGGAAGAGATGGCGGGCGCGATGGAGGTCGAAGCGGAGGTCGGGATCGTGGCGAAGCGGTTCAACCTCGCGAGGCAGACCCGTCAATGCGTAAATTGCTATCGAAATTCGGCGGAAATGACAAGAATCTGAAGGGTGGGTTGAGCTGAGACTTTGGTATTAGGTCTTCGACCGAGCAGAGTCTTCCCACAAATCACAGACATCCTGTCCGTCGCTGTTCAATCGAACCAAGAGATAGGAGCGCGTTGCGCAAGAGAAGCCGATTGAAAGTGCGCACGCACCAATCAACAGGCAGAGAATCGTCCTCCACATATCAATCAATGATGCGGTGATGGACTGAGTGAATCCAAGCAGTGCTGGTGGCGCTGATTGATATGGCTCGAGGAAACGAAGATTTCCAACTGCAGACAGTGCAGCTTCTCCATTTGCTGATTCGTACGCTCCGATGGCGAATGACCACATGATGGTCGCTGCGAAATCTGCAACGAGCGTTCCAAGTGCAATGACAACAAGTGAGATAAATCCATAACAGAACAGATGCAGAGGTCGTGCGAAGATGTATGCGCCAGTTCGTTGAATGCTCTCGACAGCATCGCAACCGTCGCATGCGACCGCTGGCGCAATCAGAGGCAGCCCAATCAGCAGCACGACAATGACGATTGCGGAAAGTGCAGCGGAGATGAGCGCGATACCAAAGAGCGCTCCGCCGAGAATATTCAAGAATGGAACATTTCCAAGAAGACCAATCAACCAAGCGGGAATCCATAAGACGAATCCAAGGATGACTGCGAACATCGGTGCAAAGATGAGTGTGGAAATTCTTGGCCGAATGAAATCACTTGCTTGATTCAATGACCAACCGCGCATCGACATATCCCCTGCGCTCATTCGACAGAGCACTCCACTCCCCCACCCAAATGCCAAAATGCAAACGACAACGAAAAACACTGTAAAACAAGGTGCAGAAGCCCATGACGCCACGGGGACGCCGACGAAAAGTGCCTTTCCGGCACCGATCGCCATAGGGACATCCGCACGAGCAACGCTTGCGATCAATGCATAGAAAGATGTTCGAACTGCTTCATTCAAAGATTCGAAAGATGGTCGGGGTCGTGCGGCATCGATCATGCGCACAAGAGACGAATATCGAGAAGGCTCGATGGGATTTGTGGTGTTGACGCGAATCGCATCCGCCAACAGAATTTCAAGTTCATCGAGTGATGCGGTTTGCGCATTTGCACGCTGCTCTTGAAGAAGTGCAGGAATGACGACTGCACGAACTGCTTCTTGTGCATCAACCAATTGCTTTTCGCGAATCGGGCCAGCCAAAAGTCCTTCTGGCGAAGATGATGGCGGAGCAAATCCATCCCACACTCTGCCTGCAGCAACGACTGTGAGCAGCAAAAGGAATGTGAGTGCAATGCGAGTTGGTCGAAGTCCCGTGAAAACTGCGCTGAAAATCTTCAGAAACGGCAGAATGCTTGGCCAATCAATGGAGTCAATTCTGCTCTGGGGTTGCTGCATAGGAGGCAGGGAAGAATTTGTTGGCATTCGAGAAGTCATCTACTGCGAATCATGACAGAAACGTGGCAACCATGCCTGCAAGACCAACTGCAGCCAAGATCGTCAGAAAACCAACAAGCAATCTTTGTTCCATGGACCATCGACGATTGACTTTGACAAAGGTCGAAACCAAAGCGACTTCATGTGCGGAATCGAGTCCCTCCATTTGTGCATATGAACGCGGAATGCGCAGCGAGAAATCGCAATCGCAAGCTGGGCAGCGTTTGATGGTTGCTAATTCTTCGCCACGACGTCCGCATGAGGCACAAAGCGGAAGGTGAATCCATGAGGTTTGAGAGTGCTTGATCATGATCGCCGATTCAACGAATTCTAGTCGAGAATTAGACATTGGCAAATTCCCAGACAAAGAATGTGAAAGGTAGAATCGCTGCTCTATGAATAAAGACCTTATTCCGGTACTCGATCTCCTCGCCAAAGACTGCGCAGGATCGCTTGATCGACTTTTCGACTTTCTTCGAATTCCAAGCGTCAGCGCAGATCCTGCCTACAAAGGCGATGTCGCTCGTGCAGCGGATTGGGTCTGCGGTCAGTTGCGCTCTGCGGGTCTGAATGCAGCGGTTCGGCCGACATCAGGTCACCCGATGGTCGTTGCCAAGCACGAGGGTCCACCTGGATATGACGGGCCGCGCCTCTTGTATTACGGACACTACGACGTGCAACCAGCCGATCCAATTGATCTGTGGAAGAGTGGCGCGTTCGAGCCTGTGTTGGTCGACGGTCCGCGCGGAAAGCGCGTGGTCGCTCGAGGCGCATGCGATGACAAGGGACAAGTCATGTCTTTCATCGAAGCATTTCGTGCTTGGATCAAAGTTCATGGAACGCTTCCATGCTCGGTAACGGTTTTGCTTGAAGGCGAAGAAGAATCAGGAAGCGAAAGCCTTGAGCCATTCTTGGAGCAAAACAAGGCTGAATTGAAGGCAGATGCGTGCGTTGTTTCCGATACCGGAATGTGGGATATGGAAACTCCCGCGATCACGACGAGCCTTCGTGGATTGGTGTATTTGGAAATCACCATTCACGGACCAAATAAAGATCTGCATTCAGGATTATTCGGAGGTGCAGTTCCAAATCCAATAAATGTGCTTTCATCCATCATCGCTGCATTGCACGATTCACACCGACGAATCACGGTTCCAAATTTTTATGATGATGTTGCAGAAACTTCTCCACGCGTTCGCCAACAATGGCAGAAGATGGGATTCGATGACAACGAATTTTTAGGTAGTGTCGGATTGACCGAATCTTTTGGTGAAGTGGACCGTTCAACAATCGAACGAACCTGGAGTCGACCGACTTGCGATGTCAATGGAATTTATGGTGGCTATATGGGCAAGGGCGCGAAGACTGTCATTGCGGCTCATGCGACCGCGAAAGTTTCTTTTCGATTAGTCGCAAATCAGGACCCGCGCAAGATCATCGACTCCGTTCGGGCATTCGTTCAAGCAAGATTGCCCAAGGACTGCCGCGCTGAATTCACAGAATTCGGCGTGAATCGTGCATTTCACGTGCCAGATGGATCCATCTTTCTCGCCGCTGCCGAGCGTGCATTAAATCAGGTCTATACGCGACCTGCAGTGTTGATTGGATCGGGTGGCAGCATCCCTGCAGTCGGTGCGATTCAGCGCATCTTGGGTGCGCCAGCATTATTGATGGGATTCGGCCTTGATGATGATTGCGTGCATTCGCCAAATGAAAAGTTCGAAGTCGGTTGTTTCGAGGGTGCTCAAAAAAGTCATGCGGCTTTGCTCTCTGAAGTCGGAAGAATGCGGATGTAGGAGTTTCAACACGTGCGGATGTTTCATCTGACACATCATCTGATCTGTGCGATTGCGCTCTTTTGGGGAATCTCTTCTACAGCAAGCAGAGCCGATGGTCCCGTTACGATTTCACTTGAAAACTTTGGAGTTGGCGGGCATTTCAGAAGTGGTGAAATTACGGCTGCACGTTTTCTCTTGCAAGGGCAAATTGATCAACCGACTCCAATCGAAATTGTGTGGGAACTTCCAGACGGAAATGGTGACATTGCGCAGATCTCGCGGCGACTTGTGCTTGATGCTGGCCAACCGATCAGCACATGGTTGTATGCGCGAATTCCCCCCAAGCAAAATGTTGCTGATGCGATGGACGAGATTTATACCGTTCGAGTGTGGGAGCAAACCGATGGTCGGCGGACTCGCGAACTTGGCTCCGCTCGAATCTCTCCCGCATCCAGCGTGAATCCAACTCTTGCAGTTGAATTAAAAGAAGACATCTTTGGTGTTGTAGGCAGTGGTCGCATGGGATTGGATTCATATTCCATTCCTGCACCGGGAAAAGATCGCATTCCTTCCATGAACGAAGTCACCAAGATTGCACGCGGAATTCGACCAGAAGATTTGCCAGATCGCTGGGAGGGGCTCTCGCAATTCTCCGCGTTGATATGGACGCAAGGAAGCCCGGAGTCGCTGACTGGCGACTCCGCACGGGCTCTGCGTGAATGGATTGGGCGAGGAGGACTTTTTATTGTTGTGCTGCCAGAAACTGCAGATCCATGGGGGATTGCTGCTCCTTCAAAACATCCTTTGGTTGATCTGATGCCGGACTGGAAGGTGAAACGAGTCGAAGCAGTTCCAATTGCCACTCTCCTGCCCACAGTCAGTCAATCTGATCAATTGCTGAATACGAAGGCGACAATGCCGGTCACATTTTTTGAGGAATCTGGCAAGAGCAAGTCATATGAACCGCTCGTCCTTCTTCCCGTTGCACGTGATCCTCGAACAGGTTTTTCAAGTCCACGGAAAGATTCGCTCGACGAAAAAATTATCGCGGTCACCAGATCGTATGGACATGGAAGGATCACAGTGATCGGTCTGGATGTGGACGCTCTATCGCGCCGAGCTCTGCAGAGCAGCACACTTCCGCAAGCAGATATTTTTTGGAATCGCATTCTGGCAAGACGTGCAGATACGCCTTCGAGCAGCCAATATCAAGAACTGAGCATATTGAAGCGATTCGTGATGACGACCCCAAACTTTGTTGATCTGGGCAGAGGAGATTTGATTGATGGCGTCATTGGAATGCGAGGGGAAGCGGCCGTTGGATTATTGGGGGCATTTTTGCTCTTTGTCGTTTACTGGATCATTGCTGGACCAGGTGGATTTGGGCTTTTAAAATGGATGAAACGCGAGCGCCATTCATGGGCATTCTTTGTCGCAACTGCAATCTTCTTTGGGACAGGAGTCTGGATCATCGGAGGCTCGATCTATTCAAGTCGCGTTCGCATTCAACACTTGACTGTGCTTGATTCAATTTGGAGATCAGCAGAAAACCAACCAACGAGTGACACGGCAATGTCTCGTGCGACAAGTTGGTTCAGCGCATATCTGCCGGGATATGAGCTCACAAATGTTTCGGTAGATCCAGAGAGCATGAGACGAAATATTTTGTCAGGATGGTCGGCACCTGACGGCATGACGACTACTTTTCCAAATCCCGCACGTTCTGCAAAGCCGATTGAAACTTCTGGTTCGATACAAGTTGCAGCGCGCGCAACATCTGCGAGTTTCGAAGCACAGTGGATGGGCGCGGTTCCGAGCGGTTGGGGAAAAGCTCCTTTTACTCCTGATCCCAATCGTGCTCTTGAACAGACGGTTGTCCCTGGTGATCCCCTGCGTGTGATGCTGACTGGATTGGTGGAACACTCGCTGCCTGGGCCGCTTCGCGATGTCCGCATCATCCATATCACACCGATTCGAAATCGTGCGCCGAAAGAAAACCCTGCGAATGCACGAGTGAATCAGCCATCTGACGCTCTACCAAACATTGGACGATTTTCTATTCTGACCACATGGCAACCCAATGAGCCAATCGAGTTGAAAGATGTTTTGTATCCAGGCGGACCGATGGGTGTTGATGAGACCATTGGAGATCTTGCCAATGCAATTCGAACTCGATATCAACAGCCTTTTGTCGAGGACATGCTTCGAATTCAGAATCAGTTTGGCAAAGATCCTTTTGGTGGCAACGTCAACTCTGAACGTCGGAAAGTTTTTCTGGACATGCTCGGCATGTACAACATGCTGCAACCACCAGACTATGTCACCAATCCACCGAAGGATACAACTGCGGTCATTGTGGAGAGAATATTGGGAAGATCTCTGGATATTTCCTCATGGTTTACGACTCCATGCCTGATCATTTGGGGATATCTCGATGCGGCGGAATGTCCGATTCCAATTGTGATTGATGGCGAGAAGGTCCCCAGTTCTGGATTTGTGTTGGTTCGAGTTGTTTTTCCTCTGCCCTTGGATGAAAAATTCGCCGCGCCCGAGAGAGACTAAAGTGATGCCATGTCGATGATCGAGACAGTCAATCTCACAAGAAAGTATGGCGAGCTGACGGCGCTCGACAATCTGAATCTCACGATCGAAGAAGGAACTTGTTTCGGATTCATCGGACCAAATGGTGCAGGAAAAACGACGACGATCAAGATTCTTGCGACGCTACTGAAACCAACTTGGGGCGAAGCGCGCGTGGATGGTCACGTCGTCGGATATCAGAATCATCTCATTCGGCCGATCATTGGATATGTGCCAGATTTTTTGGGCGCGTATGACGACATGTTGGTCAGTGAGTATCTCGAATTCTTTGCTGCGTGTTATGGGATTCACGGCGAGAAGCGCATGCGGGTCGTGGGTGAAGTGCTCGAATTGACTGATCTTGTTTCGAAGCGCAAATCAGATGTGAATGGATTGTCTCGCGGAATGCAACAGCGACTCTCCGTTGCACGCGTTCTCTTGCACGACCCGAAAGTGTTGCTGATGGATGAGCCTTCAAGCGGGTTGGATCCACGTGCACGTATCGAAATGCGCGAACTCCTGAAGGAACTGCGGCGCATGGGAAAGACGATTCTGATTTCATCGCACATCCTGTTCGAGTTGGCAGAACTTTGCACTGCAGTCGGTGTTGTCGAACAAGGGAAATTGATCTTTTCTGGTGGAATCTCTGAAATGATGGACCGCGCTGGAAGTGGCAGCATGGTGCATGTTGTCGTGGATGAACGTCCGCAAGAAGCGGCCGCACTGCTGAAACAGGTTCGAGGCATTTTGAAAGTGACCTTGGAGAGAGAAGAAAAAATTGTTCGCATTGATGTAACAATCGACCCCAAAAGTGGCATGCCAATCAGCGATATCCCCAGTCGTTTGATTGCACAGGGATTTCGAGTTGCGCGTTTTTCGCATGAACCAATGAATCTCGAAACGGCGTTCATGCGCTTGACAAAGGGAATTGTTTCGTAAACTTTCGCTTCACAGACGGAAATGATGAAACTATGAAAGTCCTTCTCGCCGCAAGTCCAGACCGTCCAGCCACCGCATCGATCTTGGGTGAGGTTCGAAGAATCGTTGCGAAACATGCAGAAATCGTGGCGGAAATTCAAGCTGATAGCGCTGCGCTTTCTGCGAATCTTTTATTCGATCGAATGGTCGCCGTTGGCGGCGATGGCACGCTGATCGCTCAATTGCGTCGCATTCTGGATCGTGGGATGCCGCTCGTCGGAGTGAATTCTGGCCGGCTGGGATTCCTGGCGGAATTTGATCCAATCTCTTTGGAGGAGCAAGCCGATTCGATCTTCGGTCCCAACCCGCTTGTTCGACAGCGAATGGTGATGGATGTCATTGTGAAACGCAAAGATGGAACTGTGGTTTATCACGGAGTTGCGGTGAATGATGTTGTCGTGAGTGCTGGCTTTCCATTTCGAATGATCGAATTGCGACTTGAGTTTTCAGGCAATGTAGGACCCGACGTTTCTGGTGATGGAATCATCATTGCCAGCCCCGTCGGTTCAACTGCATACACCGTTTCTGCTGGTGGACCGATTGTGCACCCAGATATTGAGGCGTTGATCGTTACCCCGATTTGTCCGCATAGTTTGGGCTTCCGCCCAATTGTTGTACCGAGTCATCTTGATATTTCCGTTCGCGTCGAGCGTGCGAATGATGGAACGACATTGATGCTTGATGGACAGACAAATATTCGATTGGCAGTCGGTGACATGATTCAAGTTGGTCGACACCAATCGATGGCGCGGTTGATTGGTAATCCTGAAGTGACATATTGGCAGCAGTTGCTTTCCAAGATGCGCTGGGCAGCGCCGCCAACGTATCGAGACCGCGGGGCTTAAGAAAACATCTTGGGCAAGTTCATGCGTAATGCATGCGTCTGAGTTCGCGCTCGTGCAATCTTGAGAGTGTTGCCATTGAACACATCGCACCGATCAGCGCGCACAACATGTCCCACTGCGCATCCCATGGATCACCTTGCGTGCCAAGAAATGCATCTGCCGATGCGCCAAGCGCGACAGATGATCCCCATTCAATCATCTCGAATATTGCGCTGAATGCAAGCGCCGACGCAATACAAAGAATTGCAATCCACCGTCCTGGTTGAAGCGGCGATGTTCGACGCAAAAGTTCGCGTGCAATCAAAGCAGGAACGAAACCTTGAACGAAATGCCCGAGTCGGTCATAGTCATTGCGCGCAAGGTCAAACCACTCCTGCACCCACAGTCCAGCGGGGACTTTTTCGTATGTGTAATGCCCGCCAATGACCAAGATGACTGCATGCATGGTCAACAGTACGAGCAGAATGCGCGTGATTCCGTATCGAAGTGCCAACCAGGGAATAATTGGAAACCCAACAAGCACCCACGAAACTTCCATCCACCATGTCAACCAATCAAATGGATGAACGGCAGACCATGCGAGTGTTGCAACTACGATAACCGACAACACCGCGCCAAAGTATCGATGCGGCAAGGTTGAGGAATTCGTTGGTGCAATTCCTAGCATGGATAAAAAGTATCAGGTCTAGAAATCTCGGCGCAATTGCTTGCTGCAACCGAATATGGAGTTTCCCGCTACATTTTCAGCATGATTGACATCAAGGCATTTCGCGAAAACCCAGAAATATTTGTGCGCGGCGCTGCAGAGAAGCGAATGACAGTCGACTTCCCCCGCTTGACTAACCTCGATGAGCAACGACGAAGCATCTTGACTGAACTTGAAGTGAAGCGTGCAGAGCAAAATCGTTTGAGTAAAGAAACGGGACCGCAAATGGGAAAGTTGAAGGGTCAACTCAAAACTGCGGCGGAGGCAGACCGCGCGAAGCTCCAAGTTCAGCTTGCTGAATTGGAAGCCACTCCCGTTCGACTGAAGAATGAAGTCATTGTGTTAGAGCGTTTGCTTGCTGATGTCGAACCTGCTTGGCAGGAACTTCTACTGACTGTTCCTCAGCCACCTGCAGCCGATGTACCCAAGGGTGCTGGCAGCGACGACAACGTTGAAATTCGCAGATGGAATCCAAAGGGATTTGATGCGGCGATTCCCTTCGCAAAGAATCGTGGATTCAAGCCGAGAACGCATCAAGAATTAGTGCGCACCCTCGGCTTGGTGGACTTTGAACGCGGAGTCAAAATGTCGGGAACACGGCACTATGTGCTGACTGGACTTGGGATGCGACTGCATCATGCGATCATTCGATATGCGCTTGATTTCATGGCGGATCAGCGCGGTTTTCAGCCAATGGGAGTTCCCGTCATCGTCCGCGAGGAATGCATGGTTGGCACTGGTTTTTTTCCCGCAGGCAGAGAGCAGGCTTATCACCTTGAAGAATCCAAGCGTGGAAGCAATCATGATTTGTTTCTCACGGGAACAGGCGAAGTCGGATTGATGGGACTTCACGCGGATGAAATCATTCCTCTTGAATCTTTGCCACTGAAATATGTCACCGCATCCACATGTTTTCGCCGCGAAGCTGGCGCTGCCGGCAAAGACACTGCGGGCTTGTATCGAATTCACCAATTCGACAAAGTCGAACAGGTTGTAGTTTGCAGAGCCGACGACGCAGAGAGCCGTGCGTGGCATAAGACGATGCTCGAATCCGTAGAGATGATCTTGCAGTCGCTGGAATTGCCATATCGATTATTGCAATGTTGCACCGGCGATCTTGGAGTCAAGAACGAAGACATGATCGATGTTGAATCGTGGATGCCTGGACGCGGCGAAATCGGTTCGGATGGAAGTCCCACCGGCGCATATGGCGAAACACATTCCGCGAGCAGACTTGCGGACTTTCAATGTCGCAGATTGAACTTGCGATACAAGGATGAACAAGGACGACCGACGTTTGCATATGCGCTCAACAACACCGTTGTTGCCAGCCCAAGAATTCTGATCCCCTTGCTTGAAATGCATCAAAATGCCAATGGATCTGTGAATATTCCAACTCCGCTACGTTGTCATATGGGTGGACGAGAGCGAATAGAACCCCAAAGTTCCTGAGTTTTATAGTTCGCGAGAGCCTGAGTTTTGACTCACGTGAAATCGACGCTTACGGCCGACCGCCGGTATTCACAATCGGATATGGACTGAGAGTCGATGGCTTATTCATCAGCCAAAAGCGCGCCCAGTCATCTTGGACTTGGCGCAAATCGACGTCTCCAACTGTGGCGGAATTCATATACGCCTCGTTGACAGAAAGAGCAGTTCCTGCGAGTTCTGGAGTTTGATCTCGTCCAATGACCACTGCATTCGCGCAGTAGGACTTGTTGCAGGCATCATTCATTTCTCGCAGTTGGGTATAAGTCGCATCAGAGTAGGCATGCGATCCATCTGATTCTGCAGCTTGATCTTGAAGTTCTTTCCTGAAGAGGAAGAGTGATTCGCGCGTTGGAGCGTCGAGATATGCCATTCGCCAATCACTTGGCTTGAGCGTTGTCCAGTCTGAAGGAAGATCCTTTGCAACTTTTTCCAGTGGAACTGCATTGGGCTGATTTGGGGTTTGGCAGGCAGTCGAGCCAACGATAAAACATGCACCAATGAAGAAGGCGTTGAATCCAATTGCATTCCGAGCAGAGGAAGCGAACGATTGGTGAATGGATGTGGATCGAGTTTGCATTTGGGTTTTACTCAAAGTCTTTTTATGAGAAGATCACAGGCGATGCGAGAAAAGTGATGGTAATTCTGACTCTGGACAATGTCAACAATGCGCCATGTCTGCGTCAAGATGCATGCATCGCAAGCAGAATCAGGGCTTTTCCCCTTCCCATTTTGTTCGCTCTGCGCGTGCAACAATTCCACCCGTGACGGTGATGTCCCACGGAGGGGTGATGACCCAGGTTTTCACCTGAGCAGTAAGTTCCACACGAAGTCCCGCTGGAAGTTCATTGACGAAGATGCGCCCTTTGTATCCCGCGGGAGTTGGCAGTTGAACAAGAACATATTTCGGCGCGTGCTGCGGATCGGCTGCTTGCTTCGCCGCAAGATCTTTCAGATGGTCGGCGCAGTGGTTGCAAGAAAGATAATAAATGATCACGGTTGCGTCTTGAGGAAAGAGCAATGTGTCTGTCCATCGACCAAGCTCTGTTTGTGCAAGCGGCTTTCCAATCCACTGAGTTGGGCGCAAGAGAACTTGTGGTGGAAAATCTGTTGGGAAGTTCCATGGAGGGGTTTGGGTTGCGATCAGGGGCGTTGCGAAAGTATTTGAAAGAGAAGCACTCGAAGATTCTTTTGGCTGAAATTTTTCCAGACGCGACTGAGTTGATACTGCAAGTATTGCGGAGGCGACGAGCGCTCCAATTGCGATAAATGCGAATGCACGCTGAGGTCGCCAGGGTCTTCCTCGCAGCGCAGTTGCAAGAACGCCGAGAAGAAGCGCCGCATCGATTCCCAACATCAATGCAGGAGGGATGAGCAGCGCTCCGCCAAAACATCCACAACTTTCTGCTCCGCTTCGCATATGAAGAGCGAGAACGGCGGCGAACACACAAAGAAGTGCAGCAAGGGGAATCCATCCGCGTCGAGGTGCAAGAATTGCGAGAAGTCCAATTGTCGTTTCGACTGCGACTGCAATCACCAAGACCACAAGCGGATCAAAGTCCATTTGAAGAATTGGAACTGGCAAATCGCCGGGCAAGCCGACGAACGTTTTTGTGAGTGCGCCAGCGAATACCCACAGACCAGCAATTCGAACGAGAATTCCTTCAATTTGAAAGGGTTTTTTCGAGGTCGAAGATGGGGCTTTTGATTCGTTTACCACGGATTTGTTTTCAGAAATATGAAATGTCACTTTGAATAAGGGTGGTTTTCGCGATTACTTTATCGATGCAATCCAACGCATTGCTTTGTCTGCGAGGCGGTCGAGCGCGACGACCGAAAGTTCGATGTGCTCTTCCTTGGTGTCTTCAATCTTGTTATGACTTATTCCATGAAGGCTTTGCACAAACATCATGGATGTTGGTATGCCAGCGAGTGAAACTTCTGCAGCGTCATGCAGTGGTCCCGATGGAAGGCGCATACATTTCCCGCAAGTTTCTTGAATGGACTCTTCACACCAATCCATGAGCTGTGCATCGAAGAGAATCGGATCGATTTGCCACAGTCGTTCCCACAGCACGGTCACTTTGCAATCATGTGCGAATCGCTCGCTGGCTGTCTTTGCATCGGCGAACATTGCGGCGAGACCAGATGGATCGAGATGGCGTTGATCGAGCGTGATTCGACATTCTTCGACGACACTGGTGACAATTCCAGGCTTTGTTTTGCATGAACCGATGGTGCAGACGCCACCGTAGCGCTGGGCGATTTCGTAAATCTCTGAACTCATTCGTGCGGCGGCGAGGAATGCGTCACGTCGACGATTCATCGGAGTGCTGCCAGAATGCGCGGCTTGTCCATAGAAAGTGATCGCATGGCGTTCGACGCCGAATGTTCCCAAGACGGCGCCGAGCGCGAGTCCTTTATCGAGAAGCACTGGCCCCTGCTCGATATGCAGCTCGAGGTACGCCGCGGCATGCTTCAATTCGACACCAGAATCCTTCACCTTCTCGAAATCAATTCCGACTGCTCGCAAGGCGGCGGGAAGTTCGATTCCATCTTTGTCTTTCAGCACACGCGCTTCGTTCATGTCCAGCGTGCCAGCACATGCTGATGAACCGAAGAGACTTTTGCCAAATCGTGCGCCTTCTTCATCGGCCCAATCAACAAGTCGAATCGTGATCGGAGGCTTTCCCTTGTACTGATGATGAATTCTGCGAAGGATTTCAAGACCAGCCAAGAGATTTAAACAACCATCGAGCCAACCACCGTTTGGAACCGAATCGATATGACCACCAATCAGAAGCTCGCGCTGAGATTCGCCTTTGAGAGTCGCCCAAAAATTCCCCGCAGCATCGAGATGATTTTCAATTGGAATCTCGTCGCATTTTGCCTTAAGCCACGAACGTGCTGTAGACCAAAGTGTAGTGAAAGCGATGCGTTGAGAACCATCTTGATCGCCAGTGAGTTGCCGAAGTTCTTTCAAGTCGCTGATGACGCGCGCAGGATCGAGTGAGGTCATTGACATAGTGTCCCCCGCTTTTGTGGATTCGTCGAGAGGGCTGAAGAATGGTTTGCACCCTGCTGTCAAACATGCATGGGCTCAAATATGGTTCGTGCAGATTTTTGGCAGCGGACTGATTCGCCCCCGGGCTCAAACATGCTGCGCCGAGCTGCGCAGACTTGCTCGGCTTGCAAACTCGCCGGGGTTCAAATCATTCCGCTTCCTACGTTGGCGAATCAAATTCTCGCTCGAACGTTTTCCAGATCCGTCGCGCATCTGTTTGCGTGCCGAGCCGTTGAAAAATTCTGCCGGGCGAGTTCCGCAGGCGGCCGACGGCGCTTGCAAAAGAATTTCGCAAACTGGATCGTGTCGGTCGCCGAGGACTGTTTGAGCCCGGCGGGATCTTTTCACGGCTGCTCACTCATGCATTTCCGTGGATGTCTCCGCGTCTGTATCCGCAGCTCGAATCGGTGGCTGGAAATTTATGAAAATGAATTTGTTGATCTCGCTGAATCTGGCGTTACTATTCATAGAGATTGACCCTCAAGCCAATACTCAATGCAATCCAAGCCAATACACAGATGGCGGATATTCAGCTACCGATGCGCCAAATGGAAGCGCGCGTCGAAGCGAATCGCTGCTTGTACTGCTTTGATGCGCCATGCATTCACGCTTGCCCCACTGGAATTGATGTGCCAGCATTCATTCGCAAGATCGCTGGCGGAAACGAAATTGGCGCAGCGAAAACAATCCTTGAAGCAAATATCTTGGGCGCATCCTGCGCGCGAATTTGTCCAACCAAAGTGCTCTGTGAAGGAGCGTGCGTCTTGCATGATCGTGACGAAAAGCCAATTGAAATTGGCCGACTACAACGCCACGCGACTGATTTCGTAAACGATCGGGGAATTCATGTACTCAAACCACCTGCAAAAATGAATGGCAAGCGTGTTGCGGTTGTGGGATCTGGACCTGCAGGCCTTGGATGTGCGGCAGAACTTGCGCAACTTGGATATCAAGTGACCATTTTCGAGAAATCAAAGTTGCCAGGAGGATTGAATACATACGGAATCGCTTATTACAAGTTGAAGCCCCAGTTGAGTCTGAATGAGGCAGAACTTGTCAAAGATCTCGGCGTTGAGATTCGCTGCGGTGTCGAAGTTGGACGTGATATCAGCGGCGAAGAATTGCAACGCGATTTCCATGCAGTGTTCTTGGGGCTCGGACTTGGTGACGGTAATCGACTTGGAATCGACGGGGAAAATCTTCCAGAGTGTCTTGATGCTTTGGATTTTATCGAGCAGATTCATACCGACCCACTGCATGAAATCCCGGTGGGCCATCAAGTCGTAGTCATCGGCGGCGGAAATACTGCAATCGATGCGGCAACTCAGTCTGTTCGGCTTGGAGCGAAGCAAGTGACGATGGTCTATCGCCGAGGCGAGTCGCAGATGTCGGCGTATCCATTTGAATTCGAAAAGGCAAAGCATGACAGCGTTCACTTTCTGTTTGATTCGATGCCCATCAGCGTTATAGAAGTTGATGGTCATGTCGTTGGGATTCGTCTTGCACGAACGCGAATGACAGCTGACCGAAAACTTGAAATGATTCCTGGATCTGAATTCACGCACGAGTGCGACATGATTCTCAAGGCAGTCGGTCAGGAGAAACAAGCAGAAATCATGCGTGGAATTTTTCCCAAGATCGCAGTTGGTCCTGGTGGCGTTATCACACGCGATCAAATGAGTGGAGCGACCAATCTTCCCGATATCTTTGTTGGTGGCGATTGTGCCAATGGTGGTCGTGAGGTCGTCAATGCCGTCGGCGAGGGGAAAAAAGCGGCTCATGGAATCCACGCATTTCTTGCAGGCGAACGTGCTTCGCTTCCAATACAGCCTTCGCGCTTAGGAGTCGACGGAAGTGCCTCAGGTTGCGGATTGCACAATCCAATTCGAGCGCATGAATTAGAAGCGCAGTGGGAAGCAGATCGATCTGCAAAAAATTCTGGAGCGCACCGTGGCTGATCTTTCTGTGAATTTCGCTGGAATTCGCGCGCCAAATCCATTCTGGGTTGCGTCGGGACCGCCATCCAATACTGCGTATCAAACTCACCGTGCATTCGAAGCTGGCTGGGGTGGATTGATTTGGAAAACGATTGGCACCCCAATTGTAAATGTCTCTTCGCGATATTCCGCACTCGATATCGGCGGACAGCGAATGGTCGGATTCAATAATATTGAACTTATTTCAGACCGTTCTCCCGAAGTGAACTTTCAAGAGATCGCTGAAGTGAAGAAGCGTTGGCCCAATCACGCTGTCATTGCATCACTGATGTGTGAATCGCGTGAACAGTGGCATGAATTCATACGACGATCCGAGGATGCTGGCGCAGACGGAATCGAATTGAATTATGGCTGCCCCCATGGCATGTGTGAGCGCGGCATGGGGTCTGCGGTCGGTCAACAACCCCTTGTCGCTGAGCGCATCACAGGTTGGGTGATGGAAGTTGCGAAGATTCCAGTCATCGTGAAGTTGACACCAAATATCACAGACATCACCGCTGCTGCGCGCGCTGCGAAGCGCGCAGGTGCAAATGCGATCTCGCTGATCAATACAATCAACTCGATCACGAATGTCAATTTGGACACTTTCGCATCAGAACCTTCCGTGCGTGGGATGAGCTCGCATGGGGGATATTGCGGACCAGCGGTCAAGCCAATCGCCTTAAATATGGTGCAAAGTTGCGCGGCAGATCCTGAAGTTCGGATGCCGATTTCTGGGATTGGAGGGATTTCCAACTGGCGCGATGCTGCAGAATTTATGGCCTTTGGTGCTGGAACTGTGCAGGTTTGTACGGCGATCATGCATCATGGATTTCGGATCGTTGATGACATGATTGAAGGGCTCAATTCATATCTTGACGAAAAGAAAATGTGCAGCGTCGATGATCTCTGCGGACGCGCTGTTGCTAATGTGACAACATGGGAAAAGCTTGATTTAAATTTTCGGCAAGTTGCACGAGTCAATCACGACACATGCATTGGTTGCAATCTCTGTTACATCGCATGCGAAGATGGTGCGCATCAGTGCATTGACCTCTTGAATCCTGATTCGCTTGGGCTAGATCTGGGACCTGGTCGTGTTCCACACAAGCACGTTCCCAAAGTTCGCGAAGATGATTGCGTTGGATGCAATCTCTGCACACTGGTCTGCCCAGTCGATCGATGCATCACGATGGTGGAAGTTCCAACTGGAAAACCTCCGATGACTTGGGTCGAATATCAAGCCAAAGTTGCCAGCGGAGAGATGAAGCCTCTGCCTCCGCATCATTAAAAACATACGCGGCGGACTGTTGGAAAATCACACCGCCAGAGAAGCATTCGATCGCAATCGTTCGATTGACAGACCGCCAACAACAACGCAGGTCACTGCGGAATGAGCCAAAATCCACGGGATTGCTGCGCTTGGATCGAGCGTGCCGCTGGCAAGTGGTTTCTTGATAAAGATCGCCTTGCCCACTTTTTCTGCAGCGAAAAGAATTGCGAGCATCTCTTGTGCCTTGGGATGAAATTCAAGCATCAATGCATCGACTCGAGGATCGAGCAACGACACCGCAGCACCTTCGGGAGACTTAGGAGAAAAACCGATTGCGCCAATCTTGCCCGTTGACTTGAGAGAGTCAAGCGCTGCGATCGCACCGCCATCACGCAGAATGGCGATGTCAGATCCATCAGAATGAATCCAAACTAGATTGACTGATTCACTTTGAAGTCGAGCAAGGCTTTCTTGAACGCTCTTGAAAATTGCAGTGTGCGAGAAGTCGTATTGAGAAACTCCATCTGCAAATTGCTCTCCAGCTTTTGTCGAGAGGAAAACTTTTTGGCGCACTGCAGGATGAAGTCCTGCCAACGCAAGTCCCACGCGATACTCGCTCAATCCATATGCGGGGGCAGTGTCGATTGCGTGAACGCCGAGGGCAAGCACGTTGCGTACAAGTTCTACGGAGTCCGCTTCACTTGGAAGTTCATAAGCCTGAGGATATTTTGCTCCTTGATTGCGGCCAATTTTGAATGCGCCCCATCCGATAGCAGTGACTGATCGGCCCAAGCGCGCAGAAGTTCGAAGCGGAATGTGCAAAGCACTCATGAAATCGTATCCCATGAAAGTGTCGAGACTTCCCACGGTCTTTGCGCGAATTCCGGCGCCGGCATATCGCTTGGCCAGTGCGCTGCGAGATTTTCGCTCGCCGCCATGGATGCTGCGATTTCTGCTGCGATCACTGGCGCCAAGACAAGTTTGATCGGCCACACAGTTGTCACTCCGCCAGTTGTGCGCGCGAATGCGCGCGGCGGCCGACGACCATCTGCGGTACGCGGCTCTGCACGATCCACGTCATAGCTTGCGAATGAGCAGCCTTGCAAATTGAGCTTTGGAATTGCGCTACGAAGTTCTGCAAGTGCATGCGTACGAAAATATTCAAGAGTCATGTGTGGACCATCTTCTGCGATTTGACCTCCGATATGCCAAACGACTTCCTCACTGGAGATTCGGTCGCTTGTGATCGTGACGCGTGTCTTGGCGCCATCAATGCAGTGACCGAAAACCATTTCGAGTGGACCACGAATCATCGCTTGTCGAAGCGGTCTTCGCTGCATTTCGCATGCAATGCCTGCGATCTTGCAAAGCGCTTCATTTCCAGCACCTGCAGTCAAGATAAGTCGTCTCGCAAAAACGCTCGCCGAACGCTTGCCGACAATTTCAATCTTCTGCAGTCCATTTTCTGCAACGATGCTGCGAACATTGCCCAGAGCGATGGATCCAGCATGTCGCTCTGCGAGAACTTGTAACAGTGAACGAGGATCGATCACAGTTTCGGCAAGTGTGAGCACTTCGCCGCCAACATCTTTCAGCCATGATGGTCGCGCATCTTTCGAAACTGGCTCTGGCCGAGTGCGCAGCGCAACCTTTGCACCAAGCATCCCTGCAACACCTGCGAGACCTGCTGTACGCCAGAGATAGCAGTGATCTGCAAGTTTGCGAACCGCACGCAAATCGGTTCCATCGCCCGAAAGCATTTTCGACCAGAGCGATGCAGCCGCTGCTGCCTCGGTTGCATCATCGCCTGCAAGACCGCCGAGCGAATACTTCACACCAGCATGCAGAATGCCTTGGCTTGATGTCGTCTGCCCATATCCAAGAGCTGTCGACTCGATCAACAACGCAGAAATACCCTTGCGGACAAATGAATCCAGCAGAAAAAGTCCCGCGCAACCTGCGCCGACAATCAACACCTCCACAGTAGGAATTTCTTGGCTCATATGAGTTCGAGGCGAGATAGTAACACTCGCCAAACCTTTTTCGCACACTTGCTCTTCGATAGACTGTCGATCGATTCGAATAGGAGAACCACAATGCAAACCACCGCAACTCTTTCACCGTGCCCGCTCTTGATCGGCGGCGAATGGATCAACCCCAACATTGCGACAACGCCAGTCTTTAATCCTTCAACTGGAGAATTGATTGCCAATTGTCCTGTTGGAGGAAAAGTCGAAGTCGATGCTGCAGTCGAAGCAGCTGCTGATGCATTTCCTGCATGGGCGCAGACGCCAGCGATCGAGCGCGCGCGAATCTTTTTTCGTTACCGACAACTGATCGAAGCAAATTTCGATCGACTCTGTGTCGCAGTTTCGCGAGAGCATGGAAAGACATTGGCGGAGGCGCGCGGAAGTGTCTATAGAGGTCTGGAGAACATCGAGTATGCCTGCGGAATTCCATCGCTATTGATGGGCGATACTTTGGAGATCGCACGAGGCGTGGACTGCGAAACATCGCATCAACCTCTTGGAGTCTGCGTTGGAATCACGCCGTTCAACTTTCCCATTATGGTTCCGCTGTGGATGTTTCCTGTCGCTATTGCGTGCGGGAATACATATGTCTTGAAGCCGAGTGAAAAAGTTCCACTTGGAGCGGTGATGCTTGCGGAATTACTTATCGAAGCTGGACTGCCAAAGGGAGTTTTCAATCTTGTGCATGGCGGCCGCGAAAGTGTTGAAGCGCTTTTGACGCATCCAAAAGTGAAGGCGATTTCATTCGTAGGTTCGACGCCGATTGCAAAGTACATCTATGAAACTGGCACAAAGCATGGCAAGCGTGTGCAAGCAAATGGCGGCGCAAAGAATTACATCGTCATCATGCCCGATGCGGATGTTCCAAAGACTGTCGAAGCACTTGCCACAGCTGCATTCGGTTGCGCAGGTGAAAGGTGCATGGCTGGATCAACAGCTTTGACCGTTGGAGTTGCCGCTGAACGACTTCTGCCCTCATTGGTTGAAGCTGCAAAGAATATTCGTGTTGGTCCAACGGATAGAAAAAACCAGCCGGATATGGGACCAGTCATCACCGCGCAACACCGAGATCGAGTCGTCGAACTTGTTTCTAAGGGCGAACAAGAAGGTGCAAAAATCATTTGCGACGGGCGTGGAGTGAAAGTTCCAGATGCTCCCAAAGGCTTTTATGTCGGAGCAACGATTGTCGATCAAGTTGCGGCAGAAATGACGATTGCGCGCGAAGAAGTTTTCGGTCCCGTGCTGAATGTGATGCGAATGGACGATCTTGATCATGCGATTGAATTGGCGAATAAATCCAGCTTTGGAAATGGCGCAGCGATCTTCACGAATTCTGGCTTCGCTGCACGAGAATTCCGATACCGCGTGAAGGCAGGAATGGTGGGAATCAATGTGGGCGTTCCCGCAACAATGGCGATGTTTCCATTCACTGGCTGGGATGAATCATTTTATGGCGACTTGCATATTCAAGGACGAGAAGGCGTGCAATTCTTCACCCAACAAAAGGTCGTCTCGACGCGTTGGTTTGGCGGAAACGCGGCGGATGTCTGGCGCAAATGACAACATTGCTCATCCAAGGCGGCGAGATCGTCACCGACACGAAACGCTTTCGTGGTGATGTTCTGTGTAAAGACGATGTGATTTCGCAAATTGGCGAAAACCTAGTTGCACCCGAAGGCGCAACGATCGTCAACGCAAAGGGAAAGTTTGTCTTTCCTGGATTCATCGATCCTCATGTGCATATCTATTTGCCGTTCATGGGGACACATGCGAAAGACACCTACGAAACTGCCAGCCACGCTGCGTTAATAGGTGGGACGACCACGATGATTGAAATGTGTTGTCCAGCGCGAAGCGATGATCCACTTGAGGCGTTTGATCTGTGGATGTCGAAAGCCGTCGGAAAATCTGCGTGTGACTTTTCGTTTCACATGGGCGTTACAAAATTTGATGACGCGACAGAAGCGAAGCTGACCGAAATCGTTCGGCGTGGCATTGCCTCATTCAAGATTTTCCTTGCATACAAAGGCGCATTTGGCATCGACGACGGCGAGCTTTATCGCACGCTGCGATTGGCAAAGAAACTCGGCGTGATCGTCACGGCGCACTGCGAAAATGAAACACTTGTCGCTGAAAAATCTCGCGAACTTCTTGCTGCAGGAAAAACCGATCCTTCTCAACATCATGAGAGCCGTCCCCCTCAGGTCGAAGCAGATGGCGTTCATCACTTGATGTCCTTTGCGCAAATGACTGGCGCTGCGACATACATCGTGCATCTCAGTTGTGCTGAGGCGCTTGAGCGTGCGCTTGACGCGAGGGCTCGTGGCGTGCGAGTCAATATCGAAACGCTCATTCAATACCTGACACTTTCCAAGAGCGATGCCGAAAGGCCGAACTTTGAAGGTGCGAAATTTGTGATGTCTCCCCCGCTTCGCGATGCTCGAAATCAGGCAATCTTGTGGAAGGCGCTGCAGGAAGGGGAAATTGATACGGTCGCAACTGATCACGCGCCATTTGATTTTGCAACGCAGAAGCAAATGGGCCGCGAGGACTTCACTCGAATTCCAAATGGCATTCCTTCCCTCGAAGATCGAATTCGGTTGCTTTACACGTACGGAGTCTGCAGTGGAAAAATGGATCTCTGCACGATGGTCCGTGTCGCAAGTACGAATGTTGCAAAATGCTTCGACTTGTATCCCCGCAAAGGCTCAATTGAAGTTGGAGCAGATGCGGATCTTGTCGTGTTCGACCCCGGATATCGTGGGACTATTTCCGTCGCAACCCACTCGATGAATGTGGATTACAGTGCATTTGAGGGTTGGGCCGTTCAAGGATGTGCGACGGAAGTTGCAGTGCGTGGACAACTCGCGGTCCGCGGTGGAATATTCATCGGCGAAATCGGACGAGGTCAGTTTCTCAAGCGCAAACCAAGCTATTTTTAGCTTCGTAGCGGACTTTGCATTCATTGAGCCGTAT
>CAMAXY010000027.1 GCA_945862215.1 Singulisphaera sp. GP187 | reverse complement strand
CGTCCACCAACGAAAATTCTGCGCGCGGTGGGCAGACCAGCGATAATGCGGATGACCCCAAAGCTGACCATCTTTCGAGAAATAATCGGGAGGAACGCCAGTGAGAACTTCGGGGCGCCCACGCCGATCCAGCCGGAAGAGTTCAGGATTCGCCATCACATCAGCGCTTTCCAAAGTCACGAACATCGGGATATCGCCCAACAATTTCACTCCCACCGCCGTACAAGTCTTACGAAAAGCTGTCCACTGTTTGTCGAATTCAAACTGCAAAAATCCGTGATATCCACTCGTGTCATTGGTGAATGCGCGCCAACCTTTCAGCCAAGATGCTTCGCGCTTCTCAAAGGATCGAAAGGAGGCGCTACGAAATCCGCCACCAAGTCTGAAGTTTTCGAATGCTCTCAGAAATGCTGGCTCTTTCGCCATTCGTGCGGCGTCATAATCAGTTTGCGAATGTGAACCCACTCGACTTGTAGTGCGCGAAAACTTGCGCGCTGCTGCGACAGACTCGCGCACATCTTTTTTAGAAAGTAATCCATCATCAGCAAGAGCTTCGAGCGATACAAAGAGCGGCTCTCCAGCAAAGCTGGATGTGCTGGCATATGGAGAATTTCCCGGACCAATCGGTCCAACCGGCAACATCTGCCACCATAAAAATCCTGCGCTCGCACACCATGCTGCGTACTCATGAGCTTTTGAACCAAGATCTCCGATCGCACAAGAACCATCAAGGCTAGAAAGATGCAGAAGAACTCCGCTTGAACGTTTGCCGAGAACGGGGTTGATCAATCCAGTCATGGCGCGAGAATCCAAACACGGCCTGAAAGCGCAGGAATAGAGACGCGCGGAAATTGATCGTCGCTCGCAGCTGAGCCCTCGCCTCCGAAGATGGTGCTCCAATGTCCTGAACGCGTTCCAACAGAAGTTTGCGAGAGATCAATCTGCACTTCATTCGATGACGCGTTGATGGCAACCAAAATATTTTCGCCTGCCAGAGAGCGAAGAAAAATCCAAGTGTCCTGCGCATCATTATTCAGCACCGTTTCGAACGAACCTCGACGGAGCGCAGGATGCGCCTGGCGAAGAGCGATGATGCGGCGATACCAATCGAGATGGACCTCATCAACAAAATTCTCGTCGGCCTTTTCGTATGGCTCAAGATCTTTCCACAACATCGGCTTGCGGTTTGTTGGATCGTCTGCGCCCCACATGCCAACCTCGTCGCCGTAATAAACCATCGGTGCACCGACATAGACCATCTGAACGAGGGCGATCAAACGCGCTTTGCGATATTCCTCCGACGAAGGCTTTCCCCCGAGATATGCGGGGTTTTCCTGTTCTCGATTGCCCTTGTCATACTGCGAATCTGGATGCCGCATCTTGGAAACCAGCCGGTCCGTGTCGTGGCTATCCACAAGATTCTGAAGAACATACGTCGACTCTGCTGGATAAGCGCGGCGTAATTCCGCCAACCGTCGATCCATTTCGCTCACATTGATCTTGTGGTTGCGATCGCGAATCCACTGAATGATTGTCTCTGCGAATGGATAATTCATAACCGCATCAAACGAACGACCATCAAGCCATTGATCAGCACGCTTCCAGATTTCACCCACGATGTATGCATCGGGATTCATCGATTTCACAAGCTCCCGCCACTCAAACCAGAATGGCATCGCCACTTCATTTGGAACATCAAGTCGCCAACCATCAATTCCATCCGAAGGATCACCGTCGCCATTTGGATCCATCCATCTGCGTGTCACATTGAAGATGTGCTGCTTGACTTCGTCACTTGTAAATCCCTGATCATTCTTGCGAAAGACTGGCAATTCCAAGAAGCCTGCCCATCCGTCATATTCAAATGGTTCCCAAGATCGAATGCTGAACCAATCTTTGTATGCGCTGCCTCCATGCTTCGCTTGCACATCGCGAAATGCAGGATGCGCCGTGCCGACATGATTGAAGACGCCATCAAGAATGACACGAATTCCAAGCTTTTTCGCCTCTTTGAGCACCTCAAGAAAGAGCAGATCGGTTGGAGTCCATGTCCATGTCTTGGGGTCGAGAAGATTTTCGACCGCTTCGGCTTTGGCATAATCGCCTTGTGTTCCAAACGATTCATCGACATGCACAAAATTTGTCGCGTTATATTTGTGATGGGTTGGCGCTTGAAAGATCGGATTTAGATAGATCGCGTTGATTCCAAGTTCCTTCAGATATCCAAGCTTGTCGCGAAGGCCTGCGAGATCTCCACCATAGTGACGCGAGAAGACATCCCATTTGTAAAAAGTATTCCCGTTTTGACCTTCCCAAGGACTCGCCACATACCACTCGCTGCGCCAAGGCCGACATGGTTGCGGATCATTCTTTGTATCGCCGTCTCGAAAACGCTCGAGCATGATCTGATACCAGACTGCATCCTTCGCCCATTCAGGCGTGCGGAACATTGCATCGGATGATGTCGTCAGAGAATATATTCGTTCATCACTCAATCGGCTTGCTCCATCAGAGAATAGAAATGTATATGCAATAGGATGAGATGGGGGCACAACAGCAACTTCCCACCAAGAAAACATTTCATCCGATCCTGAGTCGATCAATCTGATATGTCGGCCATCCTCCGATACGAATTCGACATCCTCTACATCATCTCGCAAGGTGCGAACACGCAAGAGCAATTTCCCATCTGGAAGTCGCTGTACGAATGATGCGCGCACTGGATCGTGGAGAATTCCACCTCCTTCGATCTTTCCGTCACCACGCCGCGCTCGCACTGCACCAAGATTTGCTTGTGCCCCGAGTCGGAGCACGCTGTTGTTTCCCCCTTGGCCATCACTGATGACTTGATCGTTGCGCGGATCCGACTGCCACTGATCGCCATCCACGAGGAATTTGTATTGCTGTTCGCCTGCTGGCATTTGCACCGTGGCTCGCCACACACCGTCATCGCCACGCGACATCGCTGTCGCCTGCGTATTCCATCCATTGAACTCGCCCGTAAGATTGACTCGCTGCGCTGGCTTTGTTGATTGAAAACTGAACTGACATACGAATTTTCCGTCTTCAAGTAGCCGCACTTCGACAGATGGCGGCTTGGAAAATTGGTTCGAATTTACAGAACTTTTAATCTTTGCTTCACGCGGGGGCCACTGAGTGGATGGGGTCGATTTGGACTGCTGAAGAATTGACGCAAAGCACGGACTCGTAATGAAGAGCGCGCAAATCACGAAAACAAAAATGCTGCGATAACTACTCTGAAACATGATCATGATGTTATAGATCAAGAGCCGAAACACCTCTACGATCATCCCCAATTCACTCGTCGAAACTATGCTTGCCTCTGTATGTTTCAAACAAGCGCTCGATTGATCCGAATACTGCTCGCCGTCATGGCCACACTCTTTGTGATCTGGGCATTCGTGACTGTTGCGGTGCGAGAAACTCGACGATTTTGGAAGAACGACAACCGCACTGAAATCGTGGTTATGCATTGGTCTGGCGAAGGCGGTCAAGAAGAAGACCAAATCGTAGAAGACGCTCTTCGCCAATTCGAGCATGAAAACCCCACGCTTCGAGTTCGCAGAATCAATCCTGGCGATGCGGGAAGTTTTTATACGAAGCTACAAACGATGATGGCGTCTGGAGATCCTCCAGATGTTTTCTATGTTGGTTCGGAGCGATTGCCAGCATTTGTTTCACTTGGATTGCTTGCGCCACTCGATGACTTCCTGAAGCGTGATTCGCTGTTGAATGTGAAAGATCGAATCATTCTTGAAGACTTCTATCCCGCGACTGTGAAGGCTTTTCAATTTGACGGCATCCAAAGCGGAGAAGGTGCGATCTATGGAATCCCAAAGGACTTCACCACCGTTGGTTTCTATTGGAACAAAGATCTTTTCGCTCGCGCTGGTCTTGCGCCACCATCGCAGAATTGGACATGGGATGAATTTATCGCCGACGCTCGTGCAATCGGCAAACTTCCCGATTGCACTGGTGCAGAATTTGTGACATGGCCCGCGATGATTCGCGCATATCTGATGACCGAAGGAGTTGACGTCAAGGGAAGTTCATTCGATGAACCAACAATATCCAATCCGGAAGTTTTCAATGCACTGGATCGACTTCGCTCGTGGCGACACGACGAAAGCCATACGCTGACAAGTGGCAAGAGCCAGATTGCAAGTGGATCGAGCGTTTTTCTGACTGGAAAAATTGGACTTGCTGGACCGTTCGGTCGCTGGGTCGTGCCGAGTTATCGCAAGATTGGACCTGTAAATCAAGGTGGATTTGATTGGGACTTCGCTCCCCTGCCGCGCGGCAAAGTCGAAAGCAATATTGTCCTGACTGTCTCGTGGTCAATCTCAAATCAAAGCAAGCATCCGCAAGAAGCGTGGTCACTTGTTCGTTTTCTTTCTGGAGAACCAACCCAACGTGCGCTTGCTCGACTTGGACTTGCGATCCCAACGATCAGATCTGCAGCACAAAGCGAATCGTTCAACGATCCAAATCAGTTGCCCGAAAATGACGCTGGCTTTCTGACTGCAGCAGATCATGCGCGCATCGTTGATTGGCCAACAAATCCGCAGTTCGAGGCGCTCTTAGGATCGCGTCTGGATCAAGCACTCAAGACTGGCGATCTTCCGCTGACGCAAGCGATTTCAAACTTCGAGCACGACTGGCGAGTGGAATCGCAAAGCCCACTTCGCAGTGATTCTTTTCCCGCGATGCCGTGGACCACACTCGGATGGATTGCACTCATCGCATCACTTGCAGGATTCGCCGTATGGATTGCGCTTCTTCGCCGCGGAAATCTTACCGCGCATCAGCGAGTTGAGGAACGCGCTGGATATTTTCTCGCATCACCATGGATTGTTGGATTTGCTCTGTTTATGGCATTTCCAATTGTCATGAGCTTGGCTCTGGCATTCGCCCGCTGGAAAGGAGTTTCGCCGCTCAGTTCCGCGGAATTTGCAGGCACTGCGAATTTCCAACAACTTTTTCAATTTGATCAACGCTTTCGGACCAGTCTTTTCGTCACTGCGTATTACGCAATTCTCGCAGTTCCTGCAGGACAAATTCTCGCACTCCTTGCGGCTCTGCTGATGAATGCGCGTGTGCGTGGCATCTATCTCTTTCGTGCGGCGTGGTATTTGCCCAGCGTGCTCGCTGGTGTTGGCGTCGCGGTTCTTTGGCGCTGGATCTTTGATTCGGATGGAGGACTAATGAATGCTGCGTTACAACCACTGCTCACACTATTTGGGCTGACTGCCCCAGAGTGGTTCGGACAAGATGCAGCAATTTGGGGAGCACCAGCATTCGCGTTGATGAGCCTCTGGTTCGTCGGCGGGACGATGATTGTTTTTCTCGCAGGCCTTCAGCAGATTCCAATCGAACTCTATGAAGCTGCATCAATCGATGGCTCTGGTCGATTGAGACAATTTTGGTCGATCACTCTGCCGATGCTCTCGCCGATCATCCTCTTCAACGCGATCATGGCGATCATCGCAAGCTTCCAAGTTTTCACCCAAGCATTCGTGATGACTGGCGGCGAACCCGGCGATCTCACACGCTTTTATGTTCTCTATTTATATAACCAAGGATTCGAGTTTTATGAAATGGGCTATGCCAGCGCAATGGCATGGATCTTGTTGTTGGTCGTGCTTGTACTTACCGTGATTATTCTGCGTACAAGCAATCGATGGGTGCATACCGAGGGACAGAAGTCATGAATCGCACGCTCTGGAAACTCTTGCAATACGCAATCCTGTTTGCTGGCGCGGCAATATTGCTTCTGCCATTGTGGTGGATGTTGGTCGTGAGTCTCGAAACTCCAGAACGCGCGGGCGCTGCAATCACAGGTGGAACCGACCTCTCGCTTTGGCCCCCATCGCCGCAGTGGGGCAATTATCCACAAGCACTTCGCGAAATGGGATCAGTGCCTTGGCAAGGATTTCTCAACGCACTTGCGAATTCGATCGTCGTCACCGTGCTTGTGGTAGTCGGCACTGTGCTTTCAAGCAGTCTCGTCGGTTTCGCATTCGCGCGCATTCGCTTTCGCGGAAGTCGTGGACTTTTTCTTTTAATGCTCTCAACAATGATGTTGCCTGGACAAGTGACAATCATTCCTCTCTTCTTACTCTTTCGCAATCTTGGCTGGATTGATTCTCTCCTGCCGTTGATCGTGCCGTCATTTTTTGGAAATGCATTTTTTATTTTCATGTACCGCCAATTTATTGCGCAAATCCCCGAGAGTTTGCTCGAAGCGGCGAAGGTCGATGGATACACATTGATCGGCATCTGGTGGCGAATTATTCTGCCACTCTGCCGTCCTGTTACTGCGATTTGTGCAGTCTTCACCTTCATCTATGTCTGGAATGACTTTATGGGCCCCCTGATTTATCTGCACTCCGATGAGGAATCGACACTTGCCGTTGCGCTCAATTCATTTCGAAATCAATATGGCGGACTGGAAGATGTCCACCTGTTGATGGCGGCAAGTTTGGTCACAATGGTTCCATGCATTCTGCTTTTTGCAGCATCTCAGCGTCACTTTATCGAAGGGCTCGCTCGCGGCGCAGTCAAGGGATAGCGCGCATGATTTTGCGTAGGGCAATATATTTTAATTGCGCTTCAGGAATCCGTGTGGGTTGATGCGGTTCGTGGATATAAATCCAGTCCTCCTAAGCGAAACATCATCGCATCTCAGAAGCATTGACGATTGCGGTCGCCACTTCGACCAGTCAATTGCGCGCCATTCCATGCGAAATCCAGAACCCAAGAACGCAAGGTTTGGCCAACCATGCGGACAGGAAATCCTGCAAACTATTTACTTTCAGGAATAACGACTCAATCACCAATACGAAAGTCTGAAGACCCATTTTTATTGAACTGGCTGATTGTAATTTGCACGGAGCCACTGCAGTGAACTCTCAGCATTCTGTCCCTTGACAGTCAATATTCCACTCTGAGTCATCAGTACATCGACTTCTGCTTGAAGTGCATTGACATCCGACTTGAATTCTTGATTGGTCTGTATTGAAGGACTGGACTTCAGTTCCTTCGCTACTTTCTGAGCATACGAAGTTGCTTCGCTCGCCTGTCGATACAACTGTAAAACCACATTCCATGCAGCGATTGCACTGTCACAGTTCTTACGCCATGAATCGGTTCCGCCACTGCTATAGCCCCATCTGCCTCCACGCCAACTGCGTGAATATGAATTTTGATACTGCTGTCTGCGCGGATCGCTTTGACGTGCAATAGATTCGGCTTCGATCATTGCTCCAACAAGATTGCGCGCGGCTTTAATTGCGGTGAATCCATCTTTCAGATTCAAGTTCAACTTGTCAGATTCTTTGCGCTTTAAATCTTGAATCTCCTGCACGATTTTTTCGCCGACACCAACTTGGACCTGCCAACTCTGCACCCCAAGTGCGGTCCCGATTTGTTCAATACCACCAGTGACGCCGAGGGCTATTCCTGCAGTCACAAGTTGCGCTCCAGTCATTCCAGTCAGCGAGTCTTTTCCGCTGCTCAACTGAATTGCGTCAACTCCAGCTGGCGCACTTTCGGCAGCCTCTGGACATCCATCGCTTCCCTTCCACAGGAAGAGATCGACCGTTGGATCGAGGAGACCTTTCAAGACATTTTTAAAATAAGGACGATCCGATGCACTCGAGGTGATCGTGGAAAGATTCGCTTGAATCTGCTGCGCTATGTTGGCATCCGAAAGATCCGATCCAGGCGCCCAGTCCATCACAATTCCATCTGCACTTGGATTCAAGACAATTAAATAATCGCAGAGCACAGGCAGTACTGCGCCAGGACCTTTCACTGAACCGAATACACCGATGACAGGCATTATCTTTCGAATTCTTATGATTTGATCCACGAGAATGGCAGTATCTGCCTGAGTTCCACCAGAGACATTGAATTGAATCACAAGCGCATTCACGCGGCGTGATGCGGGCGAACCTTTAATGAATACTTCAAGCGCTTCTGTAATAGTGGCATCACCAATCTCGCCTATGAGAGGAAGAATTGCATAACGCAATGTTGTTGACAGCTTGCGATCGCGTGGACACTTTGATGTCGGCGGCACTGCTTCCATCGGACCGTCAGGGGCGACGACTTCCGCTGGCGGAACGGTTGCAGGTTTTTGCGCATTGGAAGTTTGCGATTGAAGGCAAAGAACAAAGGCAAGAAGATTGAGTGTGATTGGATAAATCATATGGGTCAACTGTTTCATGGAAGTGATGTTGTACCTCATCTCGCCCGATAGGTAACCTCACCACTTCCATGGCAACAGTTGAATTGAAAGCGGTATCGAAGATTTATGGAACAACGATTCGAGCTGTTGATTCAGTCGATTTATCCATTGCGGATGGCGAATTTGTCGTCCTCGTCGGTCCTTCGGGGTGCGGCAAAAGTACAACTTTACGCATGATCGCCGGATTGGAGGATCTTTCTGGGGGAACTATTTCAATCGGCAACCGGATCGTGAATGATGTTCCACCGAAGGACCGAAACATTGCGATGGTCTTTCAGAACTACGCGCTCTATCCACATCTGAATGTTCGACAGAATCTTTCGTTTGGACTTGAACGTCGCCGCACTTTTAAGAGTCGCTGGCGCGGCATTTGGGATTCTACTTACCGCACACAGCGTCATGCCGAGCGCCTTGCAATCACTGCGCGAGTCGATGCTGCTGCGCACACACTTGGTATCGAACATTTGCTCAATCGTCCGCCGCGCGAACTCTCTGGAGGTCAAAGGCAGCGTGTCGCAGTTGGGCGAGCGCTCGTGCGAGATCCTGCCGTCTTTCTCTTTGATGAACCACTTTCAAATCTTGACGCGCTCTTGCGTGGCGAGATGCGGACCGAACTTCGAATCCTGCACCGCAGTCTGCAATCCACGATGGTCTATGTCACGCATGATCAAGAAGAAGCGATGAGTCTCGCAGATCGAATGGTGGTGATGAAGGATGGCATCGTCCAACAAATCGGTTCTCCCGCCGAAATCTATGAGCGTCCAGCGAATCGTTTTGTCGCTGGATTCATTGGAACTCCGCCGATGAATATGCTTGCAGGGAGTGTGACGGCAGATAGCGTTGGCGGCTTGACTTTTCACTGGAATCAATGCGAATTTCCGCTTTGTAAGCGATGGGTTGGTGCCGAACTTTCAGCAATTGACCAGAACTCTCTCACGCTGGGAATTCGTCCAGATCGACTGATGATCGTGCCCATTGACGAGAAACAAGATTCACCGAGCGTGACTGGTCACGTTGTCACGATCGAACGATATGGACCTCTTGCAGACATCGTCGCACTCGTCAATGGGAAGCGCGTCATCTCGCGAACAGCAACGGACGCACTCGGCGCAATTCGTGAAGGCGATGCGATCACTCTTCGACTTGAAATACAATATGCGCACATGTTTCGCGCAGATGGCTCGGCGATCACGTCCCCCAGGAACTGAGCAGACTTGACAGGTCGCCGCCACCGACGATTCCGTTGCGATCGATATCTGCGATCCCACCGAGAGTTCCCCATGCGGACAAGAGCACCGTCAGATCGGCTGCGTTAATCTGCCCATCTTGATTGAGATCTTGTGGTCGGAAAACATTGCCTTGAGAAAAGATAATCGCTGAATATGGACCAACCGAAACAAGCGCGCTCTGTGCCAGACCATCCCACGCAACAGGTGAAGTCGACGTCGAGAGACAAAGCGTGTTGGAATAGTCAGCGCTATAACCTGTCCAATCGCTGTTGAATCTGCAATTCCACAGGCCACTTCGCGGCATTCCAATACGGTAATTAGACTTTGCTGTCGCAGAAAAATTGACCACGACGATTGTGTCATCCAGATCGCCGCCCTGCTGCCAACGATGAAAAGCGACCAATTTATCGGTGTTATTCACATGAAAAACATTTGTGCTGAAACCAGAAAGTCCACGCGTTGATCCCGAAGCATTCTTGCGAAGCTGAATAAGATCCTGATAGAGCTTGAAGATTCCAGAGTATGTCGCCTTGCGGGACCAATCGAGCGGGACAGCGTCTGTGAAGAATTCATCTTCAAGGAACTCCTGACCTTGAAAAAGCATTGGCACTCCCGGCGCAGTCATCGCAACGACGGCGCCAAGCGTTGAACGCTTTCGTGAGAAATACGATCCAGCGTTACCTGGAGCAATTTCCTCTGGCACTCGCTGCTTGCCATTCGCAACTTCATCATGGCTTTCGGTATAAATGATTCTCTGCTGCATCGATCCGTTGTATGAAAAAGTGATCGCATCACGCACGGAATACATGTCACGGTCATTGTCATTTGGCGTGATGATCGCGCCGCGAATCTTGGGATAGAAACCAGCATCCCATTGACTGTCAAAGCCAGCGCCTCCTGCTCCTGTCGTCTTAGTGATGTACGGCTCGAGATCCATATCTTCAGCAACTACAAACTTTCCAGGAGCAACCGCATCGATATCGTTATTGATCACCTGAAGAATTGACCAGCCATCTGGAATGTCAACGCCATTCTGAGCTGTTCTGCGAATGAACTTCGTTCCGTCAACTCGCAATCCATCCATGCGAAATTCGTTCAGCCACATCATGGCGTTCTCCCGCAGGAATGTCCGTACTTCACTGCGACCAAAGTCTGGACGGGTATCCCCCCACGGGGTCACCGCTCGAAAATCGTTATAGAAAAAGACGCCGCCCAAACCATTCTGAGACCAACCATCAAACTGCCACATATCCAAATCATTTGGGCCAAGATGGTTGTAAACAACATCCACGGTTACGCCGATTCCTCGTGCATGCGCAGCGTCGACGAATTCCTTCAGGTCATCCGGTGTGCCATAAGCACTTTCAACAGAGTATGGATATGAATTGTTGTATCCCCACGAACGATCTCCAGGAAATTCGCTGATCGGCATCAGCGCGATCATGTTCACGCCAAGTTCGACAAGATGATCCAGCTTTGCAGAGCATTCGTCGAAGCTTGCAGGTGTCGCTCCGCTGGCAGCGATGCCGAATGTTCCAACATGCAATTCGTACAAGACGATCTTGTCCCACGAAGGCATATTAAAATTTGTCGTCAGCCAAACGTAAGAGTTTGCGTTATAGACAATAGAATTTCCAATCGATGAGACCAGATCTCTCGCGCGCGGATCGTTTCGCCAAAGTGTCTGCGTTGCATTTTTCACCACAAACTTGTACTGCGCTCCAGCTTGCACATTGGCAACATCGACGGACCAATATCCGTTTCCTTCAGCAAAGAGCGGCAGAGAAGTTGCATTCCAAAAGTTGAATGTTCCCGCGACTGTCACTCCAGTTGCGTTGGGTGCAAATGTTCGAAAAGTTGTTCCGATGAGAGTTCCCGACGCATACGGAATTGCTCCTATACCTGGTCGTGTCGAAATGGCTGCGAATGTTGTCGACGCAGCGAACAGTGAAACAATCAGCGCGGGAATAAAAGCAGGGACGGCCATCGTGGATGAAGAATATCCCCAAAGACAACAAATGCCTATTTCTTCTGCACTTTTTATGAAATTCAGATGTCGATAATTTTCGACACTCAGTGACCAGAGTCGAGTTTTTTCGAAAGTTCGATCCCGCCTGGAGGCTGAGGAAACTTTCCATTGAGGATGTCAACAGGGGTCGCACCCTCGCCGTACGCCGCTTCATTGGTTTTTTCTTTGACCAAGATGCCAAGCCCGCCAATGGATGCGCCACCATAAAGGCCCGCCGCGTGGGCATAGGACTTGACTGGCGGCCCGCTCGCTTGGTTTGTGCCAGTGGTCGTCGCGGCTGTTCCTTGAGCGCCGGCATAAAAATAACTTCCACTTTCGATGAATTTATCGAAGGCGGTGGCATCATTGAACACCATCACGATGTCGAGGTGCTGCGCACCGATGAGCGCACCAAAATCTCCTTTGACAACGCCGATTGCAATCGGCGCAGACCAACCGCTTGGAAGTTTTTTAACAGCAACACCATTGCCTCCCATCCAACCGAAGACAACCCCCGCTTGAAAACATTTCAAGATCGCAACGCCAACCGCCGATTTCAATTCTTCTTGAGGTATTGGAGAGCCAGAAGTCTGCACGCTTTGAAACGCCTCAGTTCCCTCAGTGATGTGATCAAGCATTGGGCTTTGTGATTTGCACCCAATCACTCCGACGATTGCGATCAAACTGAAAAACATCCCCACCGATTTTTTGACATTCCTTGTCATAAACATATCCATATAGATACATCTCCTCATGAGTTGCGCGTGCGACGCATCCGTACGTCGACCATGAAAGTCTAGCGTTTTTTTAGACGCAAGGACCCCATGCGCTGAGCAACGTGGCGAGATCGGAACCATCCGTCGTCTGATCTCCGTTCGTATCGCCAGCAGCTGTTCCCCAACCGCTGAGAAGCGCCGCGAGATCTGATCCATCAATCAGTTGATCACCATTAAAGTCTGGAGGACACGCCGGTGGAACGACTGGACAATCTGGTTCGTTTGCATCGACCACGAGAACCGCGTATTGATTTCCTTCAACGGTCGAGAGATTCACGCTGCGAGGCTCGCCAAGATTGCCCATCGGTGCAAGAGGCGCGAGGAACTGGTTCGATAGATAATCGTGACCACCGCCATTGATCGCAGCACAAATCTTGATGTTCTTCTGAGTCGTTGCGTCATAACCAAGCAAAATCAGTGGGATCGACATTTCAATACCTGTGGTGACACCGGCGCCACTTGCATTGCCACCATCTCCATCGACGCCTGCGATATTTGAATTATTGATTGCGACTTTGACTCCATACTTCACATTGTCAATCGGCACTGAACCAGGAGTTCCCGTGCCGATATATGAGCCAATTCCACCACCTTCAGTCAAAAGCTGTGCAAGATTTGCGTACATGGCAACAGGCGTCCCGCCACAAGTCGTCGTGAGATAAAAATCCGCCGAAAAGCATGTGTCAAAAGTCAAACCATTTCCAGAACCGTCATCTCCCATTCTGTTCAGAGCGTTAAAGTCGACATCTGGATTATTTCCAGGCAGTCGGTTCTGACCACCTGATCTGCAATCAATAAAGACTTCCATTTTATTGAAATTGCTTTCGAGATTGCCGCCGAAGAAAAGATAGAGAACTCCGCCGTTCACAACAGCGTGCAGTCCGTCAAGTTCAGATCCATTGGCCACATCAACAAGTCCGAGAGTGGAATTGCCGAATCCTGTTGTCAGGGCTTGAACGGCAAGATCATTTGCAGGAACATAGATAGCGTCCAGAGTTCCGTCGACAACTGGAGCCTGCCCGAAAGCCGAGGAAACAAGTGCGCAAGGAACAACCGTCAAGGCGGCAACAATAGATATGCGAGTCAGCATTCGAATCTCCTTAAGCAGAATGATAACCCAACTTGCTCTTGAATCAAAAAGAATTTTATTTTTTTACTTTAATCAGCGAGCCATACCGACCACAACAACTCCTCCAAGAGCGATCTCAGCCGCCTCGGCACGCAGAAGGAGTTCTCGTGGCAATCGTCGATTTGGAGCCAATTCTGATGCTTTCGTCAGCAATTTTACTGCGTTTGCAAAATCGCCTTGTCCCTCAAGGATCATCCCCTTCAGCATATATCCATCGCTCACCTTGGGATTTCGGCCCATCAAACGTCGAGCGCACGAATCGGCGCGCTCGGTATCGCCGACCATCCATGCGATGTATCCCAAAGCTAAATCGTGTTCAAGCGTGATGCCCTCTTGTTTGCCTGCAGCAGAACTCTCAAAGGCGACCAACAAGTCGCGAGCTTCAAGCGCACGGCCAGTCATCGCAAGACAGCGCGCGCGAATGCGGAGCATGTCGTCGCGGTCCATTGTCTTCGCAGGCAAAGTGGCGAGGGCGGTGAGGCACCGATCCCATTCTTTCGCGTGGAATGCGACGAGCGCAAAATCTTCTTGGTAGATCGATGGACTCGGCGCAAGTGTGACTGCCAATTCCATAAAGTTGAGAGCTTGAGCGTGATCATGCTCCGCAGATGCGATCTCGCTGCGCAGATGCGCAAGCGCAGAACTGAATTCGAAGTGACACGATGTATCGTCGATCAGCGTCTTCGCCTCGCTTGTTCGGCCAAGCACAAGCAAAGTTTCCGCCTGAGCAAGTAGATAGTGCGTGTTTGTTGGTTCGATGGTGAGAGAGGCTGCATATTCTTTCAACGCGTCTTCGTCGCGACCCCACCGCTGAGAAACCACACCTTGGTAATACATGCATTCAGCGCATGATGGATCGAGCTCTGCAGCATTCTTGAATTCGGTCATGGCCAATTCAAGTCTTCCCATTTCCAAAACGATGCGACCACGCATCAGGCGTGCCTTGGGATCGGTCGGAAACGCAACGACGACGCGATCAATCTGTGTCAGCGCATCTTTGAATTGCCCGGCATCGAGTGCTTGCGCCGCTTGATCGGACGCGACCGCTCCGCCGACTCGATTGAAACGATCGCTTGCAACCTTGCGCGCTTCAATACCAGTCTTTGTTGGACCTCCGCACCCAAACATGGTGGTTGCGAAGGCGGTCACCAAGAAAGCCCACGCCAATTGAGAAATTCCGACGGAGGTAAAGCGATGTTCATTTGAAGTTGATTGGTTCATGGTGCGGGCTCTGGTGCGGGTTCTGGTGCGGGCTCTGGTGCAACTGGTGCGGAAATTGCTGGCGTGATTGGCTCTGGAGCAACTGGCGCTGGAGTTGTTGCTGGTGCTAATTTTGGTGTTGCACTGGGCGTACTCGGCGAGAACGTCCGACGCTCGATCAAAGTCTGATCAATTTGATCTTGATAATCAGAGCCTGGCATCGAAATGACACGTTCTCGAAGTTGTTGCATCGCTGGCGAAATTGGCTTCATGCGAAGTGCCGCGTTGGAGTAATAAAGAGCCTTGGTGAGGTCGCCATTGTTGTACGCAGTAAATGCGTCCTGCTGATAATTCGCAGTGACTTGCTCGCGCGAAAATGGCAAGAGCCCTGCGCGCGCACCAACTCGCACGTTTTCAACAATTTCGAGCGAGTCTTTACCTTCTTCGTAGAGCTTTTGATCCTCAATCACAGTCGGCGTCACCAAGAAAATAATTTCTTTTCGCTGAACGCGATCAGCTTGTCCAGTTATCGCTCCACCGAAAAGTGGAATGTCACTTAAGAATGGAACTTGGCGGCGTTGCGAGGTGATTTTGTCGCTGAAGAGCCCACCAAGCACAACTGTTTGCCCGCTGCGAACACGAACATTTGTGTGCAATTCCTGGGTTGTAGAGTCGGGAACCGTCGTCTCACCACCACCTGGCACGCCAATTTTACGAAGTGTGAAATCAGAAATACTTGGCGACATTTCCATTCGGATCATGCCGTCATCCGTTATGAAGGGCCGAAAAGTCAGCTTGATTCCTGTATCGAGATATTCGACCGTTTGCGTCGTGCTGGTCTGGTTCTGCGTGGTCGTGAGATATGCGACTCTTTCTCCGATCATCACCGCCGCACGTTGGCGATTCAAGCATGTCACCGCTGGACGAGCGAGCACAGTGAGGTCGGTCACATCATCGAGCACTGTCAGAAAGACAGAAACATCATCAGAGACAAATCCCATCTTGATATTTGCTGGTGGTGCATTGGGTAGTGCAACTTGATTGGTGATCGCCGCAGCTTGCGCGGAATTGGGATAGGGCGTGAAAGGTTCTTTGTCACCTGTCAAACCAGTCTGAAGCGCGTCTGGCACTCCAAGTGGCGAAATTGCCTTCGACACTAAGTTGTCAAAGTTTAGATTGCCGATTGCGGCGATATCCAAACCATATGCATTATTTTCATCGATGTTGGCGGAGACAACTGTCGCTTCGACGCGAACCTGTTGCGGTGCGCTATCAATCTCTTTCAGAACACGAGCGACTTCCGCCAAATTCGAAGCGTAATCCGTGACCACGATTCGAGCGGTGAATGCGTAATCATCTGCGCCGCCATTTTCCAAAGTTGGCGTGAATCCTGCGACAACAGTTCCACGCGAAGCCATTTTTCCATCCTGGGAAAGGATCGGCTTGATGAACGATTCTGCATCGCTCGCATTCAAGAATTGCAGCACAAACACTTGGGTTCCGAGTTGGCGCTTGGCTTTTTCCAAAGCCTCAAATTCCCCTTGCGTATAAACAAAAATGAATGATCCTTGACGAACTGAAATGAGGCCGTTCACTGACAAGATTGCTTCGAGCGCTTCGTTGAATGGAACGTCATAAAGATTGACCGAAACTTTTCCCTCGACTTTGTCGCTGGCAACAATGTTCTGCTTACTGCGAACAGAAAGAAGTTCGAGCAGTGCATCGACCGCAACATTCTGAGCAGAGAGTGTGATGGTCCCGTGTGTTGAAACTTCAAGAATCGGAGGAGGGCTGAGATCAACTGTTGCCGGAGGGGCAGGCGCAGGAGTTGTTGCAGGAGTTGTCGCAGGGGCAGGCGCAGGAGTTGTTGCAGGAGTTGTCGCAGGCACAACGGTTGCGGGTGCTGAAGCATTTCCCTGCGAACCCGAAGTGACTGGCGCGAATCCACCAGGAGGAAAAGTCGGAATTGCATTCTGTGGCGAACTTGATGCCGCCGCAATTGCAACCTGCACGAAGGCGCTTGCGAAGTACGCAGAGAAAGCTGCACGGTGCGATTGTGATCGCACTCGAGTCTGATACACGGGGCTTGTTCGTTGATAAATATCCAAAGTGCGTGAGACCATCTGCACCAAGTAAAAGGTGCTGAGTAATACACTTCGGCTCATTTATGGCAACCCGATAGCTTTTTCCACCCGAATTTGTCCAGACGTGGGTTGCAAAACGAGATCGATGGACTCCTGGCCAATGCCAGTTGAAAGGTGAATTCGCGGTTCAGCTGCATCTAGTCCGATATTCAACGCGCCAGAATGATTGAATGGAATTCCATCGACTGGAACATCAGTCACAGTGACAAGTACGCCTGATGCTTCAGAAAAACTATTTTTATTGAACCGTACTGTTCCTGCATCTGGCGGTCCTTCGATCGTGTAACCGTCAGAAAGAAATTTGATCTTCGCGGGGGTTGATGGATTTGCAATTGTCCAGGCCTGCGCATATTGAATATCCGCCCATAACCGATGTTGTGCTGCGGAGAGTCGTCCTCCGCTCTGGTCCGAGAACATTGGCAACGCAAGCGAGACGATCACCGCGATGATGATCGTCGTGATGATGAGTTCGATGAGTGTGAAGGCTCGACGCATGATTGTTTCCTCCTGAAATGAAAATTGTTGGCTGAAAATTGTTTGACTTAGAAATTGATCTGAATGCGAGTTGGAATTTGTGCCGTACCACCGCGTGGAGGCGGCGCCCCTTCGGTGATTCCAGTGATGTCATCAAGAGCGTGGTCATAAAAGAAACTCGCCTCATCGCGCAAGATGACGTGATTCGCCGCAATGCGACCATAGATCTCAGTGTTTCCACGCAGAATCACAGGATTGGTTGGCATATAGATAGATCCGACAACCGAGCTGTTATAGAAATCCCAGATGAAAATCGAAGAAAGGAATGCAGGGTCTGGATAGATGCGAATTCTCCAAGGCTCGATGTACTTCGGCTCTTGCGGAGCAACCGGATCACACACCGTCGCGACCCACTGATTGAGCCACTTCTTGCGGTGAGGGTCGCCAAGTTTGTTCGTGGCACTCGGGTCTGAAGTGCAGGTGTAATCGCTTCCAATCCACGATCCTGTTGTGACCAAATCGTATGCAACGAAAAGAAGCAACTGCGAATTCGCTTTCAATTCGATCGCAGAGTTTGTCATCGAGAAACTTTTTGCATCGAGATCAAACCACTGCCTGGCCTTCATCACAATTTTCACATTGCCATTTATGATCAGACGACTGTTAGACAAGGTGAATTTGTCATCCACTCGATAGATACCGCTATTGAGGGTGATGACAGAATTATTCGAGACGATGAGATCGCCTCCTGCATAAGGGATTCCAAAGATTTCGTTGCATTTCACGCGAATTGGATTCAGCGTGACGGTGACGCCGCTATACGTTTTATTGCCCGTGAATGTCGTTCCAGGAATGAATGACGGTTCTGATGGAGGCGTAGGCATCACAATCGATTGACCAGCGGACAATCGGACCTGTTCGACTTCTTCGGCACTTCCGCCTGTGACAGTCACGCTTTCTGCATTCGATGGGAAATAGAGATATGCCTGCTTGGTGGCAAATGAATCGGTCGCAACTTCCCATGATGCTGCAAGAGAAGTCTTGCCGCCGAGGTAGTGATAGACCACATCTTCATTGTTTACTCGTGCTCCCGCATATCCAGCGCGCGAAGCGCGAACAAATTCTGTTGGCTTAGCAGCCAATGCGAGAGCGAATGTGTTGTATGTGCCTGGAATTGCGACTGCTTGATCTTCAAAGTATGCGTCAGTACCAAAGAAAACGCCTTCATTACTGAACCAACTCTTCATCGCCTGCGTTCCAACATTAATTGGGTATTTCAGTACGCTTTTCGGCGCTTTTTCCCAGCGACCGACAAAGTTGTTCCCTTCCATGCGGAAGAGTTTGTTTGCAAAGATCGCATACTGGCCCTTGACAAGACTTTGCAAACTCATCTGCGCACTCATTTGATAACTCGTATCGCCTACGGTCACGGTGATTGTCGCTTGAAATTCAGTTGTACTGATGGTTGGTGCTGCGCCTGTCGTCAAATCAGCAACTGTGACATTCAATGTTGCACCGTTGATTTGATAATTCGTCAACAAAACACCATCCGCAAGTTGTGCCCGCCACTGCGATGCGAGGGTGACATCCGGCTGCTGGAAAATATTTGCGAGAACTTCGCGAGAAATCGCCAGTCCTTCTGCGGCAGCCAAGCGCGCACGTGCAGCTTCACCCATACTGCGACCAACCATCACACTGTGATCACTCGATTTGACGAACGATGTTCCTGCTGTTGCCGCCACTCCGAGTGCAAAGAGCGCCATCAAGAGCGCGACACCACGATGGCTGGGAGATTTTGAACGGGAGCGACTTGAAAATCTAGGTAAATTAAATTGTTTCATGATCCAGACTCCGAACAAATTGGGTGTCGATCAAAGAACGCAAGAGCGCTTTCAAGGCGCACATCGGCCTGCAATGTTTCATTGCCCATAAGGGCAACGAATGCAAACTCCACTCCAACCGAACGATTTTGACAGCAGTCACTCGTTTGCCAGACAAATCGAGGACGTTTCATTGTTCCCGTGGCAAGTTCTGGTCCGGCAAGACCTGAAGCAATCGGTGAGCGACGCAATTTCCCTGCTTCGTTGAGCTGAAGAAACAGGTCATCCCAAAATACGCCATCAACTGTAAAAACTGCTGATTCCGTCGATTCGACCATATTGTTTTTTACAGTCCATTCGATCAGCGTCCAACTCGAATCTTCTTCTTGAACAAACTCAAGCCAATGCAATTCATCTTCTGCGAGATCAATGCGATCGAATGCTGCATCGCTGCCGCTGCCGGAAGTTAAAAGCGTTTCCGCAGGAAGCCAAAGCAATACGCGCTGTGGACTGAGCGCCAAAGACATGCGCGTCTTTAACGAAAGTAATCCCAGATGCGACTGCACGCCTGCGCTGCGCACGATCGCTTCGCTGCGCAAATCCTGAATTGAGAGTGCAGAGACAAATCCTTGAATGAGTGCCACCACAGTTCCAGCGATCATCGTCGTCACAACCGTTGCGATCATGACCTCGATGAGAGTGAATGCGCGTGGTGGTTTTTTCATGGCGTGACGGCACCTTCTTCTTCGGTTGTCCACGGACGAAAGCGCTGCAAAGAAACAAGCTTGCGAGCTTGTCCTTGCCACGAATCAGAAACAGTCACATCAAATAAATAACCTTGCACAATCAGACCAGGGAAATCAGGCACTGTGAGATTTGCAGATGTAATGACGGTTCGGCGTGACATCTTGTTATAGGAAGAACTGAAGAACTCACCCGTAGGCGTTTTGATCGCTCCTGCTGTCTCGGTGATATCTGCGACTGCAATCGTGGGGTATGACTTTGAGAGATATTCAGCAATGCGTGATTCCGCCGCAGTTCCTGCAAGTGTCATGGAAAGAGCTTCTTCCTGAGCTGCCAGTCCACCTTGCACTGCCATCACCATAATGCTTGCAGAAAGAGTGAGTATGACCAGAGCCACCATGCATTCAATGAGAGTCATAGCGCGTCGCATTCCCATACTCTCGGCTCGTTTCAACATCATCTTCACACTTTTATATTCAGATTCAGATGCGAATTTGCAAGGGAAAAACCCAATTACTAAAGCCAAATAGCAGATAAAAACATCGGGGACATAAATCTTTAAAAAATCATCAAGTTAATTTGGTTCCCACCAAAATGAATCCGAAAGTTTATTTGTTGGATAGCGAGTGTCGCCGTCCTGCTCTACACCGAAGCGTGTCGTGCTTGCACGAACGCTTAAACCTCAGGAGGTTTGAAATGATTGCACGTAACATTAAGCGCGGATTCACACTGATTGAAATTCTCATCGTCGTCGTAATTCTCGGCGTCCTTGCGGCACTGGTTGTGCCATCGGTCACGAGTGCTTTGACGGATGCGAACACGGAAGCGGCTGATGCCCGCGGAAGTCAGATCCTGACCATGATCACACGCTATAACCAATTCTTGCCAGGTGGCGGAACAGCCATTAGTACAGCCAACGGCGCCATCGATGCCGCAAGTTTCACGAAACTTGTGAATGCAGGATATTGCACGACATCCGATATTGAGAATCAACTGCAGGCAGATCGTGCTGCAAGTTGGACCTTTACTGCTGGCAAAGTCATCCCAACCCCAAATCCATAATCAAATCGTTCAGCAATCATTCGGGCGCCTGAGCGGCGGGAGCCTGATCAAGTAGAGAAGTGCGCCGCGGATAGAAAACGTTCTCTCCGCGGCGCGCTCTTTTGTTGGGTGGGTTGAATGAATCAGAGATCACTGCAGGAAAGGCAAAGTCCCCCATGTTCAATGCGTTTAAGTCTTCAAACCATCGCAATGTGATCGCAGTGGAGTGTGGAGCGAATGCTCTGCGTCTACTGCAACTCAGTGGAAACGGCTTGAACCCAGTTGTTCAGGCGGTTGCGATGTTGCCGGCCGTGGGATTGAATTCGCAACAGGCTGGCAGCGACGAAACAACAATTCGACGAATCAAAGAAGCACTCCGCTCTGGTGGATTTTCTGGACGTTCTTGCGCGCTTTCGCTGCCTGCGAAATCCATTTTGACAGAATGCATTGAAATTCCTGCCCTTGCAAATAATGAAATGAAAGAAAGTGTTTCATGGACTGCGGTCGATCGACTTGGTGTTGATCGAACGGAAGTCGTTGCGGGACATCTGCCCATTCGTGCAGGAACGCTTGGCGGCGCAACCTCTGAAGTGCTGGTTGTTGCGACTCAGCGAAATGCCGTCAATCGAACTGCAGCATTGCTGACGGAGGCTGGTCTGGAACCCCGTCGAGCAGAACTCGGAGCACTTGCAGCAATGAGGCTTGCCTGGAGTCAAATCAAGTGCACGAACAATATTCCACACTTTGCGTTTCTGCATTTGGAATCTGATCAAGCCACATTAGCACTGCTCAATAGTAATGGACTTACATTTCATCGATCATTCCCTTGGGAGTCCAGCTCGAACTTAAATGTTGGAGCAATTCCCGTCGCAGGCGAAGAAGATGAATCGCAAGCGTGGCGATGGCGCCAATTGGCTGAGGAAATTCTGCAATGCTTGCGACATACTGAACGACGCGCCGGTGGTTCGTGGCCAGAGTTTGTCAGCCTCAGCGGAGCACTTGCCGAAGAACCTGGCATTGCTTCTGCGATTCATACTGTCTGTGGCGCTGAAACACGTCTGATGAATATTGATAAGTCTGTGGACTGGTCAAAGGTCAAGCGACCAAGCGGACCACTTTCTGCGTGGACTTCTCTCGTATCAATCGCTTTGCCACAGATCACTGTGGCGGCAGTCAATAAACAACGAAAGGTCGCATGAGTGATTTCTTTGTCGATCTTCTGCCAGATGATGCGCGCGCAATTTTTCGCCGGCGCGCTCAATTACGACTCATGAAATTGGGATCAATACTTGCGCTCACAGTTGCAACTGGCGTGGTTGTCAATTCATTCGTCGAATTGCGCCGAGCGAAAGCCCAGCACGAAGTGATTGTTGCTCTGAGAGAGAAATCAAACAAGATTGATGAACTTGTTGGACATTTTGTCCAAGCGCGAACACTGCTGCGTAGTGAAATCGCCGCAGATGCGATGTTGCGATCGCCCATCAGTACCAGCACGATCATCTCTGCAATTTCACATCTCTTGCCAAATGGAAGCTGGCTCGAATCAATGAAGGTTTCGTTGGAAGAACAAAAGTCATTGAAAACTACGGTCGCAAATCGACCGATTTATGTCGTGCTCATGAACGGTATTGCACCCAACGCACAAGCCGTGCAAGAATTCGCTTCTGAAATTCGCAAGACTGCTCCCTTCGCAGCAGTCACAGTTCTCGAACAACGCGCCGCGCCAAAGTCAGGCGGAGGATCAGAGCAGCAATTCGTAATGCGAGCGCGCATCGATCCGGCTTCAAGAGAAACAGAAGCGCGAAAGGCGGATCACTCTGAAAACGATATCGCATCGTCGCAAACGCAGATTGCTCGCGGAGGGTCGACACGATGAAGATCTCCTCTTTCTGGGTGTGGACCATTCTGCCGACCACCATGAGTGCGACCATTATTTGTTTATTTGCAATTCCAAATTTTCGGGATGCAGGAGTCATGCGTGCGGACAGCAAAAATGTAACGAAGGCAACCGACGAATATTTGATCCAACGAGATGAATACGAACGCCTTCAATTGGAAGTCAAATCTTTGCAATCTCGCCGCGATGAAAATGGCCACTCAATTCGAACTGATTCCAACGACAGCAAACTCATTTCATCTATGACTCGACCAATCGATGGCACAGAAGTGCTTGATCAATCAATTCGCATTGGAGAACGAGAAATCATGAGTGTGCGCCCTGCTGGACTTGCACTCGATCGTCGTAATGTTGAAATGCAAATGACCGGATCGTTTGATGCCGTGTTCAACACTGTGCAAAAAGCTGAACAAGAAGCCGGCATGACACGCGTGCGTTCAATCGACATTCACCGAGAAGGCCTGCAAGTGCAAGCGACCGTCGGGATCGACGAATACTTCCACTCTTCAGAGGGCAAACCAGAATGACCTTTGCAAATCGATGGAGTGCATTCGCTGCTCGACTGGGAACTTCTCCCCGTCAACTCGCGATCTTATTGGGGTCAGCATTGATCGCTATCGGCATCTTCGGTGGGAAGTTGGTCTTCGCACCGAAGTCCGCAGCTGCTGCAATTGCTCAACCAGTACCTATAAGTATTAAACTGGCTGAACCTGCTGCGATTGTCATCCCAGAAATTTTTATGCAAGCGATACCACATTGGAACCTCGCTGCAATCCCTGCTCGAAGTCCATTCACTTCCCCAGCGGACCTGAAGCCTGCCGTAGATGCATCTGTAGCTGTTGCGAACACGCCTGCTGCAATCCAATCGACCTTTGTCTTACAAGCGACACTGGATCGAACCTTCGCGATCGTGAATGGAAAAACACTTCGCGTTGGGCAAACATGGGGAGATTCTAAAAGTGGGAATACTTTCCAACTGATTGAAGTTGGCGAACGCACCGCTCGGTTCTCGGTTGGGAATCAGGTCATTGAACTCACGCTCAATAATCAATAACTCCAAGGTTTTCAAATGATCAATTTTAATCCATCAATTTCAATCTCACTTGGCCAAGTCCTTATGGAATCTGGACTGCTGACCGCAGAACATTTGCGCGAAGCTCTTCTTGCGCAATCATCGGATTCTCAGCGCAAGATGCTTGGGGAAATCTTGGTCGATCGGGGTTTCGTGACGCAAGATCAACTGCTCCGTGCGCTTGCTCGTGCGAAAGGTTTGGAATTTATTGAAAATCCAGCTGAATTTGCCGACCCCGGCGTTCGCGCCTTGGTACCAGAAGCAATTCGCAACGAAAACATGGTTCTGCCAATGTCGCTGACCGAAGGCGAGTTGGTTGTTTGCACTGCAAATCCTGATGACTTTGTGGTCACCGAACATCTCGCTCGATTAACCGGCTTTCGCATTCGCGTGACAGTCAGTACACCAGCGGCTCTTGAAGTTGCATTTGCAGTGCCAACGCCAGAAGTGGAAGCTGCAACTGATAGATCTGGCGCTCAAACTGAAGAAATTGTTGCAGAGATTCTTGACAATCTCGATGATGTCGTCGGCTCTGTCTCGGAACCTCAGATGGCTGAAATGTCTGGGAGCGCAGACGAAGCATCGAGCGGACCCGTGGTGAGATTGGTGAATCACATCATTGCGTGCGCCGTCGCCGAAGGTGCTTCGGATATTCACATTGAACCTGACGATGGCCAATTGCGCGTCAGATTGCGCGTTGACGGCGTGCTGCACGTGCGTATCAAACCACCACACCGAATGCATTCAGCAATTGCAAGCCGTGTGAAAATTATGGCTCGCCTAGATATTTCAGAACGCCGCGTGCCGCAAGATGGCGAAATCAGCGTACGAGTGAATGGTCGACCAATTGATTTGCGCGTTTCCACATTGCCAGGAAAGTTTGGCGAAAAAGTAGTGATGCGAGTGATCGATGTTGGTGGTGTTCGTATTGGATTGGACAAACTCGGCTTTCGTCCATCAACTGAAGCGACTTTTCGCAAGGTGATTGACGAGCCGCACGGCGTCGTCTTGGTCACTGGCCCAACTGGGAGCGGAAAATCAACGACTCTCTATTCGGTTCTCTCGGGATTCGATACGGAAAGTATGAATGTTTCCACAGTCGAAGATCCTGTTGAAAGCAACTTGCCTGGCGTCCATCAAACGCAGATGAATGTCAAAGCGGGACTCACATTTTCTAGCGCACTCCGCTCGCTCCTTCGACAAGATCCCGACATCATCATGGTTGGAGAAATTCGCGACGGAGAAACTGCACAGACCGCAGTGCAGGCCGCGCTCACAGGACATTTAGTGCTCTCGACTCTTCATACAAACGATGCTCCAAGTGCAGTGACTCGTCTGACCAACCTCGGCGTTGAGCCCTTTCTAGTCGCAGCAAGTCTCCGCGGCGTGCTTGCACAGAGGTTGGTGCGCAAGACTTGCAATCAATGTCGGACCTCGTATATCCCCGATGCGCACGAATTAGCCAGCATGGGGAAATACTCAGACGGCATACTTGAATTGACCAAAGGAATTGGCTGCAGAAAGTGCCACGAACGCGGATATTCAGGACGAATTGGCCTCTATGAATTATTGGTTCCGAACAACCAAATTCTTGATGCGATTTCAGCAAAACTTGATCTAAATGCAATTCGTGATTTGCTTTCTAAGCAAGGATTTGAAACCTTATGGGATGACGGCATTCTTAAAGTGCTCGCTGGAATGACAACCCTGGAGGAAGTACATGGCGCATGCCGTCGCTGAACAAGTTCTAACCCCCCGCTTCGAATGGCGCGCTCGCCGTGCGAATGGTGCGCCAGAACGCGGAATTATGGAAGCCGCAAATCATGCCGGCGTTGTTCGCGAACTTCACCGTCAGGGTTTCGCCGTCGTTTCGATTGCGCTGACAGATATTGATGCGAAGCCTGTCGCACGCGCAAACCATAATGATCGATCACTCAGTTCGCGCTTCAGTAAAGATGAAGTCCTCTCACTATGCACTCAACTTTCTGTGATGATGAAGACTGGCGTTTCGCTGATTGAAGGTCTTGAAACATATGCCGCTCAAACTCCCAGCAAGGAAGCAGCATCGGTCATTCGCCGCATTCGCGACGATGTTTGTGAAGGCGAAGACCTTTCGGTTGCTATGGCGAAGTGGCCGCGCATTTTTCCAACGGTCATGATTGCATTGCTCCAAGCAGCTGAAGCGACTGGAATGCTCGATCAAATGCTTGCACGAATCTCGAAGGATCTTTCTAAACAACGAAAGTTCACACGACAAGTGAAAGGTGCGATGGCATATCCAGGCATTATGCTTCTGGTTGCAATTGCTGCAGTCACGATCATCATGACGTTTGTCCTGCCGAAGTTCAAGCCACTTTTCTCTGCGCAAGGCGATAACTTGCCTGTCATCACTCGATATCTCATGGCGATCGCCGACAGCCTGCAGAATTATGGAGTGATTTGGATCATCACCATCAGCGCGATCATCTTTGGTTTCGTGTTTTGGGCAAAATCAAATGCTGGCCGACTTGCACTTGATTGGCTGCGAATGAACACGCCAATCGTCAAAAAAATGTTTCAACAGTTGTACACCGTTCGATTCGCCAGCACGATGGGCACACTGCTCGCTGCAGGAGTCAGCTTGCTTGACGTCATCCGCATCTTGCGAACCGTCACAGGAAACACTTTGTACAACCAATTATGGGATGAGTTGGAAGAGCGCGTGAATCGTGGGCAGGATATGTCCACTGCTTTTTTGAAGTCACCACTTGTTCCGCGTCCTGTCTCGGCGATGATCAACGCCGGCGAGCGGAGTGGACGATTGTCGGAAACTCTTGAACATGCAGCACAATTTTCGGAGGAAGAGCTTGACTCCGCCATCAAGATGTCGACAAGCTTGATCGAGCCGATCATGATTCTTGGTATGGGTGTGGTTGTTGGTGGTATCGCAGCGGCAATGTTGTTGCCGATCTTTGGATTGAGTAAGTCACTTCATCACTAAGTCGTATCGGGGTCTTCGTGACTCGTCAGTGCGTTCGCGCAATTGGCAAGCTTAGGGAACAGTGACGGTCGCGGCGGGGTCGAGGCGCACACGCATCTGAAGAGGTGCGGTGCGCCCACCCCGTGGCGCAGCAGAAATCGATTCCGAGTGCTTTTGAAAACCACTCTTGGAAATAATGATCATTGCATTCTGGCTATTTTGCTTCCAGGCAATGATTGAGCGAACAGGAGTGACTCCAACATCAAGACCGTCAATCGTTACATGCGCACCTGATGGATCGGTTTCAATCAAAATCGATTCCGAAACAGCAGGCAATTCATCTTGTGCGGATGGAACTCCGGAAGACTTTATGATTTTGCGCCACTGATCCACCAACCATTGCGGCTTTATTATGTCTGTTGCGACAAGCGCAACGATCGCCACGAGGATTACCGAAAGCGTCGGAACAAGCCAGCCACTTGACCGTCGGATCGTGTCGGTTTCGAGATTGTGCGGCTGCTTTGTTTCGCGAATGGGACGAGTTCTGCCTGCAATGGCTGGCTCCTTGGCAAACTCTGTAACTGGCGGAGATATTGGTTCTCCACGCAACCAACTACGGAGTTTGATGCCAAGCTCGCGCGCATCTTCAAATCGCTCGCTGCGCTCTCGGCGCAAGCACTTGGCGACGATTCCTGAAAGTTCTTCATCGAATTCGGATGTCGTTGATCGAACGTCTGGCGCATCAACATCACAAACGACTCGCGCAGCTTCGTGAACGGAAAGCGCTCGAACATCATGGGGATATGTTCCAGAAATCAATTCGAAGAGAATCACTCCGAGTGCATAGACATCCGCTCGATGATCGATCTTGCGTGGATCGCCAGCGAATTGTTCCGGGCTCATGTATTGCATCGTTCCGACGAGTTGGCCAGTCTGCGTTTGCACTGCTGTCATCTGAGAATCATTTCCAAGACATCGCGCAACACCAAAGTCTATGACCTTTGGAGATCCATTCACCGCAACCAAAATATTCGCTGGCTTCAAGTCACGATGAACAATTCCCATTCGGTGAGCATGGCCAATCGCATCGCTGATCTGCGCAACAAGGCTGAGCCTTTCGCGAAGACCAAGGTGCTTGTTGTCACACCACATGGTGAGTTCCTGTGCACTTGCGATGTATTCCATCGCAAACCACGGAACAGCTCCCTCGCCATCGTCATACATTCCGCTTGCATAAAAAGATGCGATTGCAGGATGATCGAGTTTCTTCATCACTTCGGCTTCGCGTGCGAAACGTTGGATAGCGATCTGACTCGTCACTGCTCGACCAAGGACTTTCATCGCAACTTCGCAAGTTGCGTCTGTTGTGCTTCGCGCGAGATAGACGCGCCCCATGCCGCCAGTACCAATCAATTTTTCGATGCGGTACGCACCCAGAATTTGATTCAACAGCCCATCAGCAAGGCGACTTGGTACTTCTGTCGGGAGATGTTCTGCGTGCGTCAGATGTGCACTGTGCTCAGTGAGCAAGCGCTTGACTTCCGCGAGAACTTGCTCATCAATAGTTTGCGTAGCGACCCAAGTGGCGGGGTCGGGTGTTCCTCCACGAATGGCTTCTTCGAAGAGTCGCTGCGCTTGATCACGCTGCGCGGGATTCATAAGTGCAAGAATAGCCCAATGTGTATTCTGTGTAGTGTGAAAATCTTACTAATCATCGTGGGTGCGATGGGCGCCCTGCTCTTTGCGCGCGCAGCCAAGTTCGGTCCGATGGAAAGCGAACCCCTTAGTGTGATCATCGCATGGGCGATTTCGATCGGTGCAATCATCAGCGCAGTCTGGCTAGCAAAGCTGAAGTTTGCCGCATGGGCCGCGATTTTTGGAGCGATGGCGATTGTCATGAATGTGGTCGCACCAATTCACTTGCAAACAAATTGGGTCATGCCGATGAATATCGCGTGCGGAGTTTTGTGCGCAGCGTGCGTGGTGCGGAACTGGGAATGACAGTCCAAGACTGGGAATGACAGTCCAACCACAATCAAGGGGCATTCAAAGATTTCGTTGAAGCTGGCGAGGATGCAGAAGGCGCACTCGGACGCGGAGTGGAATCTGCTGGTGGAAGCATAAAAACTAATGCGCCGCCGGGCATAATTCCTTCGCGTTCATTTTGTGGACGCGCGATGACAACGCGCCGACCATCGGTGCGAATACCAACTCCCCAGCGCGCTGTAGTCACTGGAACATTTGGTTGAAAGCGAGCAGATTCCGCCCAAGTACCATTACTGTCCTTTGCAAATGCGCCGGCATATCCAGGATTCTTATCGCCATTGAGTGCGGTGGGATCGCCAACAATAATTCGACCGTCAGCGATTGCAAGCGAGATTCCCCATCCCACACCAGGAGTCACATCGATGAGTGGATTCAATTCGCCGTCATAGACCCAACCAGTCTCGCCACGCCGATACACCAAGACTGCCGAACCCTGACCAGAAACCTGAGACATTCTCACGGCGACAATCGAATCGCTTGATGCGATGGTCGATCCAAATCCGAGATAATCCAAGCGATCTGGTGGCGGCTTCAATTCGCCGTCAATTGCCCACATTCCATCGGAGTTCATGCGATAGATGACGACGACCGCATCGCCACCGACAACTAAATCTTGGTGCGGCGCAGCAGTGATCGCCTTTGGGCATCCAATGACAATCTGGTTTGGAGTCATAGAAATTGCCGCGCCGAAAAATGTTGGCTTGAACGCATCGCCACGTTGGAGAAATCCAAGACCTTTCCACCCATCCGCCCCTCGCTTGAAAAGAAAAACTTTTGGCGACGGATTGACAGTTCGAGCCTTCTCGCCCAACACGCGCATATCGACCGTTGAAATCGCTGCGAATACTCCGTCCGAAACAATGACTCCGCCGAAAGCAGGTTCGGGAAATCCCGTCGGAGGCTCGAGCTTCCCGCTCTGCTTCCATCCAGAATTTGTTTCGGCAGCTTCGAACGCAGCGACGGTACTACTTCCACCATCACGACGATCTTCAGAGACGAGCATTATGTTTCCAACCATTGTCATGCGTTGAAGAACCATCACGCCAGGCTTCACTCCATCGACTGATTGCATCTCACGGAATGGTTTCCATTCACCTGTAGGCTGAAAAACAAATGTTGCGATTTGACCGACAGATCCACCAGCCTTCGATGGATCTGCACCAGTTGCGACCACTCGATCGCCAGAGACGGCGACAACCATTCCAAACGTCGGAGAAACTGTTGGAGAAGGCGCATCCAAAATCGCAAACTGACTGATAGTTGGAATAGGCGGAACTGAAAGTGTCGCGCAAACAACGATAGAAATGAATGAGAGCATCGTTTCATTCTACACTTACAATTTATAAATAAATCAAACATCCAACGCACGCCCTATAATTAGAAAATGAATACTTTGCGTTGTTTATTGACGATTGGACTCGCTTCGATCTGTCTTGCTGGTCCCGATGATGGAGCCACAAAAAAAAATCTGCTTGCAGAGCCAACGATTCCACTTGATGCACGAGTCGCTAAAAGCAAAGTGACCGAACAAAATTTGCCGGCGCTTCCAAGTGCGATCGCGCAACCTCTGCCGGCGATTCATCGAATTAGTATCGAAGCAAAAGAAGTTCCATGCTCCGCGAAATCGTGGGCGGATGCTCGACGGGCGATCGATCTTGGACTTGCTCGACTTCGATCGACGCAAGATGCAAGTGGCGGATGGATGATCGCAAAGCCTGCCGTTGGAACGGATCAAAAGAAACCGTCTAATGCAGCGGCGACAGCGGTCACTGCGCTTGGAATGAAGGCTTTCGCACAAACAGATATGACTCCTGCGAATGATCCGTGTGCGAAAAAGGCGCGGGACTTTGTGCGCGAGCGAGTTGGTGGCATTGGCACTCAATTCAATCCTGATTCAGAAGGCGGCCTTGCAAATTATGTTGCCAGCGCAGTGACCAGTGGACTTGCTGCTGTGGATGATCCTTCCGATCGACCATTGATCGAGACAAGCGTCGAATGGCTCACGAAACAACAGTGGGATCAAAGTGAAGGCGTTTCGCCGCGCATGGATTGGTTTGGTGGAAGCGGTTATGGAAAGTGGGGACGACCGGACTTGTCCAATACTCAATTGATGCTTGATGCCCTGCATGATGCCCAAGTTTCACCAGAGGATCCCGCAGTTCAGCGCGCCATTGTGTTCTTGAGTCGCACGCAGAATCTTCAGCAGACAAACTCTGCCGCGTGGGCGCAAGCGGGTGCAAATGATGGAGGCTTTATTTATACCCCTGCCAACGGCGGTGAAAGTTTTTCAAGCGAAGCTGAAGGACAAGGGCGATATGGCGAAAAGATTCCTGAGGGACAACCACGATCGCTCAAGAGTTATGGCTCGATGACCTATGCAGGTTTCAAGAGTTTGCTTTATGCCGGGCTTTCGAGCGATGATCCTCGCGTACGCGCCGCATACGACTGGATTCGCAAGCACTGGACATTTGCTGAAAATCCTGGTGTTGGCCAACAAGGATATTTTTATTATGTCCACGCTCTTTCACGCGCACTCTTGGCAGCGCGACAAGATGTGGTGACTGATGTCACGGGCGTTGAACATCCGTGGCGTGATGAATTGATCGCGGCACTCGTCGCAAAACAAAAACCAGATGGTTCGTGGGTGAATGAATCGTCGAGGTGGGAGGAGGCAGATCACGATCTCTGCACGATCTATTCTTTGCTTGCACTCGAAGAGGCGATCAAGCCTGCGCGACCTTCGACGCCGGCAACACCGATGACGCCGACAACGCCGAAACAGTAAGTCTCCTCCACCACGCTGCAATCATCACGCTTGTTGCCAACAGCAACGCGCCAGTTGATTGATGCAAACTTGTGAAGACGACTTCTGAAATTGGAATCTCAGCGGTCTTGCGAGTAATGACCAGCACCAACGCGCCGATGCCGAAAGCAACCTGAATCCCAACGAGCATCAGAATGCCGTGACCAAGTTGCGGAATCGGACGCAGAAATTTCGGAATGCTCATCGCACGCATTCCAACCATAAGCGTACTGATCAATGCGACTGCCGCCCAAGTCAGATGCAGATGCATCGCCCACTTTGGATATGTCGGCGGGCCATCTAGAACTGGAATTTGATAGTGGCGATACATCGCACCAGAGATCAGTTGCATAAGAAGAATCACCACGAGCGCAGCGCTCAATACTCGACCCTTGGATGCAGCACCATCAAGCGGAACGAAATCACCTTTCCAACGGCGGCCGCAGAGGATTGCGATCAAACAGAATGTTGCAAAGACCATTTGGCCAAAGACTCCGTGTGCAACTGCAAGTGGAACACTCGGCGCGAGATTGACTGCGTCTTGCGAAAGAGTGATGTGACCAGTGACGCGCAGACCGCCCATCAATCCTTGCACACAGACCATCAGAAATCCGATCACTGCAAGAGTTCGCACAAGGCGACCACTTTCAAAACGCGCAACGAGCGTTAAGAGTGTGATCGCCGAAAGCCCAACAAGCATTCCATAGAGTCGATGCGCATGTTCGTAATACACTCCGCCCTTCATTTGCGAGATGGGATAGAGAAGCATGTTGTGACCAAATGAATTCGGCCAATCTGGGACCGCAAGTCCTGCTTCTAATCCGGTGACAAGTCCGCCTGTCACGAGCAATAAAAATATTGTCGATGCAGTGATCGCACCGAACAGCGCAGTCGCAGGAAACTTTGATTGCCAGCGCGATACACCGCCGCCGACCGCACCGCCGATTGCAGCGCAAATCAAACTTGCGGCATAAAGACCGCCGACCCAGATCGCCAGCTGAACCCATAGATCACTTCCAGTATCACGGCCGAAGAGACTGCCGACAACCAACAAGTTGACCGTTGCAGAAACAAGTCCGATCTTGATGCCTGCGCGTGCGCCATCAGCTCGTGAAGATATTGGCGTCAATCGTCCGGCGATCAGCCCGCCAAGGAAAAGCGCGACAAACATGGCTCCGAAGAGAATCTCCCCCGCCACCACTCCTGGGCGCATCATTGCGACATAACCAATGGCCCACATCACGACGGTTGTCGCAAATCCAAGTGCGAGATGAAGTCCACGACGATCAGAAGAAGGCTGGTTCATTACACCTTCTATACTAGTTCGATCGAAGACGTCGCGACAATCTCAAACTTAGCTCGGACTTTGCCCACGCTTGGAGCGCTTGCGAAAGTGCGTCTGAATGCACTCGTGGTTGTCACGACAGGAGTTGGATTTATTGTCTCAACAACAGCAACACCAAATTGGACTCTGCTTGCATGGACGCTGCTCGGAACGGCTGCATCTGCTGCGAGTGCATCGATGTTCAATCAACTCATCGAAAGTCGGCGCGATGCGTTAATGCAACGAACTGAGGGAAGACCCCTTCCGCAAAAGCACATCGGCCGACCGTTAGTTTTTCTTATGGCCGTCTTGCTTGCATACGTCGGGTGGGCGCTATTGCTTTGGGCCGCTGGGTGGATTCCTGCTGCGCTCGCCACTGGAAATATCGCGTTGTATGCGCTGATTTATACGCCGCTGAAACCAATCACATCAATCAACACGATCGTTGGTGCAGTCTGCGGCGCAATTCCACCACTCGTTGGATGGACCGCAGCAACCGGGTCGTTCTCACCTGGCGGATGGGTGATCGCAGGGATTCTCTTCGTCTGGCAATTGCCACATTTTATGGCACTCGCATGGATGTACCGCGAAGATTATGCACGCGGTGGATTCAAGATGTTGCCTGCAGTCGATCCAAGTGGACAAGTCACAGCGCAAACAATGGTGCTGACATCTCTCATCTTGATTCCCCTTGGATTGCTGACGACGGTCTATGGCGTTGCAGGTTGGTGGTTCGCCATCATTTCAATCATTCTGGGATGCTGGATGATCTTCGAAAGTTTCCGCTTTCTTCATCTTCGAACCGATGCATCAGCACGCCGTGTGTTTTTCACCAGCATCACATATCTCCCGCTGCTCTTGCTCGCGCTTGTGCTTGATCGAGGATCAGTCTCGCCGAGTGCGGCTCTGCGAAATGCTCCAGTCTTTCTCGCGCCTGACGAAAAAATCCCTCAATGACTCAAAGTGATTCTGCGAAGAAGACGCAACTGACATTCGCCGCCGGTGGATGGGTGATTCTTTTGGCACTGATCCTTGTGCTTGGAATCACGATCTTCGCATTTCTTGGACCGATGAGAGGGGAAAAGCCCATTGGTGATGGACGGGATCCGACAACATATGGCTTTGATCTGAGCAATCTGTCTGTCCCGCAGGAATCGCTTGTTGGAAGCGGAAATCCTCGTGATTTTCTGCGTTCACTTGATGGACCCACTGTCATTGCAGGATCAGAGATCGCCCCAAGAAACGAGAAAGAACGAATCAAATATGCGATCTCTGCGGATCGTGTCATCGGCATCACAGTGAATGGCGAATCGCGTGCGTATCCACTGCAGTTGATGAACGTCCACGAGATTGCTAACGACACGCTTGGCGGAGTGCCGATTGCGGTGACATACAGCCCGCTTTGCGATAGCGCTGTCATTTTCAATCGGACAATCAATGGAACGATTGTCAAATTTGGCGTCAGCGGATTATTACTGAACAGCAATCTTGTGATGTATGAAACTCCTGATGCGCCCGATGCAACAAGAGAGAAACTGCCGGCGGAAACTTATACATCAAGCCTATGGTCTCAGTTGGCATTTCGCGCAATTGCGGGACCGGCGGCAGCGATTGAGACTCAATTGAACTTGATGCCAGGAACTCAAGTCTGCACATGGGCCGCGTGGTTTCTGCTGCATCCAGACACGACAGTTGCTTTGCCGAATGATTCAGACAAAAAGCGAATGAAGGAAACTGATTACGAACGATACTGGCAGGAAGGCAAAGTCAATTTTCCGATTGTGACGTTCGAGCAAAAAGATCAAAACGCCCGAACAATTCCATTCGCGGAAATCGCACCGACAGTCGCACCTTTACTTGATGCTGGAATGGGAACGATGATCATGATCATCGCTGTGCAATATCCAAACGGATGGAAGATCATTCCAATCGAAACACTGCCGAAGTTTGTTGACCCAAAAACTTTTATGGCTGATTCATCGACAATTGGTATTCGTATCAATTGGCGAATCGTGCCAAAAAAGGGTGCGCTCGTTCAAGAGGCAGACCCAATGCCGATTATGGTTCCCTGCCGCTGGTTTGCGTGGCAAGCGTTTCATCCGACACGCGCAGAAAATCGGTGAATTGGGCACTGAAATTCAGCGCGATCCAAACCACAGCGTGGCATACAGCGCAACCCAAATCACATCGAGCGAATGCCAATACATTGCACACAACACAATTCCGTTATGTCTTGCTGCGTCATAGAGTCCTTCACTTGCATGGCGCGTGACAACTCCCAGGGCAAACAGTCCCCCGATGATGTGCAGCACATGCAGCGCTGTTAAAACATAGAAGGTCCATGCGTACAAGTTTTCGTCGATGTTGACATGCCGCATCCACATCGACCACCAGGCTTCGCCCTGCAGCAACACGAACAGAAATCCAAGCCAATATGTCACGCTTGCAAATCGAGTGCAACCCTTGGTGTCATCGCGCTTCGCACACTTGAGGCATTGATGCAGTGTTGCGCTCGATGCAAACAGAACAAGCGTGCTGACGAGCAGCGTGTATGGCAAACTTGCATCAGATGACGACCGCCATGGGACTTGCATGTGCGGATTCAATCGAACAACGATGTATCCAAGTATTGTTGCTGCAAAGACCATCGCAACAACAATGATGAATATCCACATGCCCATGCGCGCAGCTCGATCACTGCGGATCGAATCATCGAATGGATCTCTCTTTGGGAGAGTGATTATGGCTGCTCCAATCAGACCGAGCAGTGAGGCTCGGCGCTTTAGGTGGTTTCCTTACGGATTCAGACCAGGCTTGAATCTTGCCACTGGCGCGCCTGGTGCATTTGCATCGAGGGTTTCTTGTGCAACAGGCGGGTTACCTGTGTACTGAGTTGAGCGATACTGACTTGTATCCAGAACGCAGAAAGCCATCATCAGCACTACGAACAACATGCAGCCGATGAAGACCAATAAATTGAAAGGTCGATCCCAGCGAAGATGCATGAAGAAACTTGCGACGAGCCCAGCCTTCACCACTGCAATTCCAATAGCGACCCAGAGATTAAATTCGCCTATATCGATGTATCGGACCGCAACGGTGATAACGGTCAAGACCAAGAGCGCCGATGCAGTGGCGAGCAGAGTCGAAACTGGGACAAGATGACCAACCAAAGGATGGTCTGCATGGGCTGTGTTTGAATGTGATTGTGTCATG
>CAMAXY010000026.1 GCA_945862215.1 Singulisphaera sp. GP187 | reverse complement strand
GAGCTCATTCCACTCTGTCATTCATTGCCACTTGATTCGATCGATGTTCGCGTTGAACTTCGCCGCGACCATGTGTATGTCTGGGCCGAGGCTAAAGTGACTGCGAAAACTGGCGTCGAAATGGAAGCGTTGCTCGCTGTTGCCGTTGCGGCGTTGACAGTGATTGATATGGGAAAATCTATTGATCGATCAATGACGATCGAAGGAATGCGCATGCTTGAAAAAGAAGGCGGGCGAAGCGGGCATTTCCGCGCAGCCACCGCCACAAAGACTTCACGAAAGCGGGTGCGCGCATGACCGGCGCGATCCGTGCCGTCATCTTGACTGTCAGTGATCGCTGCTCTCGTGGCGATGCTGTCGACACATCGGGACCAACGCTGGAATCACTTGCAATCAAACACCTGCACGCCGAAATCGTTCACAAGGAATGTTTGCCAGACGATCTCTCTGCACTCTCAAAGTTTTTTGTCAATTGGTCACAGCCAGCACATTCGGTTGATGTGATACTGAGTACTGGCGGCACTGGTCTCGCGCCGCGCGACATCACTCCCGAAGCGCTACGCGCCGTGATGCACCGCGAACATGCTGGCTTGATGGACCTTTCGCGACTGCGCTGCTTGCAGAAAACGCCTCGGACTTTTCTGTCACGTGGGATTGCTGCAACGATCCATCAAACTTTGGTCATCACCCTTCCTGGTTCGCCGCGCGGGTCCACCGAAATGTTTGAGGCGATCGCAGACATTCTTCCACATGCGATTGAGACGCTGCGTGGCGATGTCAAAGATGATGGCCGGCCAGAGTTGGATGCAACCGGGCAAGATGGATCAGGTTCAGGTTCGGGAGTGGGGCGAATCATCCATCACAAGGATTGATCGCGCCTGTTTCGCGCACGCTCCCCCTTTCCAAATCATTTCGCAGACACAAACTGAAATTGGATTTGCTGCGAAACGCACGCGTGCCACCAATGACTGAAAGTGCGCTAGCTTTTCCACTGGAAATTCAACGATTCGCGCCGGCACTACGACGGGTAGTGGGTCGATATCAAACGACACTTTTCCTGATCACGTCGCGCTCTTGCAAGAGTTGTGCGGCGATGCTGACTGCGATTTCTGGCGGGGAATTTGATCCAATTGGCAGACCGATCGGGCAATGAATTCTCCCAACCATCAATTCATCAAATCCCTCTTTGAGAAGCGTGCTGCGCAGCGTTCGTGACTTTGGCTCGCTGCCGATGACGCCGATGAATGCGGCGTCACCTCGCCGGAGAATTTCGCGCACGATCGGCAAGTCGGTTGCATGACCTTGCGACATACAAAGATAAAATGTTCCTGCAGGCAACTTCGAAACATACTCCGCAGGTTCTCCGACAAGCATCTTGCACACATTGGGCCGCGAGGCAATTTTTGCGAGCCATTCATCGCGTGGATCAATGCAGGTCAAACTGCACTCGAATGTGCAAAGAAGCGAAAGTGTCGCTTGCGCAACATGCCCCGCACCGAAGAGTGCGATATTCCAATTCGGTAGCGCAGAGATTTCATAAAACAAAGTTGCAGCTCCGCCACAAACCATATTCAAGTCGCGAAGAAGTTCATATCGAACAATTTCTGATTGGACCGCAGCAGCAGGAATTGCTCCCGCAACTTGGCGAGAGATCATCGCTTGCCCATGGGTAATTGCGCGCGCCTCAAGCCGACCGCCGCCGACAGTTCCCCATGCAAGTCCACTCGCAGTGATGATCGCTTTTGCACCAATATCTTGCGGAACGTGTCCTTCAGGCTCAACAAGCGTGACGGTGACAAAGACTGCGCCTCGCTCGACGAGTGCGCTTGCATGTTGAAGATATTCACGCATCGAACAACTCATTGTGTACTCCCGATTGTCAATGGACACCACTTGCTTCTTGCGCATCCCAGATGGCGAATGATTCTGGTGAGAGTCCGCGCAACACTCGCTCTGCTGTTGCTGGAATTGCCAGTGGGACAAGCTGCACTTTTCCTGTTGTTGAATGATTGCGCGCCGACATAATTGCATCGCGAATTGCGGTCCACACTGAAAGCGACAGGAGCAATGGTGGCTCGCCCGAGGCTTTCGATCCTCGGATGTTCTGTGTATTGCCCTCGTTGAAAATCAAATCAGCGTTGAAAACGCGGGGAGTGTCTTGCACATTTGGAATCTTGTACGTGCTTGGCGAATGAGAAAGCAACTTGCCATTATTGTCATATACAAGATGTTCAGTTGTGACCCATCCCATCCCCTGAATAAATCCACCCATCACTTGCCCCATATCAAGCGCGTGATTCACTGGTCTGCCCAAGTCCATCAATATGTCAACGCGCCGAACCTTCACTTCGCCAGTGTCTGGGTCAAGCTCGACTTCACTTGCTGCGACGCCTTGCGCGAAATACAAAAACGCATTGCCCTTGCCTTGCACTTTGTCAAAGCCAAGATTTGGAGTTGTGTAATAGCCATAGTCACTCAGGGAGATCCGATTGCGATACGCATCGCGGATTAAATCTGCAAAGCCAATTGCAAACACTGCGCCAGATCGATCCGTCACGGTGACATGGCCACCAGTGAATTCCACGCGTTGATCATCCGTTCCATTTGGACCGACGCCATCGCCAACAATGATCTCTGGCATTGTGCCCAAACCCGCCGTCTTCGTCGCCCACAGTTCTGCTGGAATTGATCGGAGTTGAATCGCCAATGCCGCAAGTCGACTGCAAATCGATTCACAGGCTTTCGCTGCCGCAGCGCCATTGATATCCGTTCCAGTCGATGCAGCGGTCGGAGATGTATTGGCGTTTTTTTCTGTCGATGTCGGCATCATGCGCACGCTCGACACCTGTAACCCAAACTGCTGCGCAACAATTGACGCAATGCGTGAATTCACACCTTGCCCCATCTCGACGGCACCCGTCGAAACTTGCACCGTCCCATCGCGGTGGACATTCACAAGGGCATTCCCTTGATTGAGAAAACGTGTGGTGAATGAAATGCCAAACTTGACCGCTGTCATCGAGAGACCGCGCACGGGCGCGTTGTTTTCATGCAATCGCTCCGCGTTCCAAACACGAATATCTTCACGCCTTTTTCGATACTCGCAGCGATTCTCGAGTGATGCAAAGAGCGCAGGCAGATGATTGTTCTCTACGCGCTGGCCATAATGAGTGATGTCCTGAGTCTGGCCATAGCAATTGAGCGTGCGAACATCCAGCGCATCGCGGCCAACAACACGAGCGATGTCTTCAATGATTGACTCGATCATGGCAACACCTTTGGGCCCGCCGAATCCGCGAAATGCTGTGTGTGGATGAAAATTCGTACGACAGACTTGACCACGCACGCGCATGTTCGCAATTGAATACGCGTTATCGCAGTGCAAGAGAGCGCGCTCCATGATCGCAGTTGAAAGATCGGCATAAGCGCCGCCGTCAGAGTGCAACATCGCATCAAGCGCAAGAATCTTTCCTTTGCCATCGAAGCCGCAACGATAATCAATTTGAAATGGATTTCGCTTTCCAGTGATGATCATGTCATCATCCTTCGTTAGTGCCAAGCGCGCAGGTCGACCACTTCGCTTGGCAATGAGTGCGGCGTATGCGGCGATTGGTGACGCCTGCGATTCTTTGCCGCCAAAAGCGCCGCCAAGACGCTTTGCAATGCAGACCACATCACTGAAACGTAGACCACACGCCTCAGCAACGACATGTTGGGTCTCAGTCGGATGCTGCGTCGAAGAGTGCACTTCAAGTTGACCATCTTCCTTTGGATAAACAACAACCGCTTGACTCTCAAGATAAAAATGATCCGCACCGCCGATTTCAAGCGTGCCAGAAATTCGGTGAGTGGCGCTTGCGAGCGCGCCCTCCATATCGCCAGTTGAAATAGTGCGCAGCGAACCAATAAAACTATTCGCGGCAACTGCCTGCGAAATCGAGCGAATATCTGCAAGTTTCTCCCACTCGACAATGACAGCAGCCAATCCCTTTACTAACGCTTCCTTGGTTTCTGCTCCGACCACGGCAACAACCTCGCCAACATAATGAACCTCGCCTGCAGCGATGATTGGCTGATCTTGAAAAATGCTTCCCCACAAATTATGCACAACATCACTTGCAGTGACAGCACAGATCACTCCAGGAATTTTTAACGCAGGCGCAGTTTCAAGGCGAACAACTCGAGCATGCGCATATGGGCTATAGACCAACCCGCAGTGAAGTTCGCCTTTGATCATCGGCCGGTCGTCGACATACTCCGACTTTCCCGTGACATGCGTGATCGAAGAATCATGCGATGGGGAACCGTGATCGCTAATCAGCGTCGACATTGGAACAGGCGTTCGCGTCTGATCAGCCATGAAGGACCTCATTGCCAAATCGGCGAAAAAGATTTGCGGCTGCCACTCGTCGATAGGACGCGCTGCCTCGTACATCTGAAATCGGCTTGATAGAACGAGCAATCATTTGCGAAACAGATTCAATCCGCTCAGCAGTCAATTCGCCGCAAAGTGCAAGCTCGACTTCTGGCATACGTAGTGGCGTCGCAGCAACGCCGCCGTATGCGATTCGTGCACAGACAACATGCGGCGCAGTTTTTCCATTGCGACTTGCTTTGAGGCTCGATTTCAGAGTGAGCGAAAATGCGCCGCTCACTGCGCTAATATCAAGATCTTTGCGTTGCGTGACTTTGCAAAGACTCATCACTTCCTTTGCAGAAGTTCGATCGAAGCTGATATGGGTGATGATTTCCCCAATCTCGAGAGCAAGTTTTTTATAGCCAACATACAACTCGGTCATCGGGATTTTGCGCTTGCGGACCACGCCCTTGGCACCAGGTCTACTTGCAACATGCACTTCGCCGCCGGCGATCAGAAGAAATGGCAACGTATCGCCAATGGGAGATCCGTTGGCGATGTTGCCAACGAGCGTTGCCACATTCTTGATTTGCGGCGACGCAAAGAGATTCAGGAATCGCGCAAACTCTGGCGCTACATCTTCGCTGATTCGTCGTACTTCGGCAAGCGTGACACGCGATCCAAATGTCACTCGACTGCGCGTCAATTTTGTTTCGTAAAGTTCGGGGATCAAGTGAAGGCTTAAGAGTGAAGTCGGAAGAGGCTTTCCCTTGTTCACTTGCACGCCAAGATCAGTTGCGGCACCAAGCACACGCGTCCCAGGATGTGTCGCAGAAAATGTGACCGCCTCTCGCAGCGAAACGGGGGCGAAAAGTTTCGTGCCGTCATACTCGACCAACATCGATAACTTCGTGGACGAAACTGACTCTGAAATTGAATGCGGATCCGAATATCGACGCGCGACTGAATGCTTCTCGGTTGCTCGTACCGTGAGAGCAGCTTCAACAATCGGTGCATATCCAGTGCATCGGCAGAGATTTCCCGTGAGATAATTGGATGCAGTGCGTGCATCTGCTTGATCGTGCCGTTCCAACATTGCGCTGATCGCCATCACGAATCCTGGAGTGCAATACCCACACTGCGATGCATGACATGTACGCATCGCTTCTTGTGCGGGCGATAAGTGATCGCCGCACTGCATCCCCTCTACGGTGACGATGTGCGTCCCATCCATTTGAGCAACTGTTGCGATGCAGGAATTCATCGCCTCGAAATTCAGATATTGATCAGAGTGAGAACTCGGATGGCAAGAAGCCCGAAGCACGGTGCATGCACCACAATCGCCTTCAGCGCAAACGATCTTCGTTCCACTCAATCCCGCTTCTTTTCGCAACCATTCTGCAAGCATCATCAATGCTTCACGACCGCGAATCTCTCGGCGCACGCCATTCAGATGGATTAGTGCGAAATCACGCATCGTGGCGATCGTAGCACCGAGTGGTTGCACTGCACCAAAATCGAACCGCAAAATTCATACTGCAGAAAGGACGCGAACACGGTTGATTCCGCCATCTGGGAACACGGTCACGCGGACTTGCTCGCACTGCTCACTGCTCTCGACAGCAAAGGCGATAGCGTTGCCTGCGAATGCTTTGACATTCGTTCGTACAACAAGCGTGACCCACTTCCCTGCGCACAAACCATCCACTGAAATCTCCTGCGGATTATTGTTCACAAATCGCGTGAAATCAAGTTCGATTCGTGCGATTTTCGCAGTGCGACCAAGTGCGACCACCACATTTTCGCTGTGCCCAGCCACTCGAGTGCGGGCAGATTCCAGACCATCGACCATATTCAGCGGCGGATAGGGCGAGATGACTTGGACAGCAGGCGAATAGTGTTCATTCGATGCAGAGATCACACGACCGCCGAAGGCAGCGCTTGCGATATCCACTTCTCCACCACGATGCTGTGATCTGTTTGCAGCAAAGTTGGCATCAATCTCTGCGACATTCGCCACATACTTTGGAGTCATTGGTTTTCGAGTCTGGGAGTCGAATGCAGGATATTGACGAATCGGCTGAATAAAAAGTTTTTCTTTCTCTTGAACGGGCAAATTTTTCCCATACAGAGCCAAGCGCGTCAATCCGCCATCTGGATATATCCGCACTCGTAGGCGACGAAACTTTTTATCGCCACACACAGTCTTGACTGCATGCTGTGAGTGACCAAACAATTGCATTCGAGGAACGATTGCCTGCCATTCACCAGACAACGAATCCAAACCTTCGAGATCAAATTCCTCCGCATGATTTCCAAGATGAAACTGTGTTGAGATCGCAGCGCAGTCGATCGCCGACTGCGAAGCCATCTCGAAAATCATCCAATCACCTCCAAGAGGATTGTGACGAACCGTCTCCCAACTATCCATGATTTTCCCTTGCTTACCAAAGAGTGCTGGTTCGAATGTTGGCAGATTTGGCGAGATCAAGTTTTCTGCTCGTGCAAATCGCTGATTTGAAGCAGACAGAACCTGTGCCCCAACAGCAAGATTAAAATCCGAAAGGGGATCACGAGGACCGCGATCGACGATTTCTTCGGGAAGGTCCTGTTCAAATGCAGCGAAAACAAGTTCTCGATATCCAACATTCACTCGCTGCACTTGCTCAATGCTTTCCAGAGTACGCGCGTTACCTCCTGCAATATCACTCTGAAATCGTTCGCAGGAAACGCCTTGCATTGCAAAATGTTTTAAGATGATTTGCGCGGCCTTGGCATTGAAACGCATCCCCGCATCATCGCTATTACAAAGCACAACAAATCCTTTTCCCGCATCGGGACCAGCGTGGCAATGAATAAACAGCGCACGGAACCCATCGTTCGATCCTTGATGAATCGAAAGTCGATTTGATCCGGCTTCGGCAATAAAAATTCCAAGACCCATTATGCATCCCATGAACTCTCGAGACCCCTTATCGATTCCATGCAGCATTCGCACTGCAGTGTCATGAGAAATCGGGCCGCATCCACCGAGATCATGACGGGCGCGAGCAAGTGCAGTCAGAAATCGCAAGACATCTGATGCGTTCGAAACAGCACCAGCAGCAAGCGCAGGAAAAATCTTTCGTGTTCCTTGGACTACTTTTCCAGAATCAAGAAATCCGCTCGCACATTCTCTTTCACCAAGTGAAGATTCCTCGAACGAACACGAATTCATCGCAAGTTTGCGCAGGAATCCATCCATCACTTTATGGATCGGCGCGTGCTCGATGCTTTCGATCAAATGCTGAAGCGCCAAAAATCCCCCGCCTGAATATTGGAATTTCGTGCCCGGCGCATTGATCACCCCGATTGGCTCATATCCATATCGCGAGTTGCCGACGAGCAATTCCCCAATCGGCGGCATCATTTCGTTGGCGGGGATGCCGTTGACATAGTGCATATTCAACGCCTGATGCGACAACAGATGTGCGATGGTCACTTGATCTGCCCACTCTGGGTGATTTGCATCGAGCGATCGAATTCGAAACGTAGACGCAGTCTTGCCGAAGAGCGTGTTGACTGGAGTTGAAAGTGGCGTTTCCGACAAACGAAAATATTCCATAGCGAAACATGTACCGATGCTCTTGCTGAGCGATGCAATCTCGAAAAGTGTTTGTCCAGTCACAGGATTTAGCGCATCACGATGACCGAATTGCAATTCTTGAATGTGCTTTCCATCTTGCGTTATGCTGATCGACGCACCATGCACGCCATGTTTCGCGAGGGCATCTGCAAGGTCGCGCTGGACAGTATCCAACGGCGCCGACTCCAAACGACCTTTCGTGATCTGCCAAAGTGCTTCGCGTGCGTTTTCGATTTCCTCGCTCTGCGTGTGATTCATTCGCTCTTTGAGCGCATCAAGAAGTTCCGATCCCGATCGCCCCTTTGCTGCGATCAAGAACTTGAAACTAAATCGCTCTCGATACGTGCGACCAAGGGCGAGAAGTTCCTCCCCCTGACCAACGGCGCCCGCAGACTTCTGAAGCACGCGCGCTTGCTCTTGTGCAGCGGTTGCATCGAGTGACTGCGCAGACTCACCAATATCACCATGAAAACAAGCTGCTTCGTTGATCTCATCAAGGGTGAAACTTCGCACCAAATCTTCCGCCGAACGCAGATTGACAACCGAGTCAAGCGCCATCTGCGCTGCAAATCTTCGGCTTGCACACACGGAAAAGAATGCATGCAATCGTGCGACTCGCTTGGGGATTTGATACTTCTTCGGCTCGATTGTTTGTGCGGCGACCCAAGGATCATCTTCACGGCGAATGGTTTCGAGTGTAAATGGCAACAACAATTCGGTGGCGAATTCGACGGGTGCGTCGCTTGCCATCAACTGCATCATGATGTTCATCGCAACGCGATACCACTTGCGCGTCCGATCATCCCACTTCACTTGCACGATCTTGCTGCCAGCAGAAAGATTCTTGCGAATGAAATGCAATTCCTCGTGTGTGATACGCACAAAGTCCTCAGAATGAAAGCGGCCATAATGGAGTTCGTGCCAGACTTCCCATCGTGATCGCTCTGCCGTTGCCAGATCATCCATCACTCGCACAGGTATGCCATCGATGCTTGCTGGAAGCGCAACGCATCCATTTCCGCAGAGCCAATCAGTCAGATATTGCAACGACTGAAAAATGTTGTACCGAATCTCTTCTGGGTCGTTATTGACGACAGTTCCAGATCCACGCCCATCCGCAACCAGAATCGAACGCGCGTACAGAGGATCTTCTCGATCAAGTCCACGCACATCGGGTCCATGAATGAAATCCAACACCTCGCGTTGATGTTCTGGAATCAGCAACGCGCGTATCAAGTCATCAAGCACCGCGCCTTCCCCTTGCACCGAGTGTTTCCATGCTTCAACAAGTGCAATTCCAAGCCGCACAAAATCTGGATGCGCGACCCAAAATCCATCCAGATTCCGCTTCATCTGCGTGATCACATCTTTGATGAATCCTTTGATAGCAACTTGGAAAGAAGCACTCCGCATATCACCATCTGATGGAAGCACTCCATACATACCGCCTACTTTGATGCCACCGCGAGAACCTACAACTTCGGCGAGCAAATCATGAGATGCCTTGATGTTGTTGATGACTATGTTCGGATCAGCCTTGACTGGAATTCGATAGTTGCCATCATTCTTCATCAAGCGTGCAGTCGATGCAAGAAAATCGTGCCAGCCAAGCGATGCGCCAGCAAAGTATGGATGCAACTCGTCCATGATCTCGTTCATCCGAAAGACTGCACGCGGATTTTCAAGGACGACCATCACTCGAATTGTGCCGATCTTGTACTGAGAATGTCTGGCGCAAATCATTCGCTCTGCGTTCTCGATCATCATGCGGATGTATGCAGCCTCTTCTTGTGTCTCCAACTTTGGAACATAGAACACAAGCGCCTGAGGATTATTCCAATTCGCAAACAGATGAAGTGCGAAGTCATACAGATGCAGAGGCAATGGATTGTCACCCAGAAATAGAAATGGACAGGGCATCGCAAGTCCTGGAAAACGCTTGATTGGCAAGGAAATTTGCGATGACGCCACTCGATAATCCTTGCCAGTACGCGCATCAACATATGAGATCGTCCGTTGCAGACAGCCCGTCAAATTCTCGCCCGCCAAGATCAAGTCGCGACGCAACGGCGTCTTGGAATCTTCGTCGTCCGCTCCCCACTTTGCGCAGCCGCTGAAGTTCTTTAGCAACTCTTCAACAATCGCTGGCTCGCCATCAAGCTTGCGATGAAATGCATTCATTGCGTTGATCGAAAGCTTTGCATCATCCGGCGGACCAAAGAGAGTCACATGCTCCCCACGCAAAAATTCTGGAACCAAAGCAATGGGCTTCCCGCCGCCTGATCGACAAAAGAATTCGCTCAGCGGACCGACGACAACTTTTCCCTCAGCATCTTCTTGACCGAGGACGGTTCGGTAATTGGGATCGTGAAATGCAATGTTCAGTGAAGAGTTCAGTTCGAAGCATGCTTGAGTGCGTTCGTCGATGAATGCTCGGTCGGCGACTCGCTGTTGCAAGACTTCCCGCAAATGTGGTTTTATAACTTGATAGAGTTCGCAGAGAAACTGCAGCGATTCGGTACTTTCCAATCCCCCACTTGCGCCAACTTGCCACATATCCGCCACGCCTTCAACTGGTTTCAGTTGATCGGCAAGATAGATCAGCAATTCACGCGAAATAAAATCTCGGTACGTTGGAATCTCTGCGCAATCCACGACTCCGCATCCGCTCATCGAAGCACGATACCCGTGCTTCGCAACTCGGCGCAGCGTTGACCCGCACGACAGAATGATTTATTCTGACTGCGTGACACCTCTCGCCGCACTTGGACTTTCAACTCATGTCTTGAACACAGCAACTGGCGATCCTGCAGCGGATATGAACGTACGATTTCAATCACTTGAAGGTGGCGTCTGGATCGACCGACACGAATCCCGCACTGATGCAGACGGGCGCGCGCATGGATTTTCCAAGGGACCACTCAGCGCAGGAAATTTTCGACTGATCTTTGACGCTGGCTCATGGTTCGCCCAACGCGGCCAAGATTGTTTCTTCCCCCAAGTGACGATCGAATTTAAGGCAAGTGATTCAAATCGACATCACCACGTGCCACTGCTGCTCAGCCCGTTTGGATATTCAACCTATCGAGGCAGTTGAACATGGCGATCATCCTTGGCGAAAATCGATATGGCAAAGCAGAAATCAGGGTTTTTCGAGTCACGCGAAGCGGCGATACGCATGAAGTCCTAGACCTGAATGTGACTGTTTTATTGAGCGGTGATTTCTCGGCGACACACTTGACTGGCGACAACACGCAAGTGCTCACCACCGATGCGATGAAAAACACCGTGTTCGTTTTTTCCCATGAGTACGGCGCAATGGAGCCGGAAGCCTTCGGCTTGTTGCTGGCACGACATTTTGTTGCAGCGCAATCGCATGTCTTGAAAGCTGAAGTCCGCATTGAAAAGTTTGATTGGGACCGAATCATTTCCAAGGGCAAGCCACATCCCAGCGCGTTTCGAAGAAATGGATCGATGACACGAACGGCGACTGCGCTCGTCTGCCGAGATGGTGCACAGACGAAAGATTTTATTGTCTGCGGACTTGATGATTTGGTGATCCTGAAGACAAGCAAGAGCGAATTTGGTGGATTTCTACGTGATAAATATACAACTCTTGCCCAAACCACCGACCGAATCATGGCAACGGAAGTCTGTGCGCGTTGGAGGATTTCTGCTTCAGAATCATTGAAGTTTGACCGCATTGATTGGGCAAAAAACTTTCGTGACACGGTCGACACGATGCTGGGCGCTTTCGCCGAACATCACAGTCTTTCATTGCAGCAAACTCTTTTCTTGATGGGCGAGCGCGTTCTGTCCAATCAGCCTGAAATTGCTGCCATTCGACTCTCACTTCCAAACAAGCATCACTTCGCAGTCGATCTTTCGGCTTTCGACCGCGAGAACCACAACGAAGTTTTCATCGCCGCGGACAGACCATACGGGTTGATCGAAGCTGTCATTGAGCGGGATGATGCGAAGACAACTTCTGCATCATCGGCGCCTGCTCCGACGCACACTTGGCCAGCGTGGTGATTCGCTCGAGTTCAGAAACATTTTAAACCTTTCCGCAAAAGCAAATTGCTTTATCGATGAGTTGCAAGCAAACTCGTTTGACTATTATTTTATATGCACTTCACATCTGCTTTTATTTCCTTTTCTTTTGTCACCACATCACTTCTTTGCTTGGCAAATGCTTCGACCGCAACAGCGAAAGTGTCTCCGGATGATGTCAAACGAGTGCAACTCTTTGTTCGCGAAACTCCACTGACTGTCAACGGCAAGACCATCATGATGGGAAGTGTCGTGCAAGCTGATGGCACGCAGGGATATTCCCCCAATCAAGCCGACGGAATGCACGTTGATGTGATCAATCAGCTGAATGTGCCGACAAGCATTCACTGGCATGGACTTTCGCTGCCAAACTCGATGGATGGAGTTGCATTCGTCACACAAGAACCAATTGCGCCTGGCAATACTTTTTCATACGACTTTCCTCTAAAGGAAACTGGAACATATTGGATGCACTCTCACTATGCGCTCCAAGAGCAATACCTTGTCTCCGCACCAATGATCATTTGGAGCGATGCGGAGCGTGCGAAAGCTGACAAGCAATTCGTCATCACGCTCACAGATTTTTCTTTCACATCTCCTGAGGCGATTCTTCAAGGTCTTCGCAACGCGCCCGCGATGGATATGAAAACTGGCTCGAAGCCAATGCCGGAAATGAAAGAAATGCCTGGAATGCAAGAAATGCCAACCGCAACCCAGCCGCAAGTGATCGCCCAACAATGGGACGAAGCGAACAGTCAATTTGTTCGCGCCATGGTGAATGCTCCAATTGCAAACACTGATGTCAAATATGATGCACTGCTCGCAAATCGCCGCACAGTGGACGATCCGGATGTCATGAAAGTGAATCCTGGAGACACCGTCTTGCTACGCATCATTGCGGCATCGTGTGAAACCGATTTCTTTATCGATACAGGTTCCCTTGATGCGGAACTTCTTGCTGTTGACGGTCAGCCGATCCAGCCTCTAAGCGGAAATTTTTTTCAATTGGCAATTGCGCAGCGAATCGACCTGCGAGTGACCATACCCAAAGCGATTTCCAACACGACATCCAGTGATGGAGCCGTCTTCCCAATCACGATGCAAGGAGAAGGCACAACGCTCACCTGCGGAGTTGTTTTAACGACTGGATCAACAAGTGACAGCGCTGCAATGTCTGCGCTTCCAAAAACAGCCTCGATGACCACCGCAGCACTCGACAACACGCAAGAAATGCGCCTCCGCGCCACGGCGCCGCTTGCCACGAAAAAGATCGATCGCACGCTGCCTGCTGTATTGAGTGGAACCATGGACGGATATCAATGGTTTATCAATGGGATCAAGTATCCAACTCGAGACGTCCTCACCGTCAAACTCGGCGAGCGTGTCGAGATGGTGTTGACCAACAAGACTCCCATGGGTCATCCGATGCATCTGCATGATGGCGCATTTCAAGTTATTGAAATTGATGGCAAGCCAATCTCCGGCGCCCAGCGCGACACGATTGAGGTTCCGCCACATTCAATTATCAAGATCGCATTTGATGCCGACAACCCAGGCATCTGGCCATTCCACTGCCACATTCCATACCACGCGGATTCTGGAATGTGCACCATGCTGAAGTACGAAGGCGTCGAGACTCCACATTGGCATCCTGAAGAAGTGCCATCGGAAAAATCAGGACTCTGATTGGTCTTGGCTTTTCTGGCTGAGGCTGGCTGATCCCTCTCAAGCATTCCAACATCCAAAGAAACAACCAAAAGAAAAACCCCCGCAATTTGCAGGGGTTTGAATGAATCACTTGTTGAAAAAGAAAGGTCGAGAAACACGTTCGAATCGCGTTCACTCCATCACGCGAAGCGAAAGTCCGTGCGTTGCGAGCTGAGCCTTGATTTCGTCGAGGCTGGTCGAACCGAAGTTCTTCATGCCCATCAATTCTGCCTCAGTGCGGCACGCAAGTTCGCCAAGCGTTCGCACTTCAAGCAGTTGAACCGCCTTCTTCGCACGGATCGTCAATTCGAGTGCGCTGATTGGTTGCTCCAACAACTCAGGAGCAACTTGCGTGCGCAATTGATCGAGATATTCGCGACGATAGGACTCTTCGAATCCGCCTTCAAGGCCTTGACCTAAGCGCAGTCCGCGAGAATTGAGCATCGCCTTGATCTCGTTGATACTGGTTTCGCCAAAGTTTTTGAATGCCATCAACTCTGCTTCAGTGACGCGCAAGAGATCTCCAAGCGTACGAATTTCCACCTTTTTCAGGCAGTTTCGCGCACGAGCAGAAAGTTCGAAGTCCGTGATCGGCGTATCAAGAATTGCATTGCGTCGCGCAGTTTGCTGTTCAGCATTCGCGTCATACGACATTGTCTTGACAGCGCAAACATCTTTGACATACATGCGCGCATGACCGTTGTTTGGATACAGAGTCAGCACACGGCGCAAGCATCGCTCTGCCCGTACGAGTTCTCCCATGTCCTCATACAGCACAGCAAGATTGATCATCGCATTGACTGGTGGCGTTGGGAGATAGCAGATCTCTTCGTACAAATCGATTGCCTCTTCATCATGCCCCATTCGATCAAGCAACTTTGCAAATGCGAAAAGAGTGGCGACCGAACGATCAGACTCGAGAGCCGTTCGATATGACGCAACCGCTTCTTCGCGACGACCTTCATTCGCGTGACGAACTGCGAGATCGATGTGTGGCTTGGCTGCTGTTGGATTCGCTGGATTGACATGCTTGATTGTTGCGTTACTCATTCGTATAAAACCTCGTTGGGATAGAACTTGTGAAAACTCTGTACTAGAAAAATGTACGAACAACCAAAATCTGCGCCGAGCATTTCTTGGGGGGTCGAGAAGCATACATCCAACTGCCCATGTTCAACAAAGTTTCCCAAGTCGCATAATTCGACCAATTCACACCTTTGCCGCATGCAAAACAAGTCGATGAGTACGCCATGGACCCCGCTCGAAGCGCCATGTCATCGCTGCACCAAGAACAATGATGTAAACCGTCGATCCAATCCACGGTCCGAGTGATCCTAACTGCGGATATGCGTGCGCGATCCACGCTCCGACGCCCACGATCAAAGACCAGCTCAGCGTGACCGTGATCACGCCCGGCCAGAAAGTATCGCCCGCTCCGCGAAGCGCTCCTGTGTAGACAATTCCAACCGCATCGAATGCTTGAAAGATCGCAGCGCAAATCATGATGCGACTTCCAAGCTCCACTACATGCTGCGCAGCTGCGCCATTATCTGCTGCAGAAGTTGTGAAGAGTCGGACCATCGGTTCGCGGAAGATCATCATCAATATTCCCCACGTTGCCATATAGAGCACGCTCATCCAAAGCGCGGTCCGTGCATATCGCTCGGCGAGTTCCGGTTTATTCGCGCCGATTGATCGACCAACGAGTGTTGTGGTTGCAATGCTGAATCCAACTGCAGGCATGAATGAGAGATGCATGTATCGCAGCACGATCCATCCCGCGGCCAAATGATCCGTGCCAAATTCCCCGACCAAAATTGTCATAAAAACCGACCAGCAAAACATTTCATTTCCAAACTGAACACTTGCTGGCCATCCGACGCGCACTAAATCGCGAATCGCACCCCAATCGGGCTTCCATGAAGTACGCGTATGAAATTCGCGCGCCATTTTTGGGCCAAGAAAAATCGCTAGAGGCAGAAGACATTCCACAGCAACACCCATCACCGTTGCGATACCCGCGCCGGCGACACCCATCGGTGCAAACCACGGCACGCCTGGAATTCCAAGTGGCGGCAATCCAAATTGCGGCAAGCCAACATCGCCGTAAATCAACGCATAATTCATCACGATGTTGACGACATTTCCAAGGATCGCAGCAAGCGTCACAATCTTTGGCCGAGCAATGCCAAAGAAATAGTTGCTCATCGCTTTGCCAACGAGAGTGAAGCAACCACCCGCCATCATCAACTGCGCATATTGAGTCTCGAGCAATTCAAGCCGAGGCTCATGATGCATCCACGAGAAACCAATAGGAATCAACAGAAAACCTGCCGGAAGAAGAATGACAATCCACGACAGCATCGCAAGCCAAATGCCCGACCATGCATATCGCGCCGCTCTCGTGGGCTCCCCTGCGCCAACACTCTGCGAAACGAATGTGTTGACGAGACTGATGGCGCCAACAAGGAATGCGATGATCGTCCACGACCAGACGCCACCATTGCCTTGCGCTGCAAGTTCAAGCGGTCCAAGTTGCGCGACCATGATGCTGTCCACGAATTGCATCAGCGTGTAACTGGTCATCGTGATGACCGTCGGCCATGCAAGCGACCACACTTCGCTCGCTGAGCGAACTGCGGTCTTGACTTTATGAATTGGCATAAGCGATCTTTTTCAGTCGATGACTTTGGAGAAAAAACTCTGCAATCACAGGTCGATGGTCACCATATCGCTCTCGCGTGAAAGCGAAGCTGGCGGATGATGAACCTGATCACAAAACATCGCCAACCCTGGAACCAAAGCCATTTGACTTCGAACCTGATCCGCGTCATAGACGGCTGTCTTTCCACCCGAAAGACGCATTGCGAGATCGAGCGCAATCTGACCTTCGCACTTTGCAAAATCGATTGGCTGAATGGCTCGCTCGAATGATTGCAAACGACCCTTTGCGTTCTCGAAGCATCCTGCTTTTTCAATCCATGTGGCAACGGGCAAGAAACTTTCCGCAACTGCTGTCAGCCGATTTTCCAGAGTGTCCAGCAAGACGAAACGTCGCGTCGAAAGTGCGCGAACAAATGACTCTGTGGACCACTCACTTGGATAATTTCCAGTGATCAACGCAACTCCAGCGCCAGCAGTTGTCAATGCTGCAAGAAATTCAGTGGCGTCACACACAGTCGGACTTCCAGCAGCAATGCGTCGCGCAGGTTCGGCAGCAGCGAGCGCAGCAAGAACGCGGCGAACTCCCCGAGCATTTGGCGCTTTTTCCGAGTGAATCGTATATCCACCAGCAAGAGTGCGATCTTCCCCAGACTTTGGAACTGGACCAACACCAAGCACTGCAGATGGATCGATGGCAAGCACAGTTCGTCCGAGCAAGTACGCATCTTCGCAGGAGAGCATCGGGCTGACCAACAACGCGATCCGGCCATTTCGTGCGCCAGTTTGCAAGACTTCAACTGCGCGATCCATTGCTGTGTTCCATGCTGCTTCAGGATCTGCGCGATCAAATTCTGCGGTGCCGCGAACAGCGGGCATCGTCAAACGACTTTCGCTATGAACAAATTTCCAACCATAACGAACTTCATCCGTGATCCACCATTGATTCACCTCCAGATTTTCTCGAGGCTTCAAGCGATAGACAACGCCTTCATTGTGTTCGATAGAAATATTGTCGCCACTTGCGGTGATGCCATCAATTGAAGGCGTCTTCTTCAGGAACCACACGCGCTGTTGAAAGAGGAAATCTTTGTCCAAGAGAGCGCCAACTGGGCAGAGGTCGACCACATTTCCTGAAAGTTCATTATTCAGTGGTATTCCAGGGAAAACATCGATCATTTCAGTTCCGCCACGACCCTCGACCATCAACTCGTGAGTCTGAGTGACTTCCTTGGTGAATCGCACGCAGCGCGTGCACATGATGCATCGATCGCTATAAAGAAGAACGTGTTCGCCAACATCCTTCTTGGGATTCTTGATCTTGTCTTCTTCAAAGCGCGATTGACTTCGACCATATTGATATGAGTAATCCTGAAGATGGCATTCACCAGCCTGATCGCAGACCGCGCAATCAACTGGATGGTTGATCAGTAAATACTCCATCACTGCCTTCTGATTGGTGATCGCCTTGGGGCTATCGGTATAAACGATCATGCCTTCGCCAGCTGGCGTATGACATGTCGGCATCAACTTTGGAATCGCCTCAAGCTGACCTGTCTTCGCATTCGGCTGCCAGATTTCTGCGAGGCAGATGCGGCAGTTGGCTGGCACCGACAATCCTGGGTGATAGCAATAATGCGGAATCTCGATTTCGTTCTTCAACGCAACATCGATGATCGATTGACCTTTTTCGAAATCAAGAAGGACGCCGTTAATAGTCAGTTTTGGCATTGGAGAAAACGCACTGTGCGCGGGGCAACATCCTAGCGGGAGAACGACGATTAGATCAACGCGTGACGAATTCGATTTCGACCGCGCCGGGAACCAAATCGATCCGTCGAATCTCGACTTGCCGACCATCGCCCAACTTAAAAATCTTCGGCAGAACCAGCGTATTTGCCCCATCCCCTTCCAACAAATCCGTCGCGAATTGCGCCCCAGCAGGAACTGGGAGCAAGCCAATCGCCCCCCATCCGGGCACAAGTCTGATTTGCTCGGCCTCAACCTGTGCCGTAAACGAACCGCTCCAGATTCGATCCTTCAATGCGATGCTGATCGTCGCCAACTGCTCATCAAAGTGAACTTGAGCCTTCGCCCCTTCGATCGGCCACGCCAAAGTTGGGTCATGCTCGGTCCACTGCGGAAGTCGACGTGCGATCCACGAATTGATATCGATGTCGTGAATGCGAATTGCCCACGGTTCTCCAACAGGTCGAATGCGCGCGATTGCGGATGCGAGATTCTGTTCGAGCTCGCGTCCACGCCGATCACTTTCAGGATCTGCTGCAAGCGTGTTGGGATCGAGCCATGTGAACGGAGCACTCGCCGAAAGCCCCCATCCGACAACAGAGAGAATCACCAGCGACGCAACGATCCATAAAGCGGTTCGACTCGAACGGTTGATAGCTCTCACCTGCTCACTCACCTGCTCACTCATCGAATGCCGTGACACACAGGGTGTCGTTCTGACCTCCGAAGCCGAAGGAGTTGGATAGGCATGTGCGCACGCGAGCGGCGCGTGGCGTATTGGCAACATAATCCAAATCGCATTCTGGATCGGGATTGGAGTAATTGATTGTTGGCGGCAGCATTCCACGGTGAATCGCCATCACGGATGTGATGAATTCGACTGCACCTGCAGCGGCAATCAAATGCCCAAGCATACTTTTGACCGAACTCATCGGGACATCCCGAGCGAGATCGCCGAAGACTCGCTTGACGGCAAGCGTTTCGATCGAATCGTTTTCTTTTGTTCCAGTTCCATGTGCAGAGATGTAATCCACCAACGGCCGACCATCTGCACCGCGCGCACGCGGATCAATTCCCGCTTGCGAAAGAGCTTGCAACATCGCTGCTGCGGCGCCGCGACCAGTCGGTTCAATATCCGTGATGCGATACGAATCTGCGCTCGAACCAAACCCAATCAATTCTGCAAGCGGCTTCACGCCACGCGCACGCGCATGCTCGAGCGTTTCAAGAATGACCATGCCTGCGCCTTCACCCATCACAAATCCACCGCGCGTGAGATCGAAAGGACGGCTCGCCTTGGATGGATCATCTGTGCTGGTACTGAGAGCAGTCAGACGATTGAATCCTGTCACACCAAGAACATGAATCATGGTGTGAGCACCACCTGCGATCATCACATCAGCCTCGCCGAGTCTCAGAATGCTCGCTGCTTCGCCAATTGCCTGGGTGCTTGCAGCGCAAGCCGTCAAACAGTTGTACGCAGGACCGCGCGCGCCAAATTCTCGAGCGATGTGCGCAAGAGGCATGTTCGGTTCTTGTTCAATTTCTCCAGCGGCATTCAAAATTCGAAGTCCGATTTCCGCCCACTTCGCTCCATCAGTCTTCCCCGTTTGCGCATCCCACGCTTTCAAATTCGCCGCAAGATAATTTGGAGTATCGATCACGCCCTCGCCTGCGCCGAGATACATGCCAACGCGTCGCATGTTGCGTGCGGGCTTGACATCCAGACCCGCCTGACGCCACGCTTGCGCAGCAGCGCCAAGAGCGAACTGTGAATTGATTCCTGCACTTGCATGAAGCGTAGGGTTTTTCAAGAGTGGATTCACATCAAAGTTTTTCACTTCTGCAGCAAATGAAGTGGGAAATGTGCGCGCATCAAAGCGAGTGATCGGCGCCATGCCAGAAGCTCCACGCATCAATGCAGACCAAACAGTTTCAAGATCGTGACCGAGCGGCGTGACCCAGCCCATTCCACTGACGACAACTCGTTCGCTGGGAGATCGATCGCTTCGTGCGCTCATACTGGTCTCCGAAGAATGATCGCTGCACTCTGACCGCCCATGCCCGTGGATGTGACAAGCACGCTTCGGATATTCGCACTGCAGGATGGACGCGCATCAGCATCGACACCAAGTGCAGCGGATCCAGAAGTTGTAAGTCGTGCAGGAAGTTTTTGTTCGTGAATGCACTGTGCTGCGACGGCTGCGGCAAGCGCACTCGAACCCGCGCCACAAATTCCGATCTGCGGGGCAAGCGTGATCAAGGGAATCTTCGGCAAACGATCACCAAAGACCAATCGCAGAGCCTTTGCTTCGGCAGCGTCAACATTGAGAATCCCGCTGCCGAATGGAATGATTGCGTCGATCTCACTTGCGTTCATTTTCGCATTTTCAAGAGCATTTTCGATTGCCGCTGCAATGTCTGGAGCAGCATCCGAAAGATCCACCCCAACAGTATCGATGCAAGAGCATTGACTCGCAGCAAATCCTGCGAGTTCTGCGAATACCTTCACGCCACGACTTTGTGCGCTATCAAATCCTTCTGTAATCAAGATCGCACCACCTTCGCCTAGAACAGTTCCAGTTGCACGCGGATCAAATGGACGAACTGCTGCGATGCCATCCGCGCCAACAGGGACTGCTGCCAAACGATTTGCAAATGTTTGGCGAATCAAGCCCATATAACTGACTTTGCTTTCGCCACCACCAGAGAGGCACGCATCAGCATCACCGCGGCGTATGACACGCATCGACTCGCCAATCGAAAGTGCTCCAGAAGATTCCCCGCATGTCAGCGTGTTGGAAGGTCCTTGACAATCGTGAATAATCGTGACGTGACATGCCAGCATGTTTGGCAGATACTTCAGCAGCCAAAGCGGCGTGAGATTATTCATCCCCGTTCTTCCCCACTCGCCTGGATCGAATCCACCATCAGCATCTCGGCAGTTCAACATCGCGCTTGCGAGTTCGTCGGAATCTGCAGGAATAAGTCCCGCTCCGATATGACAACCAACTCGCTCAGGGGCAATCGTCGGAGTAACACCTTCAGCAGTTCCGCGCGTTGTCAAACCTGCAGAAGTCACAGCGGCAGCAGCGGCGGCGACGGCAATTTCGATATCACGAGCCATCACCTTTGTCGCCTTGCGATAATTTTTCGGAACGATACTTCGAATATCAAGCTGCTCTGGCAGAATCGTCGCCGCAACAGTCGTCATGAAACCAGATGGATCAAATGCAGTGATCGGACGAATCGCAGATGCTCCGCTGCACAGTCCCGCCCAAAGCGGATCCATACCAATGCCGAACCCCGACATGGGACCGACTCCAGTAATCACGATGCGTCGCATTGGCTTTGACATTTGAAGGGATGAGAATATCGAAAACTCGCTCGGATGAATGTTGGTCACATGCGCCGAGCAACTAAGAGTGCCATTTCGAGAGCCTGCTCATAATTCAATCTTGGATCAAGGGTTGTTTGATATGCGCGCGACAAATCGGAATCGACCAATCCTCTTGCTCCGCCGGTGCACTCCGTCACGTTTTCTCCAGTCAATTCGAAGTGAACGCCGCCGAGAATTGAACCTTTCATCGCATGCACTTCGAAAGCCTGCTCCAATTCCGCAAGAATGTGCCCAAACTTGCGCGTCTTCACTGGTAATGGCGGGCCAGAAATCGGTTGCACCATCACTGTATCGGTATTGCCGTGCATTGGATCGCAAACCCACAGTGCAGGAATCTTCGCCGTGACAATTGCATCGATGAACTTGGGGAGCAACTCGGCAATATTCCGTGCGCCGAATCTGTGAATGAGAGTGATCCGTCCCTCTTCACGCAGAGGATTCAGCGCCTCGCAAAGTTCGACCAATTCGCGAGGCGAGCGATCACCACTGACTTTGATTCCGATGGGATTTGCGATTCCTCTGAGATATTCAACATGCGCCCCATCAATTTGCCCAGTGCGCGCGCCGAGCCATGGAAAATGCGTCGAAAGATTCCACCATCCTTCGCGTCGAGGAACAGTTCTGGTCTGCGCTTCTTCAAGATCAAGCAAGAGACACTCGTGACTTGTGAAAAAGTCAACACGCTGCATTTGATGGACGCGTACTCCCGCGAGCGTTTCCATAAATCGAAGACCTTCACCGATTGCTTCGACCATTCGTTTGTATTCGCCTGCAAGAGGAGAATGAACGACCCAGTCCAAGTCCCACTGTTCGGGATGATGCAAATCTGCGAATCCACCATCAACAAGTGCGCGAATAAAATTGAGAGTGAGCGCAGATCGTTCATATCCACGCAGCAACAACTGCGGATTTGGCGTGCGTGCAGCAAGAGTGAATTCTGGACAATTGACATTATCTCCACGAAAAGACGGCAGCGAAACACCGCCACGTACTTCTTGATCCGTCGATCGCGGCTTTGCATATTGCCCTGCGAAGCGACCAATTCGAACAACTCTCTTTCGCGAAGCGTGGGTGAGCACCAAACTCATTTGCAATAAAATCTTCAATTGATTCGTGATCGCCGACGATCGGCAATCCGCAAAGCTCTCTGCACAATCGCCACCATGTAAAACGAATCGTTCGCCTCGAGCGGCTTCAGCCAATTGAGACTTCAGCGCAGCGACTTCGCCACTCGTGACAAGCGGCGGCAATTCTTTAATCTCCGCAATCACGCGCCGAGCCTCGAGCGCATCTGGCCATACAGCCTGCTGACTTGCACTTCGAGAACGCCAAGAATCGGGCGACCATTTACTCATATGGTCAAGAGTATCGGCGAACAATACGGGCGACAGGAATCGAACCTGCACGGGTTTCCCCACTGGAACCTAAATCCAGCGCGTCTGCCAATTCCGCCACGCCCGCATTTGCACGACTCCGTACGATGATACCCAATGGCATTCAGCGACACATGCGCAGTCAAGTTCCTTCCGTTGGTTATCAGATTGGTGCTGTGCGCCATCTTCCTACCCGCGGGGTGGCATAAAATAATGAACACGACCGAATTCTCGGTCGTCGAAGCGAATCAGCTTCTATCTATGGGAGTTTCAGCAGAAGGATTGGATTGGCAACGGATTCAATCGACAGGATTTGGATCAAAATCTTCGGGCGCAGCGCAATCGACAGATTCGCAATCAACGGCGAAGACACCGCCCCGATCTGCACGAAGTCTTTATAAAATTGCATTGACCGCTGATCATGCAGGCTTTCCATATCCCGCAATCGCGAGCTGGTTGGTTGGGTTGGCAGAACTCGGTGGATCAATTCTGCTTTTGACAGGAGCATTCACTCGAATCTCCGCCTTCGGTATTGCATCAGTTATGGCTGGCGCATTTTGGATGACAAGTTGGGGAGCAGTTGCAGAAAGCGGATGGTGGACAATTCCAGAAACAAGCCGCCTGCAAGCGATCGCGCAAGTCTCGCTCTTTCTCCTTGCACTCAACATCGTGCTAGTCGGCCCTGGTTTTTTTAGCGTCGACGGACTGATGGGAGCAGCTCCGAAGAAGTCCAAGGGTGGCGCAGTCGGCGGCGAGAAACCTGCACGAAAAGAGTCGATTTAACTCATGCGCGCACGGCGGTTGATTCCGTGGATTCTTTCTGCCGTCGTCCACGGATGTCTTGCTTTGCTCCTCATGACAGTTGGAGTCTTCGTCATGAGTGATTGGCGTGAACAAACGGATCCTGCACTCGCAGACGGTGCGACATTTTCGTTTGAAGCCGCACCAAGTGATTCACCACCAATTGTGCAAAATGCTCCAGTCTCTGCGGCGATTCCAGTTCGCGAAAATGTCGCCAACACGGCGATTGCGATGACTGCAGCACAAGATGCATCGCGTGAAATACTTGCATTTACTGAACAAAATCGAGACGCACTGATCGGCGCACTTGAACGCTCATTGCGGCCAATGGCAAGTCCACGCAGCATCGTCACTGTCTCAGGCCTTCGTCAAACTTCTGCCAATCGCATCGTCTATCTGCTCGACGCATCGGGATCGATGATTGGTGCATATCCAACCGCCGTACAAGAAGTGATCAACTCGATTACACGATTGAGCGAAGAGCAACAATTTGCGGTCGTCGCTTTTCAAGGAGGCGAAGCGTTTCTTGCACAAGACGTACAGATGAGAAGAGCCGGCCCAACCATTGGCCAGCAAGGAATCGAAACGCTCAAGAGTTGGTTGCTTGATGAAATCACTCCCGGCAGAAATAGTGATGTGCGCAAAGCACTGCGCGTCGCAATAGCGTTGCGTCCCGACACCATTGTGATTGTCAGCGCTGGCTTGATGGGTGCGGCTGATCAACCGACTGATCGCGACTCGCTCTTGGCGGATCTTGATGCGCTCAATCCAAAAGATGCGCAAACTGGGCGGCGAAAGGCGCAAATTGCATGCATCCATCTGATGGAGGCAGAGCCTCTTGGCGCTCTCGAAGCGATCGCTCGAGAACATGGTGGATCAAGTGCATATCGATTCGTTCGGCGTATGGCAGATCTTCGTGCAAGCGATGAAGCAACTTCGACAGAACCTGCTGATGAAACCACGCATCGACTCGATCAAGCGATCGCACTGCTGAAGTCTGGCGATATTCCATCTGCTCGTATCGCATTCTTACGCATTGGCATCACAGAACCCCTCCACCGCTCCTCTCCTGTTGCGCTTGTGAGCGCTGCGGAAATCAGCCTGCTCAACGACCGTGATCCACGCACTGCCGTTCGACTTGCTGGTGCTGCACTGCGCGGAGCGCAATCATTCGGCCTCGAGACCACCGCGGCACGTGCAGAAACCGTCATTCGTGCGTCCCAAAAATCACCGATCACCACCAGCCAGAATCCATAAAAACCATCATCAACAAGAATCAATACATATGAACACACCAACCGAATTTTCATCGACTCTCGACGCAGCCAGTATTTTTTTCGTTTCTTCCAGCACACTTCCAGACGGCTCGACACAAATCGAGTGGCTTGGAAGTCTGATCATTTGGTTGCTCATCGCAATGAGCATGATCAGTATCGGTTTGATTACCGCTGCGCTGATTTCTCATCGTCGCAAGATCATCATGCCTGCAGCAACCGCTGACGCATTTCTGCGCGCAAGTTCCACAGGCTCGACGAACGAGGCACGCTCGGTTGTTGCCGCCGATGGCAGCGACTTCGCACGCATGGCGAAGGCCGCGATTGACACGCTTCCGCTGGGTCGATCCGGCGCTGTCGATGCGGCAGAACAAACTGCAGAAGAGTGTGCCGCCCGTCGTTTCCGTTCAATTGAAAGTTTGAATGTGCTTGCGCAAATCAGTCCGATGATCGGACTTTTCGGCACTGTCTATGGAATGATTGTTGCGTTTCAAACCGTCTCCGCATCCGGCGGTCAGGCGGATCCAGCTCTTCTTGCTGGCGGTATCGGCACAGCGCTTGTCACAACTTTTTGGGGACTCATCGTGGCGATTCCCGCATTGTTGGCATATGCGATGGTTCGCAATTGGATTGACGCGCTCATGGCGGAAGCTTTGGAAGTCACATTGCGCGGCACGGCTCAAGCCGCGTCACACACATCAGAAAGAGGATCGCATTCGTGAGTCTGTTGCATGCACGAGGACCTGCTCGAATCGACGCGAACATGACGCCACTGATTGATTTGGCGTTCTTACTGATCGTCTTTTTTATCTTGGTTGCTCGAATGGGCGGCGAGCAATTGCCTCCTGTGTCACTTCCAGAACCTCGTCATGCTGCCACGACTTCGGCAGGATCTCGACCTCGATTGGCAGTGAATGTTATTGCCAACGGCGATCAAACGATTCTTTCACTAGGGGCGAAGAAATTTTCTGACGACGATTCGGGTCGTCGTGCTTTGGCCGATGCGATTACGCAGCGCATTCGTCGCGATCCAACATTGCCCGTGGATATTCGTGCAGATCGTTCGCTGCGATATGACAAGGTCGAACCTGCACTGCGCGCCATTGCGCAAGCGGCATCTCAAGCAGGAGCGCAGGGCGTGACGATTCGAGTTTGTGCGCTTGAACAACAATCGGCGATTCATGAACAGAAGGCGAAACATGAATAGAAACCGCGCAGCCCAAGGATTCAAACTGCAACTGGCGATGACTCCGATGATCGACGTCGTCTTTCTCTTGCTTGTTTTCTTTGTTTGTACGGTTCGATTTGAGCGCAATGAAAAGGTCTATCGCCTCGATCTTCCATCCCGCGGGACAACGGCGGATCCGCTGGCGCTTCAAGATTCTCCGCTGCAAATCATCGTGGGAATTCGCGATGGCGATCGATGCTCCATCGAACTTCGTGCCGATGGCGTACGACGAACTGCAGAAAACTTCGACACACTCGCCACAGCGATGGAGCAATTGCGCCGTCGGCCAGGCGTTACAGATGGCCTCTTTGAATCGTCACATCCCATTCTGGTTGTTCCCGCTGCTGGTTCACAGTGGCAAGACGCAGTGGATGGATTCAACGCAGCTGTCCGCGCGGGATATGCAAACATCGGATTTGCGGAGTCCAAACGGTGAACACTCACACGCACCAAACCCAATCGCTCCAACCATGACGAATCTGCGCATCAACATTTTGCTCTGCGCGCTGTCCATCTCTGGCTTCACGGCGCAGGTTGCAGTTGCGCAGGAAGTTCCCGATCCAACGCGTACCCAAATCCTGGAAGAAGATTTCCTGCGTGGCATCAGCGACTTGGGTCTTGCCCGCGCACTCGAGGACCTCGAGCGCATTGAGCCATCAACTGCCGCAGCAGATCGAACAACGACTCGGCTTCGATCCATGGCACTTTCGCGATTGATTCTGACAAGTCCATCAACTCTCTTGCCAGATCGAGTGATTGCATTCGAGCAACTGCGAAACACACGCAAATCACTTATCAAAGCGTATGCGAATGACCCACGCTCAATTCTTTGGTTCACTGATGCAGCGGAAGATGAATTTGTTCTTGGCTTTCTTGGAATCGACGGCGGAGTTGAAGCGATCGCTGGAGCGCCGGTGGCAGAGATCTTGCCCCGAGCAAATGCATCGCTGGACCGCATCGAGCAACAACTCGATTTCGCATCGGCCGCTGAAAAAACCATTACGAAAACAGCAATTGCTGCAGGGACTCTGCTTGCCCAGCGATTGGAAGATGATGCAAATGGCCGACGTCCGATGCTTGCAGCGGCAGTGAAGGCGTTTCGACTTGCGATCGATCGATCAACGCAATCTGCAGAGCAACAGCGCGATCGCCAAGCGAAAGCTGCGTTGCTGCTGAAGACAATCACCCAGCTTCGCAATCAAATTCCACCGCGGTTGAGACCCGAAGCAGACCTGGCAGAAGTCGCGGCGGCATCCGTCGCGATGCAATCAGACATCGCACGCTTTGGAGCTACACGCGTGATGTTGGTGGGTGATCCGATGCTGACAGTACTTACAAAAATATTGGCTGCTGAATCTCTTATGAATGACGGACACGGCATCGATGCTCTCAAGCAACTTTCAGCACTTCTCGTCACACCAAATTTACCGACCGCTTTGCGATTGTTGACCGCCGATGCGCTCGTTCGGTCCCGCGTCTTTGCGGGAAAGTCTGCGACCACCGAACAATCTCTCAGTCCATGGATTATGACACTCCGCGCATCACAACCATCAGAGCGTGCCGGAGTTCGCAAAGCAGTCTTGGAGCGCCTTGCAGGAGTTTTGCGTGGCGTCCGCATTGATACAGAGCTGCAGCCGTTGGCAATGATCGCAATCGCTCGAGATAATTTGCTGCAGAATCCAAACTCTCCCGCAGAATTTGCAACGCTGAATAGCTTCTCCAATCAGTCCATCGATATAGAAGCACAATCCTCAGCACTCGAAGTACTTGCGGAAATCCATTCCAGTAAGAGCGACTGGCCCGCTGCTGCTGATGATTATCGTCGATTCGCAGAGTGCGCTCCACAGGAACCAATGGCACTGACTTCGATGCAGACGGCCTTGGATATTGAACTTGCACTTGATCGAGCAAATCCCAACGGACGTGAAGCGAATCTCGAACGAACACTTGCTCTTGCATCAACACGCTTTGCTGAACTTCCCTCGCGGCCAAGTACGGTTGCGCAGTGGGAGGCTCTCAAAGCGCGACGCATGATTCAAGACTTTCTAGCGCAATCGACTGCTCCAAGCGCCGATCAAATTGCTGCGCTCTCGCAGGCGGCGGCGAGAATTGATGATCTTGACCGCGCTGCGCGCAGTGCGAGACTTGACCCAGGATCCAGAGTGACTGCAACCGCATATGCCGCTCGAGTTGCTGCAGATTTTCTCTCGTCATCCCACGAGGAGGCAATGCGCACCGTTGAAATCCCAACCATCGCTGCGTGGAATGCTTGGACAATTTACGACGCGCAAAGAATTTTGCGACTTCGACTTGAACGCGCCGCGCGTCACGGAACACCTCCGCGACATGCACTTGACAAAGAACTCGCAGGACTTCCCGCAAGTTTTATGACAGCAGAAAATCCAATGGCGCTGACTTGCATCGTGGATTTTGCAAAGCGACAGGTCGATCTTGCAGCCTCGATGAGTGCGACAGACAATGCGAATTCCATCATTGCGGCTCAACGCGCCCTCGACGCACTTGAGGCTTGGGAAAATCTTTTCCCATTTCTCGAAACGCACTCCACCTCCGCCCTCACGGAATCATTCGCGCGACTTGCCGCAGATGCGGCCATTTATGAAAACTCCTGGGATTCTGCAGTTGCTCGCTCGGATGCCATCGCCGCGAAACATTGGGCGACAATCGACGACTTTCGGCGATTGACCGAGGCACTTTCATCTGCGGAAATCGCTGCGAATAGCACAAAAAATACAATACTCCGCGATGCGCTGCGGACGCGTGCAATGGCAAGCGCACGTGACCTTGCTGGGCGTGTCGCACAAGGATCGAAAGAATGGTGGATCTCTCAAGTGATTCAAATGCGAATCGCACAGGAATCAGGACGCGGCGGCGAAAGTGTCCAAGCTCGACTTGCGAGGTTGCGCGCGCTAGATCCCGCGCTTGGCGGCGAACCGCATCGAAGCGCACTCGAAAAGTTTTCTTCAATAGCAAGTCCCCCAAGCGGATCGCCCTAATAGCCAATCTGACGCAACTCATTGCGAAGGATCGCAGCGAGTTCATAATTTTCCATCCGCAGCGCGTGCTTCAGTCTTGATTCAAGATCAACTCGTTGACTCGACGGCAATTTTGGAACCAACGTGTCACGCATTGCACGAAGCATCGACGCCTCCGAAGAATCATCTTCTGCCAATCGGTGCGATGACCCTGCTCCCCCGTGCAAATTTGCCAAGCCACGGTCAATCGCTGCAAGTGCTCCTTGCGTATCGCGAATACGGATACACATTGATGCTTCTGCACGCGTTCGCAACAACACAGTTGTAATGCGAATCGCATCGAATGGCTGCAGGTCTGCTCCACGAGTGGCACGACTCCGTACAAAGTCGAACGCGAATAAATTTCGGTCGCAGTCGCGCACGACCGAAGCGAAATCCTCCAGCATCAGAAATGCGGCTGCCCGTTGGTGATACAAAAGGACCTCCCCGCGCAATATCTCGCATTCATTTTGCGCTAATTTCTCTGTACTTGCCCCCCAGAATTCCAACCAAGACTCCGCTCCCTCGGGATGTTTGCCGTCCGGGCGCCCTTGCAACTCAAACTGAATAATTCCGGCCTCCAAACGAATCTGAATACGTCGATTTTCTCCGATTCCATCTAAATATCGCACTCTGGGAGTGCCATCCGAAAATTCCCACCGCCCAAGAATTAGGGAAATATCGTCCTCGTGGTTGCCTTGGGATTGGGTCAATTGGCTATCGTTCTCGGGATGGCAGAATCAAATGTGGCGCAAGTCATCGAAAAATAGTCTGGCATTTGGGTATCCTTCCAACTTACCATGAGAGGTTCGCGTGGCGAAGTCTGAAATAAAAACTGAAATCCAAATGTATGTGCGCGAGATAAGTCTCGTTGCATTGTTGACTCCACTCGAGGAACGTCAACTCGGTTGGCAGATCATCAACGACAATGATGCCGCGGCGAAAGATCGGATGATCACTGCCAATCTCAGATTGGTCATTGCGATTGCCAAGGGATATATGAATAGAGGGATCTCCCTACCGGACCTGATCGAAGAAGGTAATGTTGGTCTCATCCGCGCAGTTGAAGGTTTCGATCCTGCGCAAGGCGCGCGATTCTCCACATATGCCTCGTGGTGGATCAAACAGTCCATCAAGCGAACGCTGCTCAATGCGACTCAGCCGATTCATATTCCTGCGTACATGATCGAATTGATTGGTCGCTGCAAAGCAGCGTCGAAGATGCTTGAGGAAAAATTAAACCATCCTCCATCTATGTCAGAACTCGCTCGTGAAATGCAAGTTCCGCTTCGCAAGCTACAAGTCATTCGTCGCGCCCTCCGCGCGTATAGTTCGCCAAATCAAGTTGTCTCGAATAATCCAGACAGCGATGTTGCAGATCTTGCCGATGTATTCGAAGACACGATGACGAAGAACCCAACGGTCGTCATTGAAGAAAATGAAATCTTAAAAGTTATTGTCGGACTTCTTGACACGATTGATATTCGCGAAGCCCAGGTCCTTCGCATGCGATTCGGCCTCAATGGAACCGAACCGCTGACACTTCATGAAGTGGGTATTAGAGTCGGCTTGACTCGTGAACGCGTTCGACAGATTGAAGTTGAAACCCTCGAAAGACTTGGACGGCAACTCGGCAGCAACCAATCGCTTGCTCTGCTCTTTCGTACTGATTCGGAAGAGAGCGACGAAAAACTGCCTTCCCAAAAATCCAAACAAAAATTCAAACAAGGCGAGGCCTCATCGCCCCTGACTGAGTTGCTTTCTTCCAAGCATCAGACCAAGTATTCGAAAAATCCTCGGCCAAAGCAAAGCGGGAATTAACGCTGGGCATTGCCTCGAGGAACTTTGATTTCAACAATCGATATTTAAAATCAGACTTTTGGCACAGCGCGCAGAAACGGCAGTGGTTCCACGACGGCACCAACTGCAGTTCCTCGCAGATCGACTTCAAGATTCGTCCCCACGTCGATCAAATTTGAATCAACGAATGCCATCGCAATCGGCCGATCGAAAGTTGGAGAGAGGCAACCGCTCGTCACTCTGCCCACAACCTTCGATCCTTGACGAACTTCCATACCTTGGCGTGCACTGCGGCGACCTTCCAATCCAAGGCCAACAAGTTTGCGTTGGCAACCTTCTTTCGCAATTTTTTCCAGTGCATTTTGCCCAATAAATCGACCAATTTTTTCGTCATCTGAACCCTTGTCGACTTTGACTGCGAATCCAAGTCCAGCCGAAAGTGGATCTGTGTTTTCATCAATTTCATGACCATACAGTGGCATTCCCGCTTCCATCCGAAGCGTGTCTCGCGCAGCAAGTCCAATCGGCCGAATGGGACTCTGTCCGCTTTTCACATCCTTCAAGAACATGCCCATCGCTGCACGAGCCATCGAAGATCCCAGAATCACTTCGACGCCATCTTCGCCGGTATATCCCGTGCGACTGACGATCAGTTTCACGACGATCAAACTTTTTTGCACGAATCGATATCGCTTCAGCGTGGGAATTTCGCGCGACAATGCTCCGACAATTTCAATCGCTTTGGGTCCTTGCAGCGCAATCATCGCAGTGGATTCAGTCTGATCCTCGAGCTTGAAACTCATGTCGCCTTTCACCGCGGCAAAGTGGGCCAGCAACTTCAGACGATTCGATGCATTGCACACCATCAAATACTCTGACTCATCAAAGCAATAGATAATGACATCATCCAAGCATCCGCCCTGCTCGTTGCAGATGATTCCATAACGGCATTGACCAACTTGCATCCCAAAAATCTGGCGCGTGCATACAGAATCAAGAAATTTTCGCGCATGCCGTCCACTGAATCGAAGTCGCCCCATATGTGAGACATCAAAGAAACCCGCCGCCGAGCGACAATGGCGATGCTCTTCCAAAATCGAGGTGTAAAGAAGCGGCATCTCCCAGCCAGCAAAATCCACCATCTTTCCTCCGTGCTCGACGTGGAAATCATAAAAGGAAGTCCGCAGCAGATTTGTACTCATGAGAGAAAGCCTAGCGTAAGGCGAAGCTTCAGGCAGGACGGCGCGAGATGTACTTGAAGGGTAACCTTGACAACTCATGATGGCTCAGATCACGAGATCAATTCTTCGCTTGGTCTCTCTGGCCATCTGCTTCACTTCGATTGCAGTTTCCGCAAGTGCTTTTTCCACCGTGACGACCAATATTGATGACGAAGCCCTTGCAGATCGGCCGATCTCGGAGGTTCTCATTCAAGGACTCGGCCGAGTGACTGAACAAGAAATACGCAATAACCTGCGAATCGCAACGGGCCAACCCTTCGAGTCAAAGTCAATCAAAGACGATGTGACGACTCTGTATCGACTCGGGCACTTTGATTCTGTGACTGCCGACGCGGAACTTCTCCCCGACGGCACTGTGCGTGTGCGATACATCCTCATCGAGCAGCCCATCATTAAAGATGTTCAGGTCGTGGGAAATAAAGTCGCTTCAGATCAGGAACTTCGAGCGGTGATCGGTCTCTATGCAGGAAGTCCGCGCGACGATTTTCTTCTTGAAAGAGCCATTGAAAAGATCAAAAATCTCTATCGCGCCAAAGGCAATTACATGATCGAAGTCGAGGCGGACGAAACTCGCCTGCTCGATACGGGCATTCTCATTTTCCGAATTGTCGAAGGGCCTCGTGTTCGAATCCGCGAAATCGTTTTCTCTGGAAATGACCGATTCACAACAAACCAACTTGGCGCACAGATCAAAACCAAGCCTTGGGTTTTTATCTTTTCGCTGGGAAATCTCGATCAAGATATGTTGATTGACGATGTTGCCACTCTCGATAAGTTTTATAAAGATCGAGGTTTTCTTGATGTTCGCGTGGACAAGCGCGTCGAGATTTCAGCAACAGGAAAAGAAGCACGAGTGGTTTTCGTAATCAGTGAAGGGCGCCAGTATCGCCTTCGGTCTGTGGTCTTCGAATCCGCAGATGGCGGGCCTCGCGACACCACTCGAGTGATGCGACCAGAACAAGTTCTTGGACTAATGAAAATTCGTCCTGGAGATTTTTATACTCTTGATAAAGTTGATGCATCGACGAAAGCCGTGACTGAGGCATACCAAACGATGGGGTACATTGATGCCCGAGTTGATCAAACTTGGATTCGACTTGGCGAAGAAGCCGAGGTCGACATGGTCGTGACGATTCGTGAGACATCGCCATTCATCGCAGGTTTAGTGCGGATTCAAGGCAACTATCTGACAAAGGACAGTGTCGTTCGGCGGCGCGTCCGAATCCAACCAGGCCGTCCGCTCGATGGACACGAAATTGAAGTTGCAAAGCGTCGTCTTGAAGGTTCGGGGCTTTTCTCCTCAGCCACGATAACGCCGCAAACTGCAGACCCAAAGACTCCAGATGTTCGTGATGTTTTGGTTGAAGTAAAAGAGAAAAACACAGGAAGCATCAGCTTTGGAGTCGGCGCGGGAACAGATACTGGATTGGCTGGAAATATCGCGCTCAATCAGCAGAATTTCGACATCGCTGATACGCCCCAAACTCTCGACGAATTCGTCAGCGGTCGTGCCTTCCGAGGTGCTGGCCAAAGTTTCGGCATTGCAATTTCTCCAGGTCTTGAAGTCAGCAACTATTCAATCAGTTTCAGTGATCCGAACTTTCTCGAAAGTGATTACGGATTTGGAACCAGTTTGCTCTATCGCAATCGGATTTACAACACATTCACTGAAGAGCGTATTGCATCAAGTTTCAGTCTTGGCCGCGCCTTTGGTGATATGTGGCAAGGTTCGGTTCGTGTCTCACTTCAAGATGTCACCATGACGGACTTTGACGGGAGCACGCCCATCGAGGTCTACAACGATCGCGGCCCTTTATTCATCAATTCCGTTGGAGTGACTTTCGCTCGAACGAATTTGGATAATCCAATGCGACCAAGTCGAGGCTCTCGATTCGAAGGGGAACTCGCATACTTCGGCGCACTCGGCGGGGGGTACACGTACCCATTGGTAGCAGGCAGTTTCACAACATGGTTTCCGCTGAGTGAAGATTTCTTCGGGCGCAAGAGTGTTCTGAAACTGAACACAAGTTCGGGTTATATTTTTGGAAGCAGCGCTCCAGTTTCAGAACGCTTCTATCTTGGTGGTCGCTCTCTTCGAGGATTCGAGTTCCGAGCGATCAGTCCGCTGAGTGCTGAGGAAATTGGAGCCGATCCGCCGACGCCCGCATCTCTGACACCAACCGTCAACGAAAATGGCCTGCCAGATGGACAACCCATCGGTGGAACATTTCGATTCTTTGCTGGCGCTCAATATGAAGTGCCAATTTTCGACAAGTTCATCTCCGGGGTGGTCTTTTCAGACTCGGGAACGGTCACCGACAGCTTCAACCTCACTCCATATCGAGTCTCGATTGGTTGCGGTGTTCGCCTTTACATTCCTCAGTTGGGTCAAGCTCCCTTGGCATTCGATTTCGCTGTGCCCGTCGTGAAATACGAAACCGATTCAACGCAAACCTTCAGTTTCACTGCGGAACTCCCATTCTAGTTCAGTTTTGGGGCGTTCTGCACTACACTCTTTACCCATATGGAGAAGCGCATACGAAAGACATCATTTATCGTCGCGGTTCTGATTGCAACATCATGTGTTGCGGGAAGTGCTGCATATACCGTCGGCAGATTGAGCGCCCAACCTTCGGCTGTCGCCAATGTTGACATCCGCAGAATCTTGGACAAAATCCAACAGCGCGGCGAGATGGAAATAGAATTGACTCAAATGGCAAATCGATTTGAATTGGAACTCAAAACACGTAAAGAGCAAATCGAAGTTCGTGCGCGCGAGTCTGACGCCGTTACTGATCCGCAAGAGCGTGGAAGCCTACGAGATGGACTCGCTTTGGAACAATTGCAATTGAAGGAATGGGCAACGACCAAGCAGATGGAAACGGATCGCGAACAGGCACTTCGCTGGGAAGGTCTCTATCGAACAATTGTCAGCGAAGCGGATAAATTAGCGCAATCCGAGGGATATCAGTATGTCTTGGTGTATGACGGCACTGCAGATTTTCAACGTGATCGCCGCAATCAAGTGCCTCTCGCCCAGCAAGTCGTCGAACAGATTTCGCGGCGCAGAGTTCTCTATGCCGCAAAGGCAGATGATCTGACTGAAAAACTCATCCTACGTATGAACAATGCTCGCTCAACTCCGAGTGCTGCCGTTGCGCCAATTGCCAAGCCATAAAACTCTTTTCGCCACTGAATATCAACCTGTTGGAGACCACAATGCGAACAAATCAAATTCTTCTTCCAGTCGCCCTTGTCCTAGGTGCACTGCTCATTGCTGCAGGATTTCCAACTGCGCCGACCATCGTCGCTTCAGTCGATATCGAAAAGATCTATCGTTCACTTGATCAACTGAAAGCCGCTGAATCACGTTCTGTAAAACTCCGTGGCGAATTAGAAAAACGACTCGCTACGATGACCGACGCCGTCAAGAGCATGCAGGAAGATCTGGACAGTTATCAAGTGGGGACACCTGCGCATAATGACGCTATGAATAAGGCTATTTTGAAGGCTGGCGACCTGAGCGCGCTGCAGAGTTTCGCAAAGTTAAAAATGGAATCCGAACAAGCCAATTCCATTCGTGAAACATATGTTTCGATTCGTAGTACGTGCGGACTCTTGGCGAAGGAACAGAAAATCGACTTCGTCTTCATCGACGATACGGTCCCTGGGATCAACCCAACGAACCTAGAGGGGACAATGCAACAGATCAATGGCAGAAGAATGCTGTACAGCAATCCAGCGCTCGACATAACTGATGCTCTGATCGAACGACTGAACTCGGATTTTCGCGCAGCAAATCCAGTGATGACCACTCCAGCTGCGACTCCAGCCGTGACTCCAAATGCGACGCCTGCTGCGACTCCAGCTGCGACTCCAGCTACTACGACAACAATTCCTGCTGGCAAGAGTTGATTGATGAAACTCACCGCTCAAGAGATAGCGACGAAAGTCGGCGGTGAACTCGACGGTCCAAGTGGAATCGTCGTTCACGGTCTTGGCGACTTGCGAGGATCGAAAGAATCCGACGCAACTTTCATTTCAGATGCAAATTATGCGCGTCTATGGAAGGATTGCAAAGCGCAAGTCGCACTCGTTTCTCGTGGCGTTGAAGTTCCCGATCACGATGCAAAGAAGCGCGCGCTCATTCATGTTGATCGAGC